>JANOCW010000249.1:0-25396 GCA_031412375.1 Gemmatimonadaceae bacterium | reverse complement strand
ATCGATCGACGGCTTGGCGCGCAGACGACGGCGCAGCTCGAGCAGTGGGTGACCGGTGCAGCCGCTGCGCGGCGCTAACGCCAGGGTTCGGTCCGTGGCCTAGCCGAGGTAGCGCTCGCGAACGATCCGGGCATGGTGCCGTTCGTGGCCGGCGATGATCCATGCCAACGCTCGCACGCTCACCTCCGCGTTGTTGGCCGGCCCGCGTCGCATGAGCGCCTCTTCGGACAGGCCCGCGAAGAGGGTGATCGTCGCCATGCGAACGCTGCGCAGCTCGCCCGCGATCTCGGGCAGCGCCCGGGCCGCGAAGTTCCCTCCGCGGATGAAGTCGTCCTGCTCGAAGCCGGGGAGCGGCGTCCGATCCCCGCGTGCGAAGCGGAGCGCCCGATAGGAAAACACGCGCTCCGAATCGGCGATGTGGCCGACGACCTCCTTCACGGTCCACTTTCCCGGTGCGTAGCGATGATCGCCCCGCGCGCCGGAGAACTCGCGGAGCAGCGCCTCGGTCTCGGCGAGCTGATCGCGCAACAGCATGAGCAGCTCGCCATCAGGGACGGCGTTCACGTACCCGGCATAGGAGGGGGCATACTCGTCGACGCCAGGCCGGCCCAGCGGGTTCATCGTCTCGTCGCCGCGACTGATCGTGTGCGTCACCATTCGATGTGCCTCCCGCGCCATTTGCGCTTTGCCTTCGGAAAATCCGTTCGGAAGTGGCCGCCGCGCGATTCGCCGCGCATCAGGGCCGCTTCGGCGATGAGCCGGGCGGTGTCGATCATGTTCGCCTCCTCGGTCGCCCCTTCCGGGAGTCGCTCGGTGATGCGATCGAGCTCGGAGAGCGCGGTGCGCAGCCCCTTCCCCGTTCGAGCGATGCCCGCGTGCTGCCACATCACGGAGCGAACGTCATCGGCCGCGACCTGAGCCGCGCCGCGATCGGTGAGCAGCGGCACGTGCCACGACTTCTTCCGCGGAACCGTGCGGAGGCGGGGTGTCAGCATCATGTCGCGCGCCGCCCGCTCGGCGAAGACGAGGCCCTCGAGCAGCGAGTTGGACGCAAGGCGGTTGGCGCCGTGGACGCCCGTTCTCGAGAGCTCCCCGACAGCGTACAGGCGTGCGAGGCTCGAGTGACCGACGAGGTCGGTGACGATGCCGCCCATCATGTAGTGCGCCGCCGGGGTGACCGGGATGAGATCCTTCACCGGATCGATGCCGCGCGCGCGGCAGACGGCGTGAATGCCCGGGAACCGGCGGATGAACGCGCGTCCGAGCTTTCGTGCGTCGAGGTAGACACGTCCACCGTCGGCCCGCTCGCGGAAGATCTCGCGTGCCACGATGTCGCGCGGCGCGAGTTCAGCCAGCTTGTGGCGTGATGACATGAAGCGCACACCGGCTTCGTTGAGAAGCCGCGCTCCCTCACCACGTACCGCCTCGGAGATGAGCGCGAGCGGATTCTCCGGCGTGTCGAGCGCTGTCGGGTGGAACTGCACGAACTCCATGTCGGCGAGGCGCACACCCGACCGATGGGCGATGGCGAATCCATCACCAGTCGCGACGACGGGGTTGGTGGTGTAGCGGAACACCTGGCCGCACCCTCCGGTGGCGAGGACCGTTGCGTCGGCGATGATCTCGACCGGATTGCCCGCGACACTCGCGCGGACGCCGCAGCACTGCTCGCCGTGCACGATGAGGCCGAGGACGCGCGCGGTCTCGACGACCTTGACGCGTTCGCTTTCCCGCACCCTGGCGATCAGCGTTCGGGCGACCTCGGCGCCCGTCTGGTCGCCGTGCGCGTGGACGATGCGATGGCGCGAATGTGCCGCTTCCTTACCCAGCTTGAACTTCCCGCTCGGGGCCAGGTCGAACTTCGCCCCCGCAGCGTACAGCTCATTGACCCGCGCCGGACCTTCCTCGACGAGGACGGCGACGGCCGCCGCATCACAGAGCGCCGCACCAGCGGCGAGCGTGTCCTGACGGTGGAGCTTCGGCGAGTCTCCGGCGCCCAGTGCGGCGGCTATTCCCCCCTGGGCATAGGCCGTCGCACTGTCGAACAGCGAACGCTTGGTGAGCAGGAGGACATCATCCGTCTGCGCCGCGCGCCATGCGGTGTGCAGGCCAGCAACGCCGCTGCCGACGACGAGGAAGCGAGTGCGGATGCGCTCCAATCGTGAACCTCCGGGGGTCGCGGGTGAGGAGACAGAGAGTTACCGGGGCGCACGTTGGCTGTCCATTGGTACGCGCATGGCGCCGGCGGGGAACGGCGCGGAAGGTCAGCGCGTAGTGTCATCGTCGGTGCTGCCAACCTTCGGACGGTCGAGGGTGTCGAACACCCTGTGCGATACCCAGGTGGGGTTCCTCGCGATGCGGCGAGGGCCCTCGAGCGTCCACGATCATTCCATTTTCCCCCCGCATTCCATGAAGCCTTCTGTTGTCCTCGCGATGGTGCTTCTCGCCGCGCCACTCGCCCTGCAGTCGCAGGTTGTACCGACTACACCCGCGGCGCCGGTCGGGAGCACGCTGCGCGTGTTCGTGGACGACTGTCCGTGCGACCTCGACTACCTGCGGACGGAGCTGACGTATGTCGACTACGTTCGCGATCGTGCTGACGCCGACGTGCACCTTCTCTTCGGGAATCAAGGGACGGGGGCAGGGGGGCGGGCGTACACCCTGTACTTCATCGGATTGCGCGCCTTTGCTGGAGCGGCAGACACGCTGACGTTCGCGACCGAGCCGAGCTCGCCTGAAGATCAGACCCGCCAGACGCTGGTGAGGTACATCAAGATGGGGCTCGTGCGGTACGTGGCCCGGACAGCCGCGGCCGACCGCATTCGGATCACACTCGCTCCGGCTGCCACCAGTCGCTCCGCCAACCAGGCGGCGGCAAACGACCCATGGAATTTCTGGGTCTTCCGCACGAGCCTCGGTGGCGGCGGCAACGGCGAGAAGTCGCGATCGCGCATCTCCACCAACGGTTCACTGTCGGCGACGCGCACGACGGAGCGGTGGAAGGCGCGGATTTCGACCAACGGCAATTACAACGAGAGCAAGGTCACCTTCCCGAACCGCTTCGACACCGTGGCGGTCGACCCCATCGTCGTGATCGATACGATCCTCGGGCGGATCGACAGGGCGTACTCGCACTCGATCAATGCGAACGCATATCTCGTCCGAAGCCTCGGTCCACATTTCTCGACTGGAGTAACCGCCTCGGCAAGCGCGTCGAGCTTTGCGAACAACGACCTCTTCCTCCGGGTGGCACCGGCGTTCGAGTACAGCATTTATCCGTACTCGGAATCCACGCGGCGACAATTGGTTTTCAACTATTCGATCGGGGTCAATGCCCTCGATTACGATCAGGAGACGATCTACTTCAAGACGTCCCAGCAGGTGCTCGACCACCAGCTTCAGGTCTCGTATGAAGTCACTCAGCCTTGGGGGAGCGCATTCGGAGGTCTCTCCGGACAGCAGTATCTCCACGACACCCATCTCTATGCCGTGTCCGCATTCATGTTCGCCAACATTCGCCTCTTCAAGGGTTTCTCCCTTACGCTCAATGGCAACGCGTCAACGATCTACAACCAGATCTCAATCCAGCGCAGACGTCTGAGCGATTTTGAGGTCCTCCAGAACCGCCGGCAGCAGGTGACGCCCTATCGCGTTTCGGGGAACGTCGGCATCAGCTACACATTCGGGTCCATCTACAACAACATCGTGAATCCGCGGTTCAACAGCACGGGTGGCGGAGGTGAGTTCTTCTTCTTCTAGAAGTCATTCAGAGCCCGGAACCGGCAAAGGGCTGGTTCCGCGACGCGGGTCGCGGAGAGTCTTGCCTCGGCCCGCGCCGATCACGAATCTTCGTGCGCATGCGAAAGCTCGTCATCGCCATCGCCGTTCTCCTCGTTATCCACCTCGCCCTGCTCTTCGTCGCCCCCCGCGGGGCGACGGAAGCGGTGGCGGAAGGAACCATCGATGTCGGTGTCGTCTTCGACGTCGGGGGCCGCGGTGACAAGTCGTTCAACGACGGCGCGTACGCGGGCGCCGAACAGGCGATGCGAGATCTGGGCGCGCACGTTCGCTTCGTCGAGCCCGGTGAGGGTTCCGACCGCGAAGCCGGGCTGCGGCTCCTCGCGGCGGAAGGGATGGACCTCGTCATCGGCGTCGGGTTCATCTTCACCGATGACCTGACCGAGCTCGCGAAGGAGTACCCGAACGTCGCCTTCGCGGGGGTCGATTACTCGATCGCCAGCGACGCCGCGGGAAATGTCATCCAGCCGCCAGCCAACCTGGCTGCCCTCAAGTTTCGCGAGGAGGAGGGCTCCTTCCTCGTCGGCGCGCTGGCGGCGATCGTCGGCAACTCGAAACGCGTCGGGTTCGTCGGCGGGATGGACATCCCCCTCATCCACAAGTTCGAGGCGGGCTACCGTGCGGGGGTCGAGCACGTGTGTCCGGACTGCACGGTCGTCGCCCAATACGCGGGCGCGACGCCGGAAGCATTTCGCAATCCCGGCAAGGGAAAAGAACTCGGACTGAGTCAGTACCAGTCCGGCGTGAACATCATCTTTCACGCATCCGGATCGACAGGCCTCGGGGTGTTCCAGGCAGCCCGCGAGCGCGGCAAGATGGCGATCGGCGTGGACGCCGATCAATACGACCCCACGGCACCGCGGCTCATCCTCACCTCGATGGTGAAGGGCGTCGCGGCGGTCACGTTCGACACGATCAAGCGCGTGCGGGACGGGACGTTCAAGGGCGGCATCTACTCGTACGGGCTCGCCGAGGAGGGCGTGGGCTACATCTACGACGCCAATAACCGGGCGTTGATCCCCGACGCAGCGCGCGCGCGCGTCGAGGCGCTGAAGCAGGAGATCATCGCCGGCCGCATCAAGGTGCCGACGACACGCGCTGCCGCACCGGAGGGGCGCCGGTGACATCTCCGGTCACCGCGAACAACGGTGCTGCCAAGGCCGTCGTGGCGCGCGGGGTCGTCAAGTCATTCGGAGCGGTGCGCGCGAACCGTGGTGCGTCGCTCGAGGTCGCGACCCGCGAGATTCACGCACTCGTCGGCGAGAACGGCGCCGGCAAGTCGACGCTCATGCGCATCGTCAGCGGGATGTTCGCGCCTGATTCGGGGACGATCGCCGTCGACGGCCGCGACGTCACCGGATGGTCCACCGAGGCGGCGATCGCGGCCGGCGTCGGGATGGTGCACCAGCACTTCATGCTGGTACCGACGCTAACGGTCGCGGAAAACATCGTCCTCGGACGCGAGCCATCGAACCGCGGGCTGCTCGATCGGGCGCGCGCCGTTCGCGATGTCGAGGCGATCAGCGAGCGGACGGGATTCCGCGTCGATCCGAACCGCAGGGTATCGGCGCTCTCCGTTGGCGAGGCACAGCGGGTGGAAATCCTGCGCGTGCTCTTCCGCGGCGCCCGCATCCTCCTGCTCGACGAGCCGACCGCCGTCCTGTCGCCGCCCGAGATCCGCGACCTCTGGCGCATCCTTCGCCGCCTGCGGGACGACGGAACGACCGTGGTGCTCATCACCCACAAGCTGGACGAAGTGATGGACGTGTCGGACATGGTCACGGTGATGCGGCAGGGGGAGACCATGCTGCGAACGTCGACTCGCGACACGACCCCTGCAGCGCTCGCGCGGGCGATGGTCGGCCGCGACGTGGTGCTCGGAGGCGCGACCAGTGCGGCGCTCGGTGCGATGGCCCCCGCTGCGCCCGCGATCGTCGTACGCGACCTCGTCGTGCCCGGCGCTCGCAACGTCCGCGCAGTGGACGGGACCAGCTTCAGCGTCGCTGCCGGCGAGATCTTCGGGATCGCCGGCGTCGAAGGCAACGGCCAGACGGAGCTGATCGAGGCGCTCGCCGGCCTGCGTCCGCCGAGCGGCGGTTCGGTGCACCTCGGCACGCACGACATCGGACGGACGTCGGTGCGCGAGCGAGCCGATCGCGGCCTGTCGCACATCCCCGAAGATCGCCATCGACGCGGCCTGATCCTCGACTACTCGATCGCCGACAACCTGATCCTCGGAGCGCAACACCGGTACACGCGCCGCGGCGTGCTCGAGCGGGAGCGCATTGCCGCGAACGCCACCGACCGAATCGCAACGTTCGACATCCGGCCGCCCGACGCCGCCCTGCCCGCACGCGCGCTCTCCGGCGGAAACCAGCAGAAGCTCGTCGTCGCGCGGGAGATGGCGCGCGACTTCTCGGTGCTGCTCGCCGCGCAGCCCACCCGGGGCGTCGATGTCGGCGCGATCGAGCAGATTCACGACCGCCTCCGCGCGGCACGCGCGGCGGGGAAGGCGATCATCCTCGTGTCGGCGGAGCTGGCCGAGGTGATGGCACTCGCGGACAACATCGCGGTGATGTACGGCGGTCGCTTCGCAACCGTCGTGCGGCGTGCCGACGCGACCGAGGAACTCCTCGGCCGGTACATGACCGGTGCCGCGGACCCTGTAGCGTGAAGCGGACGGCGATCCTGGAAGCCCTGCTTCCGCCTCTCGTCGCGCTCCTCATCGCACTGGTGATCGGGGACATCCTCATCCTCTCGTTCGGAGAGGCGCCCAGTGCGGTGTATCGCCTCCTGCTCGACGGGACATGGGGCAACCCCTACGGGCTCGGCCAGGTGCTGTTCAAGGCAACGACGCTGATCTTCACCGGGCTCGCCGTCACGCTCGGTCTTCGCGCGGGCCTGTTCAACATCGGCGCCGAGAGCCAGCTCGCGATGGGTGGCTTCGCCGCGGCGATGGCGGGGCTCGCGTTGAGCCGGGGAATGCCGGCGATCGTCGCGATCCCCATCTGCATCGTCGCGGCCGCGGCCGGAGGCGGGGCCGTCGGGATGATTCCCGGGGTTCTCAAGGCTCGATTCGGCGCGCACGAGGTGATCGTGACGATCATGCTGAATTTCATCGTGCTCGCGTTCCTGAACTGGATCGTTGCGGCGCGGCTCGCGGTTGCCGAGACGCTGCACACCGCGGAGATCAGCGCCGGGGTCGTTCCCCGTCTCTCGGGAACGATGGACGCATTTCATGGATCGGCGGGCAACTGGACGATCCTCGTTGCGCTCGCCGCGGCGGGGTTGGTGTGGTGGTACCTCGAGCGCACGCGCGGCGGGTACGAGTTGCGAGCCGTCGGACTGCAACCCGACGCCGCGGAGTACGGCGGCGTTCGGGTTGGCGGCGTGTGGATCCGTGCGATGACGCTCGCCGGCGCGCTCGCCGGGATGGGCGGCATCAATCACGTGCTCGGCTACAAGCACTACTACGAGGATGCCTTCGCTGGCGGTGCGGGCTTCCTGGGCATCGCCGTGGCGCTCGTCGGACGGAACCACCCGCTCGGCGTCGTTCTCGCCGCGCTCTTCTTCGCGACGCTGTCGCAAGGCGGCCTCGCGATCAACGCGCTCGTGCCCAAGACGATGGTGGAGGTACTCCAGGGCATCGTCATTCTCGCGGTCGCGACTGCAGTGCCCGAGGTCCGGCGCCTGCTGCGCGGCACGGCCGGAGCGGTGCGATGATCTTCCTCGCCTTTCTCGTGCAGACGCTGAGCATTTCGATCCCCTACCTCTTCGCGGCGTCGGGGGGAGTGGTGGCAGAGCGTGCAGGCGTGGTGAGTCTCACGCTCGAGGGCTTCATGCTCACGGGCGCATTCACGGCGACCCTCGGTGCGCACTACAGCGGGAGCCCCTGGATCGGGGTGCTGTGCGGAATTGCCGGGGGAGTACTCGCGGGCGGCCTGCACGCCGTCGCCTCGATCCGCTATCGCGCCGACCAGATCGTCGTCGGCATCGCCGTGAACCTGCTCGCCGTGGGCCTGACGCGCTTCTTCCTTCAGCTCGCCTTCAACAGCTCGTCGAATTCGGCACGCATCGCCGGATTCTCGCGCGATGAGACGGCCGGACTCTTCTCGCCGTTCGCCGACCCGCTGGTGTGGCTCGGGTTGCTCGCGATCCCCGCCGTGGCGCTGCTGGTTGCGCGGACGCCGTTTGGCCTTCGCATCCGGGCGGTCGGCGAACATCCGGAAGCTGCAACGACCGTTGGCGTACACGTCGCGCGTGTGCGCTACGCGGCCGTGATTCTCTCCGGCGCGCTCGCGTCGCTCGGCGGGGTGTATCTCGCACTGGACCAGCACCAGTTCACCGACCAGATGACCGCGGGGCGCGGCTTCATCGCGCTGGCCGCCATCATCTTCGGCCGGTGGGATCCCGTGCGTGCGGGGATCGCGTGTCTGCTCTTCGCCGCGGCGGAGGCGCTCCAGATCCAGTTGCAGACCGTCCAGGCGATCCCGTCGCAGTTCGTGTCGATGATCCCCTATGTCCTGACGATCATCGCGCTGGCGGGAGTGGTAGGCCGAGCCGTGCCTCCCGCCGCTCTCGGGAAGGCCGATTAGATTCTGCGAGCGGCGGTTCTGACTCCTTCCTTCGGCCCGCGGCGCACTCCCATTCCTTCGTCACGGGTGAGTTCTGGGTAAGCTTGCGGTCCTGATGGTCACGGCGTTCGTGGACATGGTGGGGCTGCTCATGCTGCTGCCCCAGCTTCCCTTTCTCACGCGCGCGCTGGGCGGGAGCGACCTGATGGTCGGCCTCCTCGTCTCGTCGTTCTCGGTCGCGCAGCTCCTCAGCGCGCCGATGTGGGGGAAGTTCTCCGATCGCTACGGACGGCGTCCCGCACTGCTCGTCGGACTTGCCGCGTCGGCGATCGCGTACGTGGTGTTCGCCTTCGCCGGTTCGATCTGGATGCTCTTCCTCTCGCGCATCGTGCAGGGCGCGGGAGGCGGCACGACAGGGGTCATCCAGGCGTACGTCGCCGACGCCACGGCGCCAGAGCAACGCGCCCGCAGCCTGGGCTGGCTCTCGGCCGCCACGAATCTCGGCGTCACGATCGGGCCAGCGCTCGGATCGTTCTCGCTCGTCTGGGGGCGGCCCGCGCCGGGACTCATCGCCGCTGGGCTGTGCCTCGTCAACATGCTGTTCGCGTACACCTACCTGACCGAGTCGCATGACCTGCGTGCGCGAGCGGCCGGGCGAAAGGCCGGTACGTCGTCGCGACAGGCCGTGTGGCGCGTGCTCACCCGGGGCGCCGAGCCTGCGCCGCGGCTGATCTGGATCTACGCGATCGCAATGGGCGCGTTCATGGGGATGAACGCGGTGCTTGCGCTCTTCCTCGCGGATTCGTTCGGCGTGAACGAGCGGACGATCGGCTTCTTCTTCGCCTACATCGGCGCGATCTCGGTCGTGACGCGCGCCGGCGTGCTCGGGTGGATGGTGGACCGCTTCGGCGAAGCGCGGCTGTCACGGATCGGCTGCGTGCTGCTCGCCATGGGGCTCGCGACGATTCCCCTGTCGCGCACCTATTGGATGCTCGCGATCGCCGTGGCGCTCGTTCCGCTCGGCACGGCCTTCACCTTCCCGTGTGTCACCGCGCTGCTTTCACGGGTGATCCTGCAGCAGGAGCGCGGACTGTACATGGGCGTGCAGCAGACGTTCGGAGGCATCGCACGGGTCATCGGGCCAATCGGCGCGACGCTCGCGTATGGATCGCTCGGCCATGGGGTTCCCTTCTGGATGTCGGCGGCGCTCGTCATTGGGACGATCTTCCTCGGGCTCGGCATGGAGAGCTACACCAAGGCGAAAACCGTGGAACCGGCGGCGGGGTGATGGCTGCGTTGCATGCCTCCCTTCTGAGGGGCGTCGACGAGCGCGGAGCTGTGGGAAGGACGAGGTGCCAGCGACAAGCTGAAGAGCTGATAGCTGGAGAGCTCTCAAACAGGAACGGCGGTCGGAGAAACCAGCGGTCCGATCAGTTCCGTCCTCGTCGCCGCGCGTCATGGCGGTAGTGGTCGCAGTCGAATCCACGTCCTGGAGCAGAGCTCGCCGCTGCGAGCTCTGTAGCTATCCGCTGGCACCTCGCTCTTTCGATTGGGGATGCGATCGGTGATTACCGGCAAAGCGAACTGCGCGAGTCCGCCCGAGCGTCACTCAGCCCGCAGGGCCGTCAGTGGATCGATCGCCGTCGCCCGGCGCGCCGGCAGCAATGCGGCGAGCACCGCCACGACCAGGAGCAGCAGCGACATGGCCCCGAAGGTGAGCGGGTCGTACGTGCTGACGCCGTACAGCAGGCTCTCCAGAATGCGCGTCCCGGCGAGCGCGAGGCATGCGCCGATGACGATCCCGGAGATCACCTTCCGGAGATTCTCGCGCATCACCATTCCCAGCACCAAAGACGATCGAGCTCCCAGCGCCATGCGAATCCCGATCTCGCGAGTGCGCTGGCTCAGTCCGTAGGCGACCACGCCGTATACGCCGACCGAGGCGACAATGAGCGCGAGCAGCCCGAAAAAGCCGAGCAGGGTCGCGGCGATGCGCTGCGGGGCGAGTACCGCGTCGAACTGATCCCCGTAGCTGCCGAGCGCGACGACGGGAACCTCCGGTCCCGCGACTCGGAGCGTCGCACGGATCGACGCGAGCAGGGGCTCGACGTCAGCCTCAGCGCGCACGAGCAGCGACATCGCGCTGGTCCACCGCCCGGGGTGCTGGTCGAGGAGCCAGTACGCGTGCGGGCTCGACGACTCCGAGAGCGAGTGATACTTCGCGTTGCGCGCCACGCCGATGACGTGCAGGGTATCGCGATTCATGACGATCCGCTTGCCGATCGCGCTCTCGCTGGTCCAGTAGCGTGCGACGAGAGCCTCGTTGACGATCACGGCCTTCGGTGCCGTGTGCGTGTCGGTCGCGTCGAAGCCGCGGCCGGCCACGAGGGGAATCTGCAGCGTGCGCAGAAACTCCCGCCCCACGATGTTGTAATCCAGCTCGACCTGCTCCCCGGGCTTGGGCATGTACCCTTCCAGCTGCGCGGTCTCGCTGTTCTGGTCGGGGGTGAGCGGCACGGTCATGACGGACGCAACGCTCCGCACCCCCGGGAGTGCAGTGAGCCGCTCGGTGGCCTCGGTGTAGTAGCGCCACGCGCGAGTGGTATCGTACTTGACGAGCGATGGATCCACCGCCGCCATGGCGACGCGATCGGTGACGAACCCGATGTCGGTCGCGAGCGCCCGCTGCAGCCCGCGGACGAACAATCCCGCGCCGACGAGCAGTACGAGGCTCAACGCGATCTGTGCGACGAGCAGGGAGTCACGGAGCCGCGAGCGGCGAAGGCCGGAGCCCGCGCCACCATCCTTCAGGACGGCGGCGGCGTCAACGCGCGACCCTTCCAGTGCCGGCAGCAGCCCGAAGACCAGCCCTGTGAGCACCGACATGCCAAGCGCGAACGCGGCGATCCTGCCGCTGATGCCGAGGTCGAGCGTTGCGAGCGATACCACCCCGCCGAGCGTGACGCGTCCCAGAAACTCGAGGACCAGCCATGCCGCACCGAGCCCGGTGAACCCGGCGAGCAGCGCCAGCACCATCGCCTCGGTGACCAGCTGACGGACGAGTCGCATCCGACTCGCGCCGAGTGCGAGGCGGACCCCCACCTCGCGGCGGCGGCGTGCTGCGCGGGCGAGCAGCAGGTTCGCGATGTTGGCGCAGGAGATGAGCAGGACGATCGACACGACGCCGCCGAGCACGGCGAGAACCTGGGTCGCCGCGCCCCCGACACCGCGCCCGAGCACGGTCGCCGTCGAGGGCTCGAGCGAGATGTCCGTGTTGGAACGGGTATCGTTCGGATACTGCTCGAGCTGGCGCCTGGAGGCGGCATCGAGGATGGCGTCGCCCTGCGCGATGGTCGTTCCGGGCTCAAGGCGGCCGATCGTGGAGAGCCATGACCAGCTGCGGGTCTGCAGGGTGAGCCCCCTGTACGAGCTCGGCATGACCTGCGGCCAGCCGCTGATGGGCACCCAGAAATCCGGCACCCCGACCATGCGGGTACCACGGAACCCCCGCTCCATGACGCCGATGATCGTCGAGGGGATGCCATTGATCAGGACCGTCTGCCCGACGATCTGCGGGTCCCGGGCGAAGGAGCGACTCCAGAGCGAATGACTGATGACCGTGACGGATGGTGCGCCGGGCTGGTCGTCCGCCTCGGCCAGCGGGCGCCCGCGAGAGGCGGAGGCGCCGAGGAGCGAGAAGTAGTTTCCGCTGACGATGCCCCCGGTCATGACCGTGGTGGTGCTCCCGATGCGCAGGGCCATTGGTCGGTCGCGGAATGCTGCGAGATCCACCGCCCCGCGCGACGCATCGCGGAAGTCGCGGTACGCCGGATACGAGAGGCTGAACGACGTCAGCTCGACGAGTCGGTCGGGCTCGCGAATACCGGGCAGTGGGCGCAGCAGCACGGCGTCCACGAGGCTGAAGATCGCGCTGTTGGCGCCGATTCCGAGCGCCAGGGTGAGGACGGCCGCGCTGGCGAAGCTCGGACTCCGCATGAGCTGTCGAACGGCGTACTCGGCGTCCTGGCGAACCGTGGCGATCCATTCCGTGACGAGCATGCGCCGCTCCCTCCGGTGGGTGATCTCGGCGCACGCCTCGCGGACTCGCGTGGCGTCACCGAATCGGTTCATCGCCGCGGCTCGTGCATCGGCCGGCGGCATTCCCGCGGCGAGGTATTCCTGCTCGCGCATCTCAACGTGGAAGCGGAGCTCGTCATCGACGTCGGCGTCGAGATTGCGACCCCAGAAGCGGAGATAGCGTCTCCAGCGCGGTGCGAGATCGCCGTAGCTCCGGCTCATGCGGGCTCCGTGGTCGCGTCGACGACCTTGAACACGGCCTCGGAGAAGCGCGACCAGCTCGACGCTTCGGCGCGTAGCTCGGCGCGTCCGCGCACCGTGAGCTTGTAGAACTTCGCGCGCCGGTTGTTCTCCGACACGCCCCACTCCGCGTCGATGTGGCCACGCTCCTCCAGCCGATGGAGCGCCGGGTAGAGCGACCCTTCCTCGACGCGAAGCACGTCACCAGTGGTCTGCTGGATCCAGCGAGCGATCGCGTACCCGTGCATCGCTCGCCAGCTCACGGCCTTGAGGATCATGAGATCGAGGGTTCCCTGGAGCAGGTCGAGGGGTCTGGGCGCCACAGTATCTCCGTAGAGTGTCTAGGGGAGGCCACGATAGCCCGATTCCCCATAGACTGTCAAGGGGAGTGGCGGAAGGCGCAAATGCCGTATCCCACGTCACCTGCAGCATCCCCTGTGATTCCCGCCACAAACAACCGTCCGATCCGTGACAGCGCCCCCCGCCGAGGCGTCCTTTTCGTATATGCCAGCGCCGCTCAGACCTCGCCTTTCCTCAGCGGGAAAATGGATCACGGCCACGGTGTCCACCGCCGCCGCGCTCATGTCGATCTTCAGCGTCGCACGGACCTACGGCATGGTCGGCGAGGCTGGACCGTCGCAGCTCGCCATCGGCGCGCTCGGCGCGTCCTGGGTCGGGCTCTCGCCGGCGAGTGCCACGGCCACGTCGATCGGCGACACCATCCACCTCGCGGCCACCGTCACGAACAAGAGCGGGAGCGTGCTCGTGGGGTCCTGGCTCCAGTGGAGCAGTGAGGATACCACCGTCGCGACGGTGAGCCCCAGCGGAACGGTCATCGCGCGCGCCCCCGGATCGACGACCATCATCCTGCTCGTCGGAAACCTGATTGCCCGCTCGCGCATCGCGGTGAAGCCCGAGCCGTTCGACGTTCGATTCATCCCCGACAGCGGCATCACGATCTCCGAAGGCTCGCATGCACGCGTGCGCCCGCACGTCGTCGATGCCCGGGGCTCCCCGATCGCCGGCGCGACGCCGATGCTTCGCGTCGCTGACACGAGCATCGCCACCGCCGATACGTCCGGAGTGATCCTCGCAAACGCCGCTGGCGAAACGACGCTCGAAGCGACCGCGAACGGGATCACGGCGCGCACCAGCATTCGCGTCAAGGCCGTTCCCTCCTCCATCGCCGGTGTCTCGGGGATCGACCAGCACGCTTCTGCCGGGCGGCCGCTCGCCTCGCCGGTCGTCGTTCGTGTCCTGTCGCTCCGAGGGCGGCCGATCGCCGGCGTGCCTGTCTATTTCGCGACCGCCGACGGCCAGGGCAGAGCTGATCCCGAAACGGTGATGACGGATTCGGCGGGCAGGGGGCGGACGACATGGACGCTCGGCGAAATACCGGGTCCTCAACGGCTCCTTGCGCGTACCGAGCGACTCGACAGCGCTGCGACGATCCTCGCGGAGGCGGATCCGGTCGCCGCGAACGTCAGGCATGTGCTCATCGGCGATGCACAGGTCGGCGCCGCCGGCGACACACTCCCGTTACCGGTCGGTGTCCGCGTCACCGATTCCACCGGGCGGGCGCTGATCGACATCCCCGTGGCGTGGACGGCGACCGGTGCCGACAGCCTCGTCCCACTCAATGCGCGCACCGACTCCCTCGGCGAGGCGCACGTGCGATGGACGCTTGGGCCGAGCGCCGGCGTGCATCGCGCGCGCGTGCAGATCGGGGCGACGCGGGCCGTGCCTGCCTACCCGCTCACCGCACTCGCGCGCCCGGGAACTGTGAAGGCGGTGGTCGTTCAGCGCGGGCAGGGACAGCGCGGTACGGCTGGCAGCACGCTTCCGCAGGCGATCGTGCTGCGCATTGCCGATCGCTTCGACAATCCGGTTGCGGGGGCAACGGTGACGTTCGTGCCGAGTCATGGCAGCACGCGCGACAGCGTGCTCGCGACGGACTCCGCGGGGCGCGTCAGCACCCGTTGGACACTCGGCGCTCCACCGGGCCAGCAGAAGCTCGTTGCGCGGGTGTCGGGCGTGACGAAGCCGGTCGAGATCACGGCGACCGTCACCGTCGGACGTGCATCGAACGTGGCCTTCGTTTCCCCGGCCGCGACCGGCGTGACCGGTAAGCCGCTGCCAGCTCCGCTGACGGTGGTGATCACCGATGGCCAGGGGAACGCGATCGCCGGCGCCGCGGTCAGCTTCGCGAGCGCCAGCGGGACCGTCACGCCACCGAAGGCGACGACCGACGCGAAGGGGCGTGCCTCGACCCGGTGGACCCTTGGCGGCAAGTCGGGCACGCAGACGCTCACCGCCTCGGTGAAGGGGACGTCCGCGAGAGCGACGCTCGAGGTCCAGGCCGGCAAGACGGCGGTCGCACCCACCGTTGCGCCGCTCGCCAAGGCCGCAGTGAGCAAGCCGGCGGCAACGAAGCCTGCGACGAAGCCGGTCGTCGCAAAGCCCACGGGGAAGAAGCCACCCCGCTAGGCTTCCCATGCGGGCAGCGGGGCGCTAACGCCGCGCTCCCCGCCGCTCGGTTCAGCTTCGTCCCGGCTCCGAATCGATCACCGTCTGGGCGATTTCCGCCATGGGAATCGATCGATCCTGGCTGGTTCGCTGAAGCATACGGTAGGCCTCCTGCTCGGACGATCCCGTTCGGCGCATCAGGATGCCCTTCGCGCGCTCGATGACCTTCCGCTCCTCGAGCTGACGTCGCGCGGTCGCCGCGTCCTTGCGGGCAGCAGCGAGCTCGCGTGCACGGGATGCGGCAAGGCGCAATGTCGAATCGATCACCTTCGGTGGAGCCGGCTTCGGCAGGAATGCAGTCGCCGACGTCGCCTGGATCTCCCGCTCGCTCAGCGTCACCCCCGGGTCTCCGCTGAACAACACCACGGCGACTCCAAACAGCGCCTGGGTGATCTCTTCCGCTGCCTCGATCCCCGAGCCGTCCGGCATGTGCACATCGAGCAGGACGACGTCGGGCGCGACAACCCGGGAGAGCGACACCGCTTCGCGGCCGGTGCCGACCTCGCCGACGATGACGTGACCCAGCGCGGAGAGAAGCTCGACCATGATGGCGCGGGCGTTGAGGTCGTCTTCG
The DNA here is from genome assembly GCA_031412375.1 of Gemmatimonadaceae bacterium. Classification (GTDB taxonomy): domain Bacteria; phylum Gemmatimonadota; class Gemmatimonadetes; order Gemmatimonadales; family Gemmatimonadaceae; genus JANPKQ01. Next base: position 9,607 of record JANOCW010000249.1, on the reverse strand, counting down.
GCGATCAACACACGAATTGGCGGCGTCGGCTCGGTCATTGATCTCGGCCTGGAGTGAAACTCGACAGCGGCCGTCGTCGGCTCGACGTCAGTCATCAGCGGCAATGTGGTCCAGCAGTTCGTTCGTGCGAACGGGCTTCCGAAGAACGAAGTCCGCAGTGCCCGCGAGACTGGTCCGTCCCTCCCAGCCGGTGACGACGCCGATCCGGAGCGCGGGCCAGCGCGAGCGCACTTCCGCAACGAGGTCCCATCCGTTGCCGTCGGGCAGGCCGATATCCGTGAGCAGCAGGTCGTACGCAGGGCTGTCTCCCCCGCACGCAAGGTAGACGAGGGCGTCGCCCGCCGTCGACACGCAGTCGACCGAATGGCCTTCGGTGGCGAGGAGTTCCTCGATGAACTCGCGCCCATCCACATTGTCCTCGACGAAGAGGATGTGGCGGCACCGTCGCGGGCGCACTGCGACCGGCACCAGCGGCTCGTCCGCCGTGGCGAGCGGAAAGCGCAATCGGACCGTCGTGCCCTCACCCGGACGTGACTCGAGGTCGACACCTCCGCGATGCCGCTTCATGATGCCGTAGACCTCCGACAATCCGAGACCGGTTCCGAGCGTTCCCTTGGTCGTGAAGAACGGCTCGAACGCGCGGTCGCGCACCTCGTCGCTCATTCCGCTGCCGGTGTCTCCCACCTCGATGCACGCTTCCCCGTCGCACACGGACGTGATGATCGAGAGAGTCCCTCCACCGGGCATCGCGTCGAGTGCGTTCTGGATCAGGTTCAGCATTGCCTCCCGGACCTCTCCGGCGATGCCGCGCGCGAGGGCGCCATGATCATCCACGCGGTGGAGCTGCACGACGCCGCCGTGCGCGCGCTCCGCCCAGAGCGGCCGCGTCATTGCCACGACCTCGTTGGCGATGCTCACCAGATCGACCGGCTCGTTGCGGGCGACGGACAGCGGATCCTGGCGAATGAAGCGCCCGACACGCTGTGCGGTCGTCGCGCCCGTCTCGGCCGCCTTGGCGATGCGCGTCGCGTAGTCGCGAATGGCGTCGGGGTTCTCGGCATTCACGTGCAGCAGATGCGCGGCGGCCATGATCGGGTTGAGCGCGTTGTTCACGTCGTGCATCACGCCCGCCGCGAGCTGGCCAACGGCGGCGAGGCGCCGTTCCCTCGCGCGCGCCTCCTGCAGCTCCACCACTTCCTGCGTTCGTGCCGCGACCATGCGCTCGAGCCGATCGGCTTCCGTGGAGACACGCTCGAACAGCGCCGCCGAGCATCGTACCTGTTCCTCCAGCTCGGTCGCGAGGCGCGTCCGGTCGGTCACATCGCGCTCGACGCTGACAGCGCCACGGATCTTCCCGTGACTGTCGCGCAGCGGATTGGAGTTGACCTCGATGACCGCAGGCGTTCCATCGCCCCGCCTCACGGCGAGGGTTTGCCCGCGCACCGACTCGCCGCGCAACGCGCGCGCGGTCGGGTGCTCGTGCATGAAAAGGCTCGTCCCCGTCAGCGCGCGTGGATGTTCAACCTGCCACAGCTCCGTCAGGGAGCGTGGTGGATGACCCTGATGATCGAGCTGCGCCTGGGTGTTGGATCGGGTGATGACTCCACCCGAATCGAAGACCCGTACCGATTCGGGGATCACGTCGAAGATCGTGGAGAGCTGGTCGATGCTCCGTGCGAGGTCCTCGCGCAGTTCCTCCCGCTCGGTCACATCCGCCCCGATGAAAAGGATTCCCGCAGCCCCGGAACTGCCGCCGATGCGGCTCAGCGTGGCCTCGACGATCCGCGGGGCGGCCGCGTGTCGAAAGGGGATGCGAACCGTGATCGAGTCGACGTCCCCGGAGATCACGGCATCCATCTGCTCGGTCACATCGGCGAGCGTATTCGGGAGGGCGTCGTACAGTGCCCGGCCGAACGACTGGGTCGCCGGGAGCGACGTGAGCTCGCCATAGCGCTCGTTCGCCCGCACGAGGCGCAGGTTGGCGTCGAAGACCGCGATCGCGAGCGGGACGGCCTCGAACAACGCCTCGAACCGCGCGAGCTGGACGCTGAGCCAGTCGAGGTCGTTCGATATGGGGGGATTCGTCAGCGACATCTCACGCGGCACTGGGGTAGGCGTCCAGCAGCCGGACCATGCGCACGCAGCGGCCACGCTGCGTCCCCCGTCTACGGCGACCGGTCCCCAACGTACCCCTGCCGCAGCACGGTGGCAACCGCCATTCGAACACCGTCCGCTCGAGCCCCGGTCTAGTTGGCCGTCGCCGTCGCCGAGGTGGCCTGGACGCCATTTGGGCGCGTGAAGCGCGTCTCGGCCCATCGCGCCGAAAGCGTGATTCCAAGGGTCAACAGAATGAGCAGCAGGCTGAATGCGGCCGCGGTCCCGAACGACAGCGCGCGGAGCTGCGCGAGAATCTCGATCGAGATCGGCCGGTTCGCATGCGTGTAGAGCACGACGCTCGCGACGAACTCTCCGACGGCCGTGACCGCGGCGAGCATCGCACCGGCGATGAGGCCTGGCCTGGCCGCCGGGATGATCACCCGGCGTACCGTCATCCACCATGATGCTCCGAGCCCGCGTGCGGCATCCTCGATCGAGGGGTCCATCTGCCGCAGCGAGCTCTCGGCGGCGGTCGCGACGAGCGGGATCCCGCGCACGAAATAGGCGAGCGGCAGGATCCAGAACGTCCCGACGAGGAGGACTCGCGCGGTGGCAGGGTCGTTCGCGTTGAAGGTGGCCGCGAGGCCGATCGCGACTGCCGTGGCCGGAATCGCCCACGGCAGCGCGACCAGCAGTTCGAGCACCCGGCGCCCGCGGAAGCGGCGAAGGACAATGAGATAGGCCGCGACGAAGCAGACGACGACGTTTGCGGACACGGCGATCAGCGCCATCAGCAGGCTGTTCCGGATCGGCCGCCAGAGCTGGCTGTCGGTGGCAAGTCGCCGGAAGTTGTCGAGCGTATACTCGGGCGGGAGGATCTGGGTCGTCCACGCACCGTCACGCGCGAACGACACGAGCATCACCATGAGATGCGGAGCCACCAGCACCGTCACCAATACCGCCGCCAGCGCAGTGCCGACCGCCCTCCCCGCAATCGACCGGACGACGATCCGGGTGGCCGCCCCCTTCGCCGAGACGGTGTAGGCCCGCCTCCGCTCGAGCCAGCGAAAGAGCGTCAGTCCGGCGACCGCGCTCAGCGCCAGCACCGTCGTCTCGACGTACGCGAGCCCGATGTTGCCGTTGAGCTTCGACGCGAGAATCTGCGTCGAGAGCACCCGAATGCCCCCGCCAAACACGTACGGCGCCGAGAACGAGCCGAGCGCGCTCATGAAGACGAGCAGCATCGACCCGGCGATCGCTGGCGTGAGCAGGGGAAGTGTCACTCGGCGAAGGCGCCGAAATGCCCCCGCTCCCAGCCCCGCCGCCGCATCGGCGAGCGTCGTATCGACGCGCTCGAGCCCCGCGGAGACGAGCAGGAACACGTAGACGTACATCGTATACGCGTGCACGAAGATGATCGCCGGAATGCCGGTGAACGTCCACGGCGCCCGCTCGAGGCCGAGGATGTTCTGCACGACGCGCGTGACGACGCCGCTCTCGCCGTAGAGAAAAAGGAACGCGACGACCCCGACGAGCGGCGGGAGCGCTGCCGGGAGCGTGGCGATCGCGCTCAGCATGCGGCGGCCGCGGAACTCGAAGCGCGTGAGCAGGAACGCAAGGGGGAGTCCGATCATCGTCGCAGCGATGACGGACCCCGAAGAGATGATGAGCGTGGCCGTCAGCGCTTCACGATCGGTGGGGCTCGCCAGAAAGCGGCGCCAATGGCCCAGCCCTCCCTCGAAGCTCCCGATGATCACCGACACGTTGGGGTAGACGACCGCCCAGATCAGCACGGCGAGCACTGGAATCGCCAGCGGCAGCGATCGCGGTGTCCAGCGCCGCCGCGGCGTCACCCGCTCACCAGCGCTACCGGTTCCCGCTCGACGATGACCCCGACACTGTCCGCTTCGCCGACGACACCCGTCGCGGATGCGACCTCGACGGCGAGATCCTCAGTCAGGGCAACGCGGTATGCGAATCCACTGCCCGCAAAGCGACGCGCCACGATGATGCCGCGCCAAGCGCCGGGCGTTTTCGGATCGACGATGGCGAGCGATTCGGGGCGGAGGACGGCGTAGGCCTTCCGGAAGGGAGGACCTGCCACCGCCCTGACGGCGGCGACGCGCTTCTCGATCCCGCCGATCGTGATGATCGCATGGGCACCCGCGTCAACCGCGTCCACCAACGTTGCGCGACCGATGAAATCGGCGACCTCCTTCATGGCCGGCGTGGCGTAGAGATCCTCCGGCGAGCCAACCTGCAGCACTCGCCCATGGCGCATCACCGCGACCCGGTCGGCGATCGCGAATGCGTCATCCTGGTCGTGGGTCACGAACACCGCCGTGACGTGGAGTGTACGCAGCATCGACCGCAGCTCATCCCGCATCGAGCGGCGAAGCGTGGGATCGAGATTGGACAGCGGCTCGTCGAGGAGGAGCACGCGTGGCTCGATCACCAGCGCACGCGCAAGTGCGACGCGCTGCTGCTCTCCGCCGGAGAGCGACTGGATCGGCCGCGGCCCCACCCGCTCGAGCCCGACGGTCGACAGCGCCCGCTGGGCGCGCTCGCGTCGCATCCCGCGTGCGACGCCCCGTGCCTCGAGCCCGAAGGCGACGTTGTCCTCCACGGACATGTGCGGGAAGAGCGCGTAGTGCTGGAACACCATGCCGAAGCCGCGCTTCTGCGGCGACTGGCCGGTGATGTCGACGCCATCGAGCGTGACCGTGCCGGCGTCCGGGCGCTCGTGTCCGGCGATCATCCGCAGCGTCGTGGTCTTTCCCGAGCCGGACGCACCGATGAGCGCGAGCAGCTCCCCAGCGACGACTTCGAACGATACATCCTCGACGGCGGCCTGCTCGCCGAACCGGCGCGAGATACCGCGAAGCGCGAGGCTGCCCGCGCTCACTTCCGACGCCCGCTATTCCGGATATGCGAGTCCCAGTACGTCATCCATGCATCGAGGCTGTCGGCCATGAGCCGGCGGTCGATCTGCATCGGCGTGATCCGCGTGCGGGCGTCGCGGATCCACTCCGGCAGGTCCTCGTTCGGAACATCCGTCCGCGCGGGAATCCGGAGGAAGCTGTCGGCGGCGAACACCAACGCTTCCTTCGTCGTCACGAATTCATAGTACCGCTTGGCCTGCTCCGCCCTGCTCGTACCGCGCACGATCGCGATCGCATCGACGAGCAGCGGCGTCCCGCTCGTCGGGATGACGTATTTCACGTTCACGCCGCGCCGCTGCTGGAGCGTCGCCATGTCCGGCATGTTGTAGAGCGTAAGCACGCCTTCCTGCCGCTCGAGCTTCGTGTAGAGAATCGTCGGGTTGAATGTATACTCCTTCGTGTTCGCATCGAGCTTGCGGAGCCACTCCCATCCCGCGGCGGTCGATCCGGTCTGCGCGACTGACCGCGCGATGATCGCGCCGAAGATGGCACGCATGGTCCCCGACGCGATCGGATCGCGAATCAGCACCTTGCCGCGCCACTTGGGATCGAGCACATCATCCCAGTCCTTCGGCGCATCCGCTTCACTCACGACATCGGCATTGTAGCCGATGACTTCGGGCGTCATGTACGTCCCGAACCAGTTCGCTGCGCTGTCGCGCGCCTCGGCCGGGACCGCCGACGCCCACGTCGGCGAGTACGGCTCCAGCAGATTCTCCCTCGCCGCGCGTTCGAAGGCCTCCGACGGGGCGCCGAACCAGAGGTCCGCCTGCGGATTCACCGCCTCGGCGCGCAGCCGGTCGAGCACTTCCTGCGATCCCATGTCGACCCACTGCACGTCGATGTCGGGGTTCGCCTTCTCGAACTCCTGCTCGTAGTAGCCGAGCAGGTCCTTGCCGTGCGGCGAGTAGATCGTGAGCACGGTGCGCCCGTCATCGCGCGTGCACGCCGCGAACGCGACCGCAATTGCGGCAGCGGCGAGCCTGCCGAGGACACCAGGGGTGCGTGCACTCACGGGACCACCGGTCGAGCCTTCTGCCCGGCGGCGAGCAGGTTCACGAACAGACGCGTCGCGCCCGGCACTCCCGCAGGGAGCTGGCGAAAGAAGCTCAGCGACGTGTAGACATAGGTGCCCGACCCATGGGGCGCGACGAGGATCGCGCCGCTGTTCGCGGGCTCGCCAGGGTCGTTCATCGAGAGCAGCGGCGTGTAGGCATCGGCGAACGTGCGCGGCATGTACAGCGCACGCTCCTGCACCCAGCCGATGAAGTCGGCCTGGGTGATCCGGTTGGGCGTCGAGAGAATCGGTGATCCGGCATCGAGCACGCGCACCGGCGCATCTTCTTCCGTGACGCGGTCCTGCGGGCGCGTCAGCGTGACGGGGTAGGGCATCACGCCGGGAAGCTGCAACTCGTATTGCCCGTACTGCACGACCATCGTCCCCCCGCGCTGCACCCAGGCGAGCAGGCGCGGGTTGTTCCTGACCAGCGCCGCATGCGCCTCGTACGCGCGCGGCCCGACGACGACGACATCGGTGGCCGAAAGGTCGAAGGTATCGAGCGCCGCGGGCTGGATGACGCTGAGCGCGAAGCCGAGCTGCTGGAGCACGGGCGCGACGTTGTCGCTCACGCCGGGGACGTAGGTGATGCGGAGCCCGCTCGGCACCGTCACATCCGCGACGCGCAGCGCGATCGTGGCCGGCTTGTACATCCGCTGCGGCCGGATGTGCGGGTACTCGATGAGCGTGAACCCCGTCCGTGACACAGGTCCGGCCGTGATCGCCTCGGCGCCGATCTCGTGCGATCCGGCGGCAGGACGCCCGCGAACACGAAATGCCAGTGTCGTCGCGGCGCCAGGAGCGAGGGTGACAGTCTGCGATGCGCTGTCAGCCGTGAGTCCCGCAGGCAGTCGAAGCGCCACGCGAACGGGCTGTGAGTCGCCAAGCGAGGAGAGCAGGCGCACCTGCACCATTCGCTCGTACGCGGCGCCCTGCGGTGCGACTTCCACCGCGCGGTCCAGCGTCACCGACGCTGCGGGAACAATGCTCACCGGGCGTTCGACGTCGCCGGCCACGGCATCAGCGTATCGATAGACGATCGGCGCATCGACGTGGATGGTCGCGCCCGCGATGTCGAGGTGGACGCGGACCAGCCCGGTCCGCGAATTGGACCCTTCGGGCAGCCCATTGATGCTCGTCGAGAACATGTCGCCCGCTCGCGGCGTCGAGAGCCACCAGGGACTCGTCACCCGGGTGACCGGCACCTGCGTGGCGAAGCGCGCGACGCTGTCCGGCTGCGTCGGCACACCGTCGGCGCGCACCAGCATCTGGCTACGGAACGGGATCGACTGCCCCACCCCTGGAAATCCGTACGCGACAGCCGGAACGTCGATCGGAATCTTCCCGCGGTTGTAGACCCGCACATCCACGGGAACGGTCGAGCCCACTGGCCATAGCTCCCTCGTCGCATTCGCCTCGACCGCGACCCCGGCCGCGAGCACGAGCGCAGCATGCGCGCGCGTCCTCGCCATGCGGACCGACAGCGCAAGATCACCCACGAGGGCCGCACCGCCGCTGGTCGGCGCAGCACCGCACACCGCGCTGCCTTCGGGACAGATCGCGTCGAGATGGCGAACGACTGCCGCCAGGGGCACGGCCGCCGTCGTCGGGTCGAACACATTGTAGATCCGCCGCACCTCGGCGATCGCAGCGCGCAGCGAGTCGAGCCGGACGCGCGCGGCCGGCGCGAGCGCACTGGCGAAGCGTGCAAACGTCGTATCCACGCCCTCGAAGATCGGTGTCTCCGTGCCAGCGCCCGTGCGCAGCCGCGACGCCTCACGACGCAGGTAATCCATCTGCACGCCCTTCCGCTGCAGCACACCGAACCCCTGCGACTTGTGCTGCGACCGGCTGTCGCCGGCGATCTCGGCGTACGACCGGCCGAGCAGCGGGCTGTACTCCCCGACGTTCACGCCGTACGTCGCGCCGGTCGCATTACCGCGCTGGCCGCGATAGAAGTGCGTCACGGTCCACGCCGGAAGCCCCGCCGTCAGCCGCGACGGGAAGCGCACCGTATCGCTCGCGAGCTCGTACGCCTCGCGCGCGAGCATCCCGGACACCTGATGATGCCCATGACCATCCCGCGGCGTGCCCGAGAACACCGCGACGATGACGTGCGGCTTGAACCCGCGCACCACGGTCACCACATCGTTCAGGATCGAATCACGCGGCCAGTGCCTGTACGTCTCCTCGGCGCTCTTCGAGAAGCCGAAGTCGTAGGCACGCGTGAAGAACTGGTGCGCGCCGTCGATCCGGCGCGCCGCGAGCAGCTCTTCCGTGCGGATGACGCCCAGCCCCTCGCCGAGCTCGTTGCCAATGAGGTTCTGGCCACCATCGCCGCGTGTCAGCGAGAGATACGCCGTCTCGACGTGTCGCCCGAGCGCCAGCCATGCAATGAGCTGGGTGTCCTCGTCATCGGGGTGCGCACCGACCACGAGCACGCGCGCCGACACGCCGAGCCCGGCGATGAGCTGCCCCAGCTCCGACGCCCCGTGCTCCTGTGCGACGACGGTGCGCGGCACAGTCGCACCGAGCGCCATGAGGACGAACGCCGCCGCGCCGCCGACCACGTTCCGAATGTCCCTCATGCGCCGAAGGTCACGCTTTCGAAACCGGCGTGCGTCGCCTCAGGGACGACCGAAGCGCCGAGTTCAGCGCGGTTTCGATGATCCGCTTCTGCTCGACGACATGCGACGCGTGGTGCCCCTCGGCGGGGCTCGCGCGCTCGGGACGTCCAATGTAGCTCACGCTGAGGACGGTGCCCGTTGCGGCGCGAAGCCAGGGAGCGATGTACATCCATGCGCCCATGTTCTTCGGCTCCTCCTGCACCCACACGACTTCCTCGACGCCGGGATAGCGATCGATCACCTGCCCGACTTCGGAGTGTGGCCACGGATACAGCTCCTCGACGCGAATCAGCGCGACGGGCGTCCCGGTCTGCCCCTTTCGCTCGGCGACGGCGGCGGCGAGGTCGTAATAGATTTTCCCGGTGCAGAACACGAGACGTCGCACCTGTTCGCGCCCCTGGGACCCGCGCGGATCATCGAGCACCGGCTGGAAGCTCCCCGTCGCGAACGCATCGAGCCCCGAACCCGCTTCGGGAAGGCGCAGGAGGCTTTTGGGCTGCATGAGGATCAGCGGGCGGCGCGGGCGGAGCCGCGCCTGACGGCGCAGGATGTGAAAGTACTGCGCCGGTGTGCTCGGGTACGCCACGCGCATGTTGCCCTCGGCGCCGCTCTGCAGGAATCGCTCGAGTCGTGCGCTGGAGTGCTCGGGCCCCTGACCCTCGTAGCCGTGCGGCAGGAGCAGCACGACGTTCGAGTCCTGTGCCCACTTCGCCCGATCCGCGGCGATGAACTGGTCGATGATCGGCTGCGCGACGTTCACGAAGTCGCCGAACTGCGCTTCCCAGAGCACGAGGGTGTCCTCGGCGGCCGTGCTGTACCCGTACTCGAAGCCGAGACAGGCCGTCTCCGAGAGCGGGCTGTTGTAGATCTCGAACGAACCGGTC
>JANOCW010000248.1:0-24686 GCA_031412375.1 Gemmatimonadaceae bacterium | reverse complement strand
GGTGTCGCGGAGCTCGAACGGTGCATTCAGCTTCCCGCAATGGGACCGCGATATCTCGTCGTCCCGCAGTTTGCGAGCGCCGCCGACGATCCTGTCTCGACGCCTTTTCGGATCGGCCGGACCACGACGATGGCGGCCGGCCTCGTCGCCATCGCTCCAAAGGCCATCGCAGCCGTCGTTGTCGTGGTCCGGCCGATCCGGAAGGGCGTCGACTCGAGCCGCTTGAGCTTGAGGACCTTCCCCTCAGGCTCGTCAGTGGCGCTCGCGAACTGTGGAACGATGAGGTATCGCGGTCCCATGGCGGGAAGCTGAATGCACCGTTCGAGCTCCGCGACACCGACGGTGATTCCCTCTCCGACCGCCAGGTTGAGTGTTGCGCTCGTTGCGGCGTAGGTGACGGGAAGCGTGTTCGTCACGGCGGATCCCACCTGGACCTGGACCGTCGTCGTCCCCGACGTCGCGCAGAACGGGACGAGGACCCGAATCAGCGTATCACCTTCGAGTGCGAGCACGCGTGCGCGCGTCGTTCCGAAAAAGACGGTGTTGCCCGCGACACTCGTGTTGAAGTTGTCCCCGATGACGTCCACCGTGTCGCCGGGGGTGACCGTTGAGCCCGAACTCAGCCGAACCAGCCGTGCCGGGTCGGACGCCGTCGCGTCGAAGGTGACCTTGCGAGTTGGAACGCGGCGAATGGCGGCCTCGAACTGCTGTGGACCCGTAGTGGCTCCAACGCGAGCGAAGGTGACTGCGACGCCGCCCGGACCCGTGACGCCGATCGAGTCCGTCAGCGATCCACCTCCACTGAGCACGCGGAAGCGGACCACGACACCCTGCACCGGTCGGTTGGCGACGTCGACGACAGTCACCTGCAAGGGTTCAGCGAGGATGCTGCCGGCAGGACCCTGCTGGTCTGCGCCGCCACGAATCGAGATCGTGTAGGACGCCTCGGGCGGTGCGACCGGGTCGCTCCCGCAGCCCAGCGCGACGGAGAAGAGAAGGAAGCCTGAGGCGACGCGATGAAGGGGCACAGGGAGGCGAGAGAAGGGGTCGTTCGGTGGGGGGCGGGTCGGGCCGGAATGATACCCATCAAGGCACCCGGCGTGCCGCTTCCCGTGAATGAGCTGATAAATCGTTGGCCGACAGAGAGTTGACGTCGCACTCAGGCTGCCGTCACGCTTTGCGGCTCACGGGAGCAGCCGCTATGTTTCGCCGTGATGTCCTTCGTCCACCTCCATTGTCACTCCGAGTACTCGCTGCTCGACGGCGCGAACCGGATCGACGATCTGATCGCCCGGGCGCTCGAGCTCGAGCAGCCCGCACTCGCGATCACCGATCATGGAAATCTCCACGGGGCGTGGGAGTTCCAGGAGAAAGCTCGAAAGGCGAATCTCAAGCCGATCATCGGCATGGAGGCATACGTCGCGCCGGGCGATCGCCGCGCCCGAGCCCGCCCCGCGCCGGGGGCGAAGCCGTACTACCACCTCGTCCTCCTCGCGCAGAACGCCACCGGCTACAGGAACCTCGTCAAGCTGTCGTCGCTGGCCTACACCGAAGGCTTCTACGTCAAGCCGCGAGTGGACCGCGAGCTGCTGGCGCGATACAGCGAAGGGCTCGTCGTGTCCTCCGCGTGCATGGCCGGTGAAGTGGCCTCCCACCTCCTCGCAAATGATTACGAGGCGGCGAAGAGCGCGGCAAGCTGGTATGCGAATCTGTTTCCCGACCGCTACTACCTCGAGGTGCAGGCGCACGACTCGCCCGGTCAGGCGCGGCTGAACGAACGCATCTTCGCCCTCGGCACGGATCTCGGCCTCCCCGTCATTGCGACGAACGATGCGCACTTCCTGCGGAGCGGGGACCATGACGCGCATGACGTGCTGCTCTGCATCGGCCTGGGAAAGGACCGCAGCGAAGCCGACCGGATGCGCTACGACGCCGGGCTGTATTTCAAGAGCGCTCCGGAGATTGCGGATCGCTTTCCCGAGCGGCCGGATGTCCTCGAGAATACGCTCCGCATCGCCGACGAATCCGGCAGCGAGCTGAAGAAGAGCTATCAGGTTCCCTCGTTTCCGCTTCCCGACGGGGTGACCAGCGAGAACGAGCTGCTCGTTCGGCTGGCGGAAGCCGGCGCGCGAGCCCGGTACGGCGATCCCCTGCCTCAGAACGTCCGCGAGCGTCTGGACTATGAGGTCGGCGTCATCACCAAGACGGGCTACGCGGGCTATTTCCTCATTGTGGAGGACTTCATCGCGGCTGCGCGCGATCGCGGTATCCCGGTTGGTCCCGGTCGGGGATCGGTTGCTGGATCATTGGTCGCCTACGCCCTGCGCATCACCGACGTCTGCCCCCTCCGCTTCGACCTCCTGTTCGAGCGCTTCCTGAATCCGGAGCGCGTGTCGATGCCGGACATCGACGTCGACTTCTGCTTCGAGCGCCGCGGCGAGGTGATCGAGTATGTCCGGCAGAAGTACGGACGCGAGTCCGTCGGCCAGATCATCACCTTCGGCACGATGAAGTCGCGCGCGGTGATCAAGGACGTCGGTCGCGTGCTCGGCTTCACGCCGACCGAGACGGACCAGCTCGCGAAGCTGATCCCGAACATGCCGAACTACTCGCTTACCGTGAAGGAGGCGACGAAGAAGGTCCCGGAAGTCTCGCAGCTCTATCGCACCGACGACCGTTACCGGCAGCTCCTCGACTACGCGATGGCGCTCGAGGGGTTGTCACGACATGCCGGGGTCCATGCGGCCGGCGTCGTCATCGCGCCGGGACCGATCGATGACTACGTCCCGGTGTGCACCCAGAGCTCGAGGGGCTCGGGCGGGGACGCAGACGAGAACATCGTCGTGACCCAGTACGACATGAACGCGCTCGAGAAGGCGGGGATGCTCAAGATGGACTTCCTCGGCCTCACGACCCTCACCGTCATCTCGGACGCACTGGCGTCGATCAGGCAGCGCACCGGGAGCGCTCCGGATCTCGACACGCTTCCGCTCGATGATCCGGAGACCTATCGCATCCTGCGCGCGGGGCGAACGGCCGGCGTCTTCCAGTTCGAGTCCGCACTCGCGACGGACATGCTTCGCAGCATGCGCACCGACCGGTTCGATGACCTCGTCGCCTCCAACGCGCTCATGCGTCCTGGCCCGCTCGACGCCGGCATGCACAAGGTCTACTGCCAGCGGAAGCGCGGCGAGGAAGCGGTCAGCTATCAGCTGCCGGAGCTCGCGGAGATTCTCGGGACGACCTATGGCGTGATCACCTATCAGGAGCAGGTGATGCGCATTGCGCAGGTGCTCGCCGGGATCTCGCTCGCCGAAGCCGACGTCCTTCGGAAGGCCGTCGGCAAGAAGGACTCGGGGCTGATCCGGCTCGAGCTCGGCAAGTTCGTCGAGAAGGCCGTCGCCCGCGGACATGCGCGCAAGACGATCGAGGACATCTCCGGACAGATCGAGACCTTCGGCCGGTACGGGTTCAACAAGTCGCACTCGGTCGCCTACTCGATCCTCTCGTATCATACCGCATGGCTGAAGACACACTTCCCCGCGGAGTTCATGGCCGCGCTGCTGACGTCGCAGATCGGGGACACGGACTCGGTGGTGAAGTACATCAACGAAGCCCGCGAGCTCGGCCTCGACGTATTGCCACCCGACATCAACGAGTCAGGCTACAAGTTCACGGTGATCGCCGAGCGTCGCATTCGCTTCGGGCTCGGCGCGATCCGCAACGTCGGCAAGGCGGCGATCGAATCGTTGATTGGCGCACGTGCCACTGGTCCGGTGAGGACGATCTTCGAGCTCTGCGACCGTATCGACCTGCGTCTCTGCAACAAGCGCGTGCTCGAGGCCCTCATCGGGGCCGGAGCGCTCGACAGTCTTGAAGGTCACCGGGCACAATTTGCGGCAGTGCTCGACACCGCGATCCAGGAGGCGTCGCTCAAGCAACAGGAGCGCGCCAGCGGCCAGGGATCGCTTTTCGGCGGCGGCGGGGTGCAGAAGACCGAGGACATCGCGCCCATGCTCCCGAACATCGCCCCGCAGGGTGAGTCCGAACGTCTGACGCGCGAAAAGGAAATCCTGGGCTTCTACATCTCCGGCCATCCGCTCGAGCCCTTTCGTGCCGAGTGCGAGCTGTTCGCGACGCACACTGTGTCGAAGCTCGGGAGCTGGGCTGACGGGCCGATCACGCTTGGCGTCGTCGTCACGGCGATCAAGCGGCAGGTGAGCAAGCGGTCGGGCGCCGAGTTCGCCCGGTTGACAGTGGAGGATTTTTCCGGATCTTCCGAAGTGCTGGTCTTTCCGGAGGCCTGGTCGGTGCTCGCCGACCGCATCCGGACCGATGTCCCCCTGCTCCTGAAGGGTGGTTATTCGAAGCGCGACCAGACCGAGGAGAACGCTACGTTCATTGTCGAAAGCATGACGCGTTTCGAGGAGCTTCGCGCCAGCGGGCAGATGTCGATCGCCATTGACCTGGCGGGCGGCGCCAACATGCCGCCCGAAGTCATGGACGATGTGCGCGCAGTGATCGAGGCGCATCATGGATCGACACCCGTCGAGCTCCGGTGGAGCGATGGGAACGGATCGCGCGCACGGCTTCGCTCCCGATCCCTGAAGCTTGCGGCCACGGGCGCCGCGCTCACTGAACTGCGCGCCCTGCTCGGGCAGGAGCGCGTTCGCCTCGTTCGCGGGAGCTGAGATGGCAGCTGCGACGACGATGGAATTCGAGAAACCGATCGCTGAGCTCGAGAGACAAATCGACGAGCTCAGGAAGCTCGCGGCAGACCGCCAGCTCAGTGTGAACGACACGATCGGTCCGCTCGAACAGCAACTCGCCGAGCTGCGCGTCGAGATCTACCGCACGCTGACGCCCCTCCAGCGCGTCCAGGTTGCGCGGAACAGCCGACGTCCCTTCACGCTCGATTATCTCCGCCTCGCGTTCACGGATTTCATCGAGCTCCATGGCGACCGCCTCTTTGGCGAAGATGCCGCGATCGTGGGCGGGTGGGCCAGGCTCGATGGCGAGACCGTCATGGTCATCGGCCACCAGCGCGGCCGTGACACCAAGGAAAATCTGAAGCGCGGATTCGGGATGCCGCATCCCGAGGGGTACCGCAAGGCGCTTCGACTCATGAAGCTGGCCGAGAAGTTTCACGTGCCGGTGATCACGTTCATCGACACGCCTGGTGCCTGGGCCGGGCTGGCCGCGGAGGAGCGCGGGCAGTCCGAAGCGATCGCGCGCAACCTGTTCGAGATGAGCCGCCTCGAGGTGCCGATCATCGCTACCATCATTGGAGAGGGCGGCTCGGGTGGTGCGCTTGCCCTTGGCGTGGCTGATCGGGTGCTCATGATGGAGAACGCCATCTACTCCGTCATCACGGTCGAAGGGTGCGCTGCCATTCTCTGGAAGGACGGCAAGAGCCCCGAGATGCGTGAGCGCGCCGCGCGGGCATTGCGCATCACTGCGCCAGACCTGTTCGAGCTGCGTGTGATCGACGAAATCATCCCGGAGCCTGCAGGTGGTGCGCACTCCAATCACGAGACTGCGTCGCGATCGGTGCAGGAATGCATCATTCGCCATCTCGAGGAGCTCCGGCACCTCAAGCCCGACAAGCTGCTTCGGCGACGGCGGGAGAAGTTTCTCAGGATGGGTCAGTTCTCGGAATGAGCGAAGCGCTGCCGATCCTCGCCGACCCGGCCACCACTTCCCAGATCATCGAGATCGCGTTCAAGGGCAATCGACGCGAGTTCTTCATCTGGGATCTGGGGAGTACTCCGCGCACCGCGACCGCGGTCATCGTCGACGCGGACCGTGGTGAGGACCTGGGGCGCGTGCACGCGACCGGAGAGGGTGCGAAAGTCCGGTGCGAGCGATGCGCCCACGGCCTCGGCACGTCCATCCCCGTTCGTCGGGTGCTTCGGTTGGCCACACCCGATGAGACGCTCCGCGAAGTGGATCTGCGAGTGCAGGATGAAGTTGCGCGCCGGCGAGCAATGGAGCGCGTCAAGGCGAACGGACTGGTGATGAAGCTCTCCGATGCGGAGTGGCAGTGGGATCGGAAGAAGCTCACGTTCTATTTCACCGCCGAGAAGCGGGTCGACTTCAGGAACCTGGTTCGCGACCTCGCGGCGCTCTTCCGTGCACGCATCGAGCTGAAGCAGATCGGCGTTCGTGATGAGGCGAAGAGGCTCGACGGCGTCGGGCGCTGCGGCCGACAGTACTGCTCGGCCTCGTGGCTGCCCGAGCTCCGTCCCGTGAGTCTCGGGGTCGCCAAGGATCAACACCTGTCGCTCAACCCATCGCAGATCTCGGGTGCGTGCGGACGGCTCATGTGCTGCCTCCGCTACGAGCACGAGTTCTATGTCCAGAGTCGCAAGCGCTTCCCCAAGGAAGGGCGGATCCTCGTAACCGCGATCGGCGAGGAGAAGGTCCTCGCGAACGACATCTTCAATGATCGGGTGACACTCCGCGGGCCGGAAGGCGACACCCGGGTCGTGCCGCTCGCCGACCTCCGTCGGGAGCTCGACCAGCAGGCCAACCCCGAGGCCGACCACGAAGCCGACGTTGGTGAACCGCCTGCCCGCGGTGGGGAGGACGCAACCATCGATGAGGTCGTCGCTACCGCCATCGCCGCGCTTCCGGTGCTGCCCCTCCCAACGATGTTGATCCAGGAAGCCATCGTCCCGACGGACGACCCGGTGGAGCACGTCGAAGGCGCCCCAAGCGTGGAGTCCGCGGCGTCCGACGACCAGCGGGCGCGTCGTCGGCGCGGTCGGCGTGGCGGGCGGCGGGGGCGGAAACCGGGGGAGGGTGGCGGCCCTCCCTCCTCAGAGGGGTAAGGGTGGCAGCGTTCTACCTCACCACCGCAATCGACTACGCCAACGGAGATCCTCACCTCGGCCACGCATTCGAGAAAATCGGGGCGGATGTGATTGCGCGCTACCGCCGCCTTCGTGGCGACGATGTGCACTTCCTCATGGGAATGGATGAGCACGGGCAGAAAGTGGCCCAGACGGCGGCCGACCGGGGGATTTCACCGCAGGAGCAGGTCGATGAGATCGCTGCGAGCTTTCGGGCGATGTGGGCCCGACTCTCGATCTCCTATGACCAGTTCATCCGGACGACCGATCCGGCCCACAAGGCCGGCGTCCGCGCGTTCCTCGAGCGCGCGCTCGAGCGCAACCCGGATGACTTCTACGAGAAGGCATATGCGGGCTGGTATTGCGTCGGCTGCGAGCTCTTCAAGCGCGACGATGAGATCGTGGGCGGCAAGTGCGTGCTGCACCCGACGCGGACGCTCGACTGGACCGAGGAACGCAACTGGTTTTTTCGCCTGAGTCGGTACGGCGAATTCATCGAGCGCCTGCTGCGTGAACAACCGACCTTCCTGCAGCCGGAAGCCCGCCGCAACGAGATACTCGGGCTGCTCGCCCAGGGGCTCGAAGACATCTCCATCAGCCGCGCGCGCCTGACGTGGGGAATACCCTTCGTCCGACCGACGAGCGACGGCGCGCAGCAGGTGATATGGGTCTGGTTCGATGCCCTGCCGAACTACCTCACGGCAACCGGGTTTCCCGAGGCGCGTTTTGGTGAGCGCTGGCCGGCGCAGCTTCATGTGGTGGGCAAGGACATCACCCGGCTGCATGCCGTCGTATGGCCTGCGATGCTGGAGTCTGCCGGCCTGCCACTCCCCGAACGAGTCTGGGGTCACGGGTTCGTGAATCTGGGCGGAGAGCGCCTCAGCAAGTCAGCCGGCGCCCGGCTCGACCTCAATGAAGCGGTGACTCGCTTCGGCCCCGATGCGCTGCGCTACTTTGTCCTCCGCGAAGTCCCGTTCGACGGAGACGGCAATTTTTCGTGGGAGCGGTTCGAGGATCGCTACAACGCGGACCTGGCGAATGCCTGGGGCAACCTGGCGAGCCGCACCATCGCGATGGTCGCGCGGTATTTCGACGGAAAGGTGCCCGCGGGACCGCGGACTGAGCTCGACGCGGCCGATGAACGCGATCTCGAGGCGTACCATGCCGCGATGGACGGCACGCGTGGATACCTGCTCCACGAAGCGCTCCAGGCCATCTGGCGCACGGTGGCCCGAGCGAACGAGTATGTGGACCGGCAGGCGCCGTGGCGGCTCGCCAAGGAACCGGAACGCCGAGGTGACCTGGAGACGACGCTTGCGGCGCTGATCCGGGCGCTGGTCAGGCAAGCGGTGTATCTGACGCCCTTTATGCCTGGGAAGAGTGCGGAGCTATGGACACAGGTTGGTGCGCCCGGAACGCCGGGCACGCAGCGCTTCGACTCCATCGGGCGCCTCGACCCAACCGGCTGGGTGGTCGCCAAGGGACCAGCCCTGTTCCCGAAGGACGCTCCGCCCGCCTGACGGGCTAGAGCGACCCAGCGCGCCACGAAGGCTGAGCCACGCGGGCTCGCTGAGGGTGCCGGCGGTTCCTGAACTGCCAGCCGCCGGGCGACTCCACGGGCCTCGCGGGATCGCCGAGCTCTTCTATTGCGGTTTAGTTGAGCCTCAAACGACCCTGCGTCGCAAGATACTACAGTGACTCATCTTACAGACTGGGCTCTCCAATTTCCCTACCTTCAGGGTGGCCTCCACCCCGAGTTCCGGGACGCTTTTCCTGTTACGGGGGTATTTCCCGAACAGTCTCCCTGATGCCCGTCTCACCAGCCTCAGGATCTATGTCGCAACGCCGCTGGACCGTCATGATCGTCCCCCATGGAAGCGACTCGCCGCGGGCCTTCCCCGTGACGGAGCGTGGGGTTCGTGTTGCCACGTGGACGGCCGGTGTCCTTGCCATCGCCTTCCTCGCCTTCGCCGGATACGTCGTCACCCAGCTCGGGACACCGGCGGCGATAGCGGCGAACAGTGAGAACCGGGCGCTCACGGGTGAGCTCGCCTATCTCCAGACGCGTGTCAGGGAGCTCCAGGACACCATCGGGGCGATCGGCAAGCGAGATGAACAGATCAGGCTGTTCGCTGGGCTGCCCGCCGTGGAGTCGGAGGTCCGTGAGGCCGGAATTGGCGGACCTGGGTCTCCGCTGCTCGAGAATGCGCCCCTCTACCAGCAGAACCGCGCGCTCGGTCGCCGCGCCTTCGGCGCTCGTGTAGATCTCGACGGCCTCCTCCGGCGTGCGAACGTGCTGCTGGCGAGCTTCGCCGAGATTTCCGACACCCTGTCGAGGCACGCGGACCGGCTCGCCAGCACGCCGTCGATCATGCCGACCGCCGGCTGGCTGAGCAGCAACTTCTCCCGCAGCCGCCGCCACCCGATCCTCCACATCGCCCGTCCCCATGAAGGCATCGACGTGACCGCACCGATGGGCGCACCGATCGTCGCGCCTGCGTCCGGAACGGTCGTGGATGTCGGTCGCGAGATCGGGTACGGTCTGATCGTCGAGATCAACCATGGGAATGGGATCGTCACCAAGTACGCCCATTGCTCGCGGGTGCTCGTGCGGAAAGGCCAGAAGGTCACCCGCGGCGAAGTGATCGCGGCGGTAGGGAACAGCGGGCTGTCCACCGGCCCCCACCTCCACTACGAGATCCACATCAATGGACGCGTCGTGGACCCGCTCACCTACGTGCTCCCCGGCGCCATCGTCGACTGATCGGGACCGCCGCCCCGCCCGGGGCCGCCGACTCATTGACTTCGACAGTTTTGCGGGGTAGTAGTAGCGACAGTGCCTTCCCTCGATGGCATCCGAGGGATGCCCGTCAACGGGACACCATGTCGCGATCCACCATTCCGCTGCCCGCCCCGACCCAATTCTGCGTGCTCGCACGCGACGCCGGGTCCCTCCAGCGTACCCTGCTCAGCGTGTTGGCGGCCGCATTCCTCGGAACGGTTTCGAGTGCGACTGCTGCTGCGCAATCGAATCCCGTCCCCCCGGCCAGTGGCAACATCAGCACTGGCATCATTGGGGGCACGGTCGAGGACACCCTGGCCACTCCGGTCGCGGGTGCACGAGTGTCCATCGTCGGGCTGGTGGGCCACGGCGTATCGGAGAATGACGGCACCTTCAGGTTGGCCGGGATCCAGCCGGGGGCGCATGTCCTCGTCGTGCGTCGAATCGGGTTTCGCCCCGAGAGCGTAACCGTGGCCGTCGCTGCCGCCACCGTCAGCGAGGTCCGTGTCCGACTCTCCCCGACGGCGCAATGGATCGCGCCGGTGGTGATCGACGCCCGAAGCGCGAAGTACAGCGGTGCGCACCGCGGCTTCTACGAGCGCCGAGACCGCGGGGTGGGCGTCTTCTTCACGGCCGAGGACATCGAGAAGCGGGATCCTCGACTCGTTACCGATCTCCTGCGAACTGTGCCGGGCGCCCGGATAACCCCGGGTCGGGGGCAGAACGTCGTCACATTCCGCGAGCGGGGGTGCCCGCCGCTCGTCTGGCTCGACGGCATGGCGGCAACGGTGGCGTATCTCGATCCTGATCTCTTCGATCCGCGCTCACTCGCCGGGATCGAGGTGTACAAGGGCCCAGCGACTGTGCCGAGTCTCCTCATGGGAAACCGCGGGGAGGGCGCGTGCGGGGTCATCGCTCTCTGGACCAAGCGCGTCGAGCCCACCGGGAAAGTCTCGAAGAAACCGGTCTCGGCGCAGGACCTCGCGAATCTCATCGCGTCCCTGCAGTTGTATACGGCTGACCAGGTCGAGGTGCCCGCGCAGGTCGATGGCGCCGCACCCGTCATCCCGGTCTATCCGAACGCGCTGCTCAGCGCAGGCATTGCGGGTAGGGTGGTGGTGGAATTCGTGGTCGATACCAGCGGTCGTGCGGACATGAACACGTTTGGGGCAGTGACTACGACACATCCCCTGTTTGCGGACGAGGCGCGCCGAGCCGTCGCTGTGGCTCGCTTTTCTCCCGCCCTGCTGGGCGGGCGCCGGGTCCGTCAGCTCGTGCAGCTTCCATTTTCGTTCACCGTTCCGAAACCCTAGCGGGACGGTGGCGTAGATGAGTGCGCAGGTGGGTCGAGTTCCAGAGTCTCGGAGACCGAGCCATGTTTGAGCGTGTATATCCACCGAAGCGGCCCTCCCGACCAGCGATCCCCGGGAGCGTTGTCGCGAGCATGACCTTCCATATTGTCGTGATCGGCCTCGGGGGGCTCAGCCTTCCCGTGTATGTCAGCCAGCAGCTCACTGAAGGCATTGTGTTCTTCGCCCCCCTCCCGGTGCGCGCAGCAAAGCCGGCGACCGAGCGCGTCACCTACGTGAACATGTCCGGCGGTGGCGGCGAGACATCGGCGGGCGCGACGAAAGTCCTGGCGGATGGGCCACCGGCGCCCCTGGGGCAGGGCGGCTCGGACGTGGCCGAGGGCCAGGGCGTGAGCGGTGTTTCGGTTCCTGCCGAGCTTCCCCCGATCGACATGGACTCCGTGTACTTCCCCGACGAGGTGGACAATCCGGCGGCGTATGACCCGAGGAGCGCGGCTCCGACGTACCCTGATTCGCTTCAGAGCGCGGGGATCGAGGGGTCTGTCACGACGCAATTCATCGTCGATACAACCGGGCGGGCCGCTGACTCGAGTCTCGTGATCATCGGTGCGACGCACCCGCGATTCACACAGTCTGTTCGGGACGCGCTGCCTCGCATGCTGTTCCGTCCGGCTGAAATCAGCGGAGTGAAGATCCGGCAGCTCGTGCAGCAGACATTCAGCTTCCGGCTTCCGAGCAGGCAGGGCGCCGCCGGGGACTCGACCGGGCGGAGATCAGCCCCCGTGCCAGTTCCGCCGGCTTACGCCTCTGTGGCCACACTCGACGGCGACGACTGACGGTCCGACTATCCCGACCGGGCGGGGGTAGGCCACCCTTCCCGGATCAGCGCGGGCCCGGATTACCACCGGGCGGAGCACCGCTAAAGGTGCCCCCAGGCCCCCAGAATATCTGACGCACCACGGCGGCAGCGGCCGCCAGCCCGATGGTCGCCACCACCGTTCGGGTCCGCGAGAAGCTTCGTTGTTCCAACTCGCTTACAAGGGGTCGAGGAATGGCAACCTGCTCCCCCGCCCAATCGATCTCCCTGCCACTGCGGGTACGTGTGCCAAGCACGGAGATGAGGTACGCCTCCCCGGCGTTCTCCACCACCAGTCCCGAAACCATCATCGTCGACGGTCCGAGATGGGCGGCGAGGTCGGCCGATCCCGCATCCGTCAGCGTCACCCGAACCCGGCGACCGAGCCGCGAGTCGTGCGCGGAAACCGGTCGGTAGGAGTAACAACCCGCCATGACCGCGAGAAGCAGCAGGGCAGCACCGCGAATCATGAAGGTGACGAAGGGCAGCGAAGGCATCGAGTCGTATCGGTACGTGACGGATGCGAAGCGGGAAGGCACCAGGGACCCGTGCCTTCCCGATTCGTTGTTGCTAACGGCCGGGACTCGCGGAATGCGGGGCGAGTCGGCCGTGGGGCAAGGTCAACATCCGTTGGGGTCGTTCGGGTTCCGGACGGTGAACAGGTTCTGGTCCTCGCTCGGAGGGGTGTTGTCGTTGGTCTGCTCCTCGGTCTGACCGTAGTACAGACGCCCCGGAATCGCACTCTTGCCACGCGCTGGCGTCAGGCGCGGGAAGCAGGTTCGCTTCCAGTCGCTCCACACTTCGATGTTCTGGAAGAGGGAGATGTACTTCTCCTCCATGATCGTCTGCAGCGTGGCCACGACGATCCCCTTGCCGTGCGCCGCCCGCACGGCATTCAGCGCAAGCTGAGCGGCCCCAAGATTCCCCAGCACCAGGTTCGTCTCGGCGAGGATAAGCTGGGTCTCCTCCCATGTCACGATCGGCTGGCGGAACTCGGACTGGTTCCTCGTCGAGCCGGCAATAGGCGAGACTTCCTCTCCCGGAGTCGTACCCGTCGTGACGTCGAAGCCGCCGTAGCCCCCATTTTCGTTGGTGCCGAAATAGTCCGGGAGCCGCGGATCGTTCTGGGCCTTCATGAGATCGACGAGTCGCTTCCCGGCAACGAGGTCCGGACCGAATGAGGTACCCTGGAACTGCACCCACATGTTGCGCTCCGACGTGGCACCGCTGTGCGATGTGCGCAGGTCGTTTGCCGGCGAGCTGATCCCCGCGCCTGCGGCGGTGCGTGCCGCAGTGTACGCGGGCGCGCCGAGCCGCTCGGCGGTGTGCAGGTGGTATCGGGCTTTCAGCGTGTTGGCCGTCTGGATCCACTGTGTCTTCTGGGTGGCCAACGGCGTCGCCTCACCGCTCGGCAAGGTGCCAAAGAACAGATCGACCTGACCAGGCCCGGTTCCCGCCCCGCCGAGGTTGGCGATCGCCTGATCGAGCAGCGTTTGCAGGGACGTGTAGACTGCCAACTGGTCATCGAACACCGGGGTGGGGTCCTCCCCCACGGCTTCACTGTACGGAATACTTCCCCAGATATCGGCGGTGGTCCCGATCAGGAGCGCCTCGAGCACCTGGGCTATGCCCTGGTAGACAGCATCATTCGTCGACTCGGCGCTGGCTTGCACCGTACGGAGACTCAGCAGCCCGCCGGCGGAGTAGACCTCCTGGAACGGCAGGTCGAAGCTGCCCGCGTTCACGCTATACGAATCCTGCTGCTCGACAAACCGGCCGTTGACGCCGGAACATTGCTGCATCCACTGGCACACGATCATGGCCAGGGGGCCTTCCTGCTGACCGAAGATGTTTGCCTGCGCTCCGACGAACAGCTGATCGCGCGTCGCCGCCGACGGAAGGTTCGGATCCTTGATGGCCTTCTCGGCATCGAGGAAACTGGAGCACCCGGCGAGTGCCGTACCGAAGCACAGCCCAACCGCCGAGCAAAGGAGAAGTCTCTGCATTGATGTCGCTCGCATTAACGGTTGAGGCCGAATGAGATCACGAACGAGCGTGTGAGCGGCAGATTGAAGTAATCGTAGCCGTTGAAGCGGTTGATGTTTCCGCCGACGCCTCCGACCTCCGGATCCAGGCCCGTGTAGTCCGTCCACGTTTTCAGGTTTCGACCGGCGACCCGCAGGTCCAGGCTGCTGAACCCGAGCGAACGGTTGAGCCACGGCCCGTCGAAGGTGTATCCCACACTGATCTCGCGGAGCTTCACGTAGCCAGCGTCCTCGACGCAGACTTCGTCATAGCCCGAGAACGGACACGCGGCCGTGCCACTGGTTCGATACCAGTTCTCACCGATCGGAATGCTCATTCCAGCACCGGGGCCAACGACCGGGCCCGGATAGAAGCCGCCCTTGCCGAACACCTGCTCGTTGCCCGTGCAGTTCGCGTTCAACGGACCAGTGCATACCGCGCGGTTCTCGGTGTCCTTGTGCGTGCCGTAGCTGTACAGGGCACCGCGGGTCCCATTGATGATGTCTCCGCCCTTCCTGATGTCGAGCAGGCCCGAAATGGTCGCCTTCCGCCAGGTGAAGCTGCTCCTGAGGTTTCCTGTCCAATCCGGATTCGGATCGGCGATTACCCGGATGTTGTCGTCGCCGCACGGCATGCCGGGCTGGGCGCTGCAATTATCTCCGTTGTCGATATAGACGGCGCCGCGTGGCTGTCCCGCGCACAGGGCGGCCAGGTCGACTCCGGGAACGACATTGTCCGGGCTCAGTCCGCAGCGCACCCAGCCATTGCCGCGCATTACACCCAGCGGATAACCAACCTGCGCCACGGTCGCGATGAGGTTGTTATCCGTGGTCAGGAATTCCGCCCCGGCGATATCGACCACATTCGACCGGTTCTTCCCATACCCTGCATTGATCTCCCAGGAAAAGTCCTGGCGGGTGATCGGGCGAATGTTGAGGGAGAACTCCGTGCCCCAGTTGTCGATGATCCCGGCGTTCTTGGCCTCCGCCTGGTAGCCGGTGGACGGCGACGTGGGCGTGATGAGGATGACGTCGACGGTGCGCGAGTCGTACCAGGTCGCGCTGACATCCACCCTGTCGTTGAGGAAGCCGATGTCGAAGCCGCCCTCGAACTCCTTGGTCCGCTCGGGCTTCAGCGTCCGCGCCGGCTTGGTCACGCTGTTGTACAGACCACCTCGATTGCTCTGGGTGGGTGAGAATCCCGTTCCCTGGGAGATTCCACCCGTCAACGCCGACCCGCTGAAGGTCTTCACCGTCAGATACGGCTGCGGCTCCTGTCCCGCCTCGCCATACGAGGCACGAAGCTTCCCGAAGGTCAGGACGGACGCAGGGTTGAACATATTGGTGAACGTCCAGGCTGCACTCGCTTTCGGGAAATTCGCATAGCGGTTGTCTTCGTCGAAGGTGGAGGACCCATCGCGACGAATGGCCCCGGTCAGGAAGAGCTGATCGTAGAGATCGACCGTGAGCTGGCCGAAGTATGAATCGCCCCGCACTTCCGTCTGGTAGTCGCTCGGCGGATCGCGCGTGAGCGTGTTGAGAATGTTGAACGGCCTCGGGGCGATGAGCGTGCGACCGACGACCGAGAACGTCCGGAACGTGCGATAGCTCAAGTTCTGACCGAGCGTGAGGGTCCCGCCCAGGTTCTCGCTGAGCGTGTGCCGGGCAGTCGCGACCAGGTTGTGGTCGATCTGATGGGTGACCACCTTGCCTTCGGTCACTCGCCCGCCCAGCCCGGTATCCGTGCACTGCTGCGGGCATGCCTCGAGGCGCTCGTCGGTCGAGTAGTCGTTACCGAGAGTGTAGTTGAATCGAAGCCAGTCGTTGGGGATGTACTCCGCGTTCACGTTCCCGAAGATGCGGCCGACCTGGGTCTGGTTGATCTCCTCGTTGAGCGTGTAGAACGGATTGTTGAAGAAGCGATCTTCAGCGAAGTTGCCAGCGTTCGGGGTCTGCAGCACGTACGACCGGTGCATCCCATCGACAAGGTAAGGCTGGTTGTTGAAGTCCGGAGGCGTGCGATACAGCCCTAGCAGCAGGCCATTCGTATTGTTGCCGCGCTGGGTGAGGTTGCCACGCGCGTCGGCGTAGGAGAAGTTGCCACCGACCTTGAGCTGATCCAGCAGGCGGTGCGTGGCTGTGAGACGCACGGTTGCGCGGTTGTAGAAGTTGTTTGGGCCGACCATCACGCCTTCGTGCCGGTTGTAGCCCGTCGAGAGGAAGAAGGTCGTCCGCTCGGTGCCGCCCGAAATGCTCAGCGTGTTGTCGCTCATGTTGCCGGTTCGAAACGCCTCGCCGGCATGGTCGAAGGTCTGGCCAGTGAGCCGCGGTCCCCAGCTTCGGAGACAGGTGGCCTTGAAGCCTTCGCAGGGAAGCGGGCTGTTGCCGAACCGACCTTGCCCCCAGCTGCGCTGTAGCGGGTAGAGGCGCGTGACCTCGTCGAACGAGTAGGAGCTCCTGAACGAGTAGCGCGTCTGGCCGGGCCGACCGCTCTTCGTGGTGATCAGCACGACACCGTTGGCAGCCCGCGAGCCGTAGATCGCCGCCGCCGCAGCGCCCTTCAGGATCTCGACGTTTTCGATGTCGTTCGGGTTGATGTCTCCAATGCGATTCGGAGTCGAGGTGCCTTCGAGCTGGCCGCCATTGTCCTGACCGGCGAGGTTGGCGCCTCCGGCATCCACCGGATTGAAATTCGTGGTGGAGACCGAGGAGTTGTCGACCGGGACACCATCGACGATGAAGAGCGGCTCAACGGAACCGTTCAGCGTGCGGACCCCTCGAATACGGATCGATGATCCAGCCCCAGGATCCCCCGCCGACTGCGCGATGTTGACGTTCGGCGCCTTGCCGGCGAGCGCCTGCACGATGTTCGGCTCGTTGGACCGAACGATGAGTTCCGCCGAAACAGCATTGCGCACATTGCCGAGCTTCTCGACCTCGGTTGCGGTACCTGCGCCCGTAATCACGACCTCCCCGAGCTGCATCGGGTTGGTCGCCAGCGCAAAATTCTGCGTCTGGCTGCCGGGACGCAGCGTGACCTGTACCGAGCGTGGCCGGTAGCCGATCAGACGCGCGGTGACCGTCACGACCTGGCCCTGGACCCGCGCAGCCGGTACGGCAAGGGTGTACTCGCCGGTCTCGCGGGTGGTCGCACCTAGGCCCAGACCTTCGATCGTCACCGTTGCCAGTTGAAGCGGTACCCCAGCATCACTTCTCACGGTTCCGGTGATGGTCGCGCCCTCTTGTGCCCAAGCCCCAACCGGGACGATCACAAGCGCCGCAAACACTCCGACCAACTGACGAATTCGATGTCCCATACGCCTTTTCTCCTCACCCAAACGGGGTGGATTTCCGCGCATTACGGCGCGCTGGCCGGTCATCGGGGTACCGACACCCGTCGACCAAAAGGGGGCGACCGATCGTGACAATCGATCGCGCGCAACAGAAGTGACCGCGAGGTGGCGCGCCATATCCGAGCCGAACGCACAGCAGCCGCCAGCAAAAAGCTTGTGCATTCCCGTCAAAGTTAGGAAGACATAAGCATCATCCGCTCACCAGCGAGTTGACGCCTCCCTGGCGACTTGTCCATCCCGTGGTCGAGTCGAGGTTATGACGCTGTTGCGTGAGTGTCAAGACTTTCGTGCGGCGCACCTGCCTTGTCGCTGCAGCGGCAGGTCGCGTGCGACGTCAGAAGTCATACCCCTCGGGAGTACTGGTTTCGATCGTCGCCACTGCGACCACGCGCTCGCGATCGTCGAATCGAAAGACCTCGCACCTACCCGCCCGGAATCCCTCCGGGATCTCGTTTCCCGCCAAAGAGCGCTTCTCCCCCCGTGAAGACGTCGACGATCATCGCCGCGGCGAGAAGCGTCGCAACGGTGGTCAACGCCGTTCGAACACGTGATAGCTGACGCCGTTCGACTCGGGCGATCAGCGGTCGAGGCACAGCCAGCGGCTCGCCGACCCAGAACTGCTCCTCGCGACGACGAAACTCGACGACCTGCACACCCAGAGTGAGCTCGGTTTCCGTTGCGGCGAGCACACGCCCGGAGATCGCCTGCGGTCCGGGTCCGACCATTCGTGCAATCTCGGCCGAGCCTTGGTCGGTCAACTCCACTCGCACCCGTTCGCCGTTCCGGGGCATGGATCCGCCGATGGGAACGTACTTGTAACACCCCACGGTCATCACGAGCGCCATGCACACGACTGATCGCCACATTGTGTTCACTTGATGGAAGGCCACACGCAGGCGCGCTGCGCACTTGATCGCTGCTGTCACGACGGGCTCCCCCGTCATTCGGAAGAGCCCGTCGCGTCTATTCATGCATCAGGGCAGTGCGTCGTGCACTACCCAACAACGCCGTTCACGATCCGAGGCACACGGCCGCGTTGTTCACGGTTCCGCCGGGCGGGTCGTTCGCGTTTCGCGACGGCTGCTCGGACACGCTCGGGATGTTGGTGTTGGTCTGGCGCTCATCCGTCGGATAGAACCCACGCGCCGGAATCGACGTCGCATTTCCCGCCGGAACGAGGTTCGGGAAGCAGGTCCGCTTGTAGTCGTTGAAGACCTCGATGTTCTGAAAGAGCTGGATGTACTTTTCCGTCAGGATCTCCTCGATCAGCGCTCTTCCTGCAAGTGTGACAGTGGGAAGTGCATCGAGTGCTCGCGCCTGATTCAGCTTCTGCAGCGCGACCGTTTCGCTGCTGGTGAAGTACGCAGCTTCAGCCCAGATGAGCAGGTTCTCGACGTGAGTCACGATCGGCTGATCGAATCCCGCGCCACCGCGGGCCGTGCTCAGCGTTGCGAACGCTCCACTGCCCGATTGACCCTGATCCGCACCAATGAATATCGTCGTGTCGCCGCGAGCAAAGTACTCGGTCAGCCGCGGATCATTCCGGGTCTTGAGCAGGTTGATCAGAAACGACGAGGAGCTGAGGTAGCCCGACCGCTGAACCTCGATGAACTGGTAGAAGGGATTCTCCTGGCCGGGGACGGCATTGAACACCGCCTTGTAATCATTCGCCTCGGTGGAGATCCCCTTCGTGACGGCGGCCAGCGCGCCCTGATACGCCGAGGCCCCGCGAACTTCCGCCGTGTGCATGAAGAACCGCGCCTTCAGCGTATATGCGAGCTCGGTCCACTTGCTCGCACTGCCGCCGTACACCAGATCGGCGCCACGCGGGCCGATTCCTCCTGCGGCCAGGTTCACGACTGCCTGGTCGAGCAGGACCTGAAGCGCATCGTACACCTCGAGCTGCGCGTCGAGCTTCGGCTCAGCGACTTCGGTGATCGCTTCGCTGTAGGGGATGTCGCCGAAGATGCTCGCCGCCGTGCCGATGACGAGGGCCTCGAGCACCTGGGCAATCCCCACGTACAGCTTGTCACCCGTCGCGCCTGCCTGCTGCTGGATGGCCCGCAGGTCGACAAGTCCGCCGCCGCCATACACGGGACCGAACGAGAACTGGTCCTCGCCGAAGTCATAGAGCGAGAGCGATTGGTATTGGCGGTCCGTACCGGACAACTGCTGAGTGAACAGCGCAAAGGTTCGTGCGTCTGTCCCGGTCTGGGAAAGGAACTGTGTCGCCTGAACCCCGATGAAGCGCTGATTGAGGCTCGCCGTGGACTGGCGGTTCGGATCGTTTTGCGCTTCATCGGCATTGAGAAACTGGTCGCAGGCCGCCGCCCCAAGTAGGGGCAGCGCGGCAACGACGAAGAGCCTGAGTGATCGTGTCATGAATTCGATTCCTCGCACTTAGCGGTTCAACCCGAGCGAGAACACGAATGACCGCGTCTGCGGGTTATTGAAGTAGTCGATACCCTGAACGAACACTTCCGCACCACCGAGGTTGGTCTCGGGATCGATGCCGGTGTAGTCGGTCCAGGTGACCAGGTTGCGCCCGGCAAGCCGGAGGTCGATGCTCGCGAATCCAAGGCGGTCGCGAACGAAACTGTTCGCCATCGAGTAGCTGACGGCAAGCTCACGCAGCTTCACGTAGCTGCCATCTTCGATGAACTGCTGGGAGACCGGCCCGAAGCCGCTGCCCAGCCCCTGATACCAGCCCTGGTCGATGGTGACCGGCGTTCCGACGCCGGGGCCGGCGACCACGCCGCTTTTCCCGTTCCGGGCGGGCATGTAGTTCTCGCCGAACACCACCTCCGTGCCGCGCAGTTCGGTGTCGCGGTGCGTTCCGAAGTTGTAGAGCGCTCCCTTCGTACCGTTCCACACATCACCGCCCCGCTTGACATCGAGCAGCCCGGAGAACTGCCAGTTGCCCATCACGGTGAGCGAAGTGCGAAGACTGCCGGTCCAGTCCGGGTTCGGATTGGCGATCACTCGGTCGGTCGGATCGTCGACCGGAAAGCCATCATCGCCGATATACAGCGCACCGTTCGGCGCACCCTGACACTGATCCGCGACGTCATCGATGGCGATATCGTTCACGGTCAGGCCGCGTCCGCAGCGGACAAAGTCGGCACCGCGAAGCACGCCGACTTCGGATCCCTTCGTCACCGAGCCGTACGAACCATCGAACGTCCCGGCCGACTTGTCGACGAACTCGGCGCCGCGAAGGTCCACCACGCGGTTCCTGTTCGTCGCCCATTGGAGGCCGACTTCCCACTCCAGGTTGGTCTGCGTGATCGGACGAAGGTTGAGCGACGCCTCCCACCCCTTGTTCGTCAGCTCCGCGGCATTTTCCAGACGCGTGTTGAATCCCCTCGACTGCGCGACTGGAGCGTTCAGGATGACATCGATCGACTTGGAGTCGTAATACGTAACTGACAGGTCGGCGCGCTGTTCGAAGAAGCCAAAGTCGAGGCCCACTTCTGTTTCCTTGGTGCGCTCCGGCTTCAGGTTGTCGTTACCCTGTCCCGTGCCAGTAACCAGTCCGCCGATCCCGCCCTGAGTGAAGTCGAGATAGTCGCCGTACCCGCCGATGCCGAACTGGCGAGCTGGATTCAGCGCCGTAACGGTCTGGTACACCCCCGGCTCCGTTCCAGTCTCACCGTACGCAAGCCGGAGCTTGCCAAAGCTCAACGGACCAAAACCTTCGTCAAGACCAAGCGTCTTCGTGAACGTCCACGCGCTGCTGATCTTGGGGAAGAGGTGTCGCCGCTCACTCGCCCCGAAGGTCGAGAAGCCGTCGTACCGGACCGCGCCCGTGATGAAGAGCTGGTCGTAGAGATCGGCCGTCGCCTGCGCGAAATACGACTCCGTGTTGATGAGGGAACGGAACTCGCTCGGCTGTTGCGTTACCGTGTTCTGAATCGCGAAGGGCTCGGGGGCAATGAGCGTGAGTCCCGTCACGTAGGTCTGCCGATAACGGCGGCTGTTGAGGTTCTGGCCGACCGTCAGCGTGCCCAGGACATCGTCGGTGAAGGCATGCGTCGCCGTCCCGACCAGGTTGTGATCGAGCTGATAGTTGATGATGTCCGCCCGCAAAACCTGTCCCTGGGCAAACGACGACGAGGACAGCGGAAGGGCTTCGAGCCGGAAGTCGGAGAAGTAGTCTCCGCCAAGCGTGTAGCTGAAATTCAGCCACTCGGTTGGAACGTACCCGAGGTTGATGTTCCCGATCACGCGGCCGAGCTCCATCTTGCTCTCGTGCTCGTAGGCGACGAAGAGCGGGTTGTCATAACGACGCGACAGGCGGTCGCTCGTCGGGCTTGGCCGCGGAAAGCGGTAGGAGCGGTGCAGTCCCGTGGTGGAATCAAGGTACGGGAAATTATTGAAGTTCGGGGGAGTCCGGAGGGCCCCGAGCATCAGACCGCTGGTATTGGAACCCTTCTGCACTCCCGCGCCGCGCACATCGGTATACGCGATGTTCGCCCCGACCGTGAAACGGTCAACCAGCCGATGCGATGCCTTGAGCCGCGCCGTGGTCCGATTGTAGAAGCTGTTCGGACCAACGATCATGCCGTCCTGATTGAAGTTGCCCAGCGAGACATAGAACGTCGTACGGTCGCTACCGCCCGAAGCTGACAGCACATTCTCCCACGACGATCCGTTGTCGAACACTTCGTCGAAATGGTCGTAGGTCGGCGTGCCGGCCGCGAGTTCGTTGCCAAACGATGCGCTCGATGGCGTGCAATTATCCACGGTGCACGTCGCGGCGGCGCCGCCCGTACCTTGTCCGAAGCGCCGCTGGAGCGGAACGGACTGATTCACCTGGTCCACCGAGACGGTTGACCGGAGCGAGTATCGCGTCTGCCCAGACTGACCGCTCTTCGTCGTGATGAGGACGACACCCTGTGCTGCCCGCGCGCCATAGATGGCCGCCGCGGCAGACCCCTTCAGAATGTCGATTGACTCGATGTCGGCCGGATTGATGTCGGACGCGCGGTTCGGAGCCACGGTGCTGCCCGTCGACGGGCCGGTAGCGAAGCTCGAGTTGTCGATCGGCACTCCGTCGACGACGAACAGCGGCTGTCCCGTACCCTGAATCGACTTCGCCCCGCGAATGCGGATATACGAGGAGGCGCCCGGTTCACCCGACTGCTGATTGACGATGACGTTCGGCGCCTTGCCCGCGAGCGCCTGCACAACGTTCGGCTCGGCGGCGCGCGCGATCTGGTCTGCGCTCACCGAGTTGATGACGTTGCCGAGCCGTTCGCGGGTGCTCTCTGTACCCGCACCCGTCACGACGACTTCATCGAGCCGCAGTGCGCTCACGCCGAGGGAGAAGTCCTGGGTGATGGCACCGCCGCGGAGCGTAATCTGTACAGTCTGGGGAGAATAACCGAGGCGTCGCGCACCCAGCGACACGCTCTGTCCGTTTACCCGCGCAGCAGGAACGGGCAGCACATAGCTCCCATCTTCTCGCGTAACCGTACCGAGATTGAGGGCTTGGATAAACACGTTGGCACCCGCCAGGGGGGCGCCAGCCTGTGTCGTCACCCGCCCCTGGACCGTCGCCGCGTCCTGCGCCAAGGCAGGGACGGTGAGCGTGGCCAGCGCGAAGACGCCCAGAATCAACTGACTAACGAATCGTGACATTTGTCGACCTCCATGTACCAACGGGACTATCGAAATGACGGGGAAATGGGCGCACAACCGTGCCGCGGTCTGGCTCAGGAGACCGAAACAAATGGATAGGAGGGGGGGGTTCGCAACGCCAATGATCGGATGATAGCCCTGCGCACGGCCCGGACAAACCCCTCTCACCAATCTCGCGAACGCCGGGGCTCGCCAGCCTCCAAACGTGGACGCGCCCCCGTCCAACGGACGGGGACGCGTCGACCACAGGATCAGCCCCGCCTCTACGGCGTCTTTGCCGGCGCCTTCGAGAAATCGACCGTGGGCGCCTCGAGCGCCGCGGGATTCGTGACCTCGAAGTACTCCCGCGCCTTCGCTCCGGTGGCCTTCGCCGTCAGGGCCGCCGGAAATTTCCGGATGTAGGTGTTGTACTCCCCGGCGGTCTGGTTGTAGTCGGTCCGCGAGACAGCGATTCGATTCTCGGTGCCGGTGAGCTCATCCTGCAGACGGAGAAAGCCCTGGTCCGCCTTGAGCTGCGGGTACGACTCCACCGTGATGATGAACTGCCGAAGCGCCCCCGACATCTGCTCGTTCGCCTGCGCCATCTCCTGCGGGTCGCCGCGCGTCACCGCACCGGCAAGCCCCGCTCGCGCCTCGGCGACCTTGGTGAACACCGACTCCTCGTGCGCAGCGTATCCCTTCACGGTGTTGACGAGGTTGAGAATGAGGTCTGCGCGACGCTGGAGCTGGACCTGGATCTGCTTCTGGGCCTGCGCTGCCCGTTCATCCAGAGTCTGAATCTGATTGTATCCGCAACCCGACATTCCCAACACGAACAGGCACGGCAACATGCGGAAAAAACGGGATCTCATCGAGCTCCTCCAGAGACAGTGGTCCAGCACGGGACAGCAGTGGGTGGCACCTAGCGAGTCGTGAATGAAAGCGGGACACGATAGGTCCCCGGTCTCACCGACCCGGCCTCGATCTTGATCGCCTCCTTCACCCGCTCATTCAGGCAGTTGTTGACCGGCCTGCCTCCCGAGCTCGGCTGCCAGATCGAATTCCCCACCCGCGCCGCCGTCACCCCACTCTGGCCCACCGTGACGAGAAGCACGACGTTCCCGCGGAGGTTCGGGTCGTTCTTCAGGCCGAACTCGTTGTAGCAGAACGTCGTCGCGGACTGCTCTCGCCGAACGGCTTCGCTCAGCGGCCCCGGTGCCTCGGGATAGCTCGATTGCGCCCCACCCTGCTGGGGGGCGGGAAGCTTCGCCGGCTTGAACGTGTCTGGCTCGGCAGGGGGCAGCCC
Organism: Gemmatimonadaceae bacterium; assembly: GCA_031412375.1. Classification (GTDB taxonomy): domain Bacteria; phylum Gemmatimonadota; class Gemmatimonadetes; order Gemmatimonadales; family Gemmatimonadaceae; genus JANPKQ01. The sequence goes on along the minus strand of JANOCW010000248.1, from coordinate 579 downwards.
ACTCTGAACTCCACTCAGGTCCACGGGAGTGGTATCCAGAGGCACCGCCGGAACGGTGTCCGCCGCCTTCTTGTCCTTCGGGCAGGCGATCGCGACGAGAAGCATCGGGATCATCATGAGTCGGCGCATATCAGTCCTGATTCGAGTGTGGGGAGAATCGTCAGCGCGATGGCGGCTGAGGAGCAAAGGCATCCAGGTGGGACACGAGGCTCTGGAGTCCAGCGAGGTATCCAGCAAGGACGTCGCCAGCAGCAGCGGCGGCTAGACGGGTCGTGCCGCGCACATGCTCTACTACGCGAACGAAGGGATGGGGGTCCATCCCGGAGCGCCCGGCGACATCGCTTACCAGCGCCGCGTAATCCGTCGCCGGGACGCTGCCATGCAGCCGAATGACCGCGCGAAAAATCACCATCACGGTGCTCAAGCTGTTGGCGAGTAGCTCGATGTGCTGCTTGGCATCACCGCCAGACGCGAGGATTCCCTGGCGGAACTGAATCAGTGTTCCCATCGCCTCATGCTCCACCTGCAGCCGCAGGTGCTCACGGTCGACGCGTATTCCGTCAAAAGGAGGCGTCCCGT
>JANOCW010000247.1:0-10464 GCA_031412375.1 Gemmatimonadaceae bacterium | reverse complement strand
GCCGAGCAGGCCGACGGAATCCAGCATCGGCTCCCCCTCGAGCGCGGGAATACCCGCATCGAGCCGCAATCGCGCAGCATCGGCGCTGGGGACACCATCCGCCAACGAGACCGTCACCTCCGCCACTCCACCAATCAGTGCGCGGAGCAGTACCACGGCAGGCTCCAGCTCGGGACGTGCATCGACCAGCTTCCCGAGGGTGGTCATGGCCATCGCATCACGCGCCGGCGCACAGACTCGCCGCGGTCACGGTCGAGGAGCCGGCGGACGCGCCGGAATCCGCGGATTCGCCGACGTTCCCTTGTCGAATACCGACTGCTCGGCCTTGCTCGCTGGGACGTTGGGTGTCACTGGGGTCTGCCCGCGGCTTTGCGGCGCGGCTGCCGGGGAGACGCCCGCCGGCGGGGGGATCTCTCCGCGGGCGAGGCGCTCCACCGGGGCGAGCGCGCGGCCAGGCCAAAGCGTCGTATCGGCCGCCTGCGGATCGGCCTTCGGGGCCCGGGCCGACGGCTTGTTGCCGACGTCGGAGCCAGGCCCGCCGTCCCGCTCCCGACGCGCCTCTGGAGATGTGCAGCTCGCCGCCGTCGTCATCACGAGCAGCACCACCACCCGTCCAGCCTTCAGCCGCCCGGGCTCACGCAACCGCACGCGGCGCTCGACTACAGGTACCACGGCATCACGCTCGGCCACTGCGGCGACATGACGATCACGAAGCGCAGCAGCAGGCCGCCGACGAGCACACAGGTCGCCGCGAGCTTGACGTTCCGGCGGGCGTCACCGGAACCATGGCTGCGACGATGCAGCACGAGCGGCGCGATGAGCCCGATGACGACTACGCCGATCCAGAACACCACTCCGAATCCGCCGGTCACGAACGGACGCGCGAGGCCGCCCAGTCCGACCAGCATGACGGTCAGGATCAGGATCTCGAGCGCGATCGCCCAGCGGTCGGCTCGCGCGAGCTTCACGAGCGTCGGGTCGGTGTGGGACGCACCACGCCGCAGCAGCACGACGAGCAGAAGCGCATACGATGTGGACGCCGCCGACGTCAGGAACAAGGCGCCGAGGAGCTGCGCGTTGTGCCAGACTGCCTCACCGCTGGCGGTGACGAGCACTCCCGTGTAGCCGGCGAGAAAGAAACCGAAGAATGCACCGAGCACACCCCACAGCACCGCGAGCGGACGCGGCGCCTCGCGCGCCCGCGCGTCAATGCGCACCAGCAGCGGTTGGCGAATCCGCCCCGCCTCGACCAGCGAACCCACGAACGACACGAAGGCGAAGAAGCTGAACGCCATCAGCACCCACGAGCCGACGGAGATCGGCGACCACGGCTTGAACATGAGCGCTGGCACCTGCTCGCTCTGGATGAGCATGTGCCAGAAACGAAACGGCATTCCGAGGTCGATGATCAGCAGGATGCCGCAGATGACGACGAGCGGGAATGCGATCAGGTATCCGAGCCGGATGGCGGGCCGGTCGCGCGCGTCGCCGAGCAGGGCGAGCAACGACGCGATGAAATAGCATCCACCCGAGAGCCCGCCGAGGAAGAAGTAGAGCACCACGTACCATCCCCAGTGCGGCGCGTTGGCGATGCCGGACTGCGGATTGACGCCGAACTGGGCCAGGGCGATCAGGGGCACGAATGCGCCCAGGTCAGCGTGATCACGAGGCCTCGGTCGTCTGCTGCTGTTCGGCCGCCATCTCGTCCATTCTGCCCTTCCGGAAGGAGACGATTCCCGTGAGCGCGATCGCGGCCGCGGCGGTGGCACTGAGTCCGAAGGCGGCCGCGACGTTCTCGGACGGCAGCTCGGGCTTGGCGGGCAGTCCGTACACCTCCGGCTCATCGACGAGGAGGTAGAAGCAGTTCAGCCCTCCGACGATCTCCTCCTTGCCATAGACATACGCATTGATGCCCTGCGCCCGGAGATCGAGGACGCGCTGGTCCGCGATGGCCATCAACTCGTCGACATCACCGAAGCGAATCGAGTCGGTGGGACACGCCTTGGCGCACGCCGGCTCGAGCGAGTTCTGGAGTCGGTCGTAGCAGAGCGTGCACTTGTGCGCCTTGCCATCATCGCCGATGTCGGGGACGTGGAACGGACAGGCGGAGATGCAGGCACGACATCCGTTGCAGGCGTCCTGCTGGATGTAGACCGAGTCGAACTCCGTCCGGATGATCGCTCCGGTCGGGCACACTTCCATGCACGCCGCCCGCACGCAGTGCTTGCAGACGTCGCTCATCATCAGCCAGCGCGAGCCCTGCAGGAACCCGGTCTGCGCGCGATCGTCGGGGAACTGCTCGATGAAGCGAACATGTCGCCAGTCGACGGCGTTGAGGCTCCCGGTGTTGTCGTACGAATTCCCGGTGAGCTCCGTGACGCCGCCGTTCAGCGCAGGCAGCTCGTTCCACTCGTGGCATGCGGTCTGGCACGCCTTGCAGCCGATGCAGATCGTGGTGTCGGTGAAGAAGCCCTTCGCCATGTCCCTCCAGTACGCGCGGCTTCGCGCTACCCGTGATAGACGCCGTCTGGCTGCGCCGAGAACTGCGGCCAGACCACGATGTCATCGAGCGACTCCGTGTTGAGCGCGAGCTCGATGCCGTACTCGATGTTCGCTTCCGCAGCCTGTCGCTCCCGCCGCCCAACACGCAGCATCGGCGTCGCCGCGCTGTCGCCGAGCGCGACCCGCACGTCGGCGGCGCGGCGCCCGGAGTCGACCTGGCACATGAAGACCTTGCCCTCGTGGATCGTGACGTTCGGATCGCCGATCAGTGGCGTCAGCGTGTTCACGACGTCGCCGGTGACGATGCCGCGGTAGCCCCAGTGCCAGGGCATGCCGACCTGGTGCACCAGTCGTCCGTTGACCTGGAACGGACGCAGTCGGCGCGTCACCAGCGCCTTGCACTCGATCGCTCCGCGCGGTGTGGAGATCGTCGCCCAGCCGGTGTTCGTAATGCCCTTCTCGGTCGCGAGCTCTGGCGAGATCTCCACGAACAGCTCGGGCTGGAGTGCCGCCAGCCACGGAACCCAGCGGCTCATGACACCGGTGAGATGGTGCTCCGTCAATCGATAGGTCGTGATGACGATCGGAAAGCGCGGATCCCCGGGGTCGATGTACTTGTTGCCGACAATGTTGAACAGCTTCGTCACCGGATTCCGTCGCACCCGCGGGTACAGGAGGTTCTCTGTCGGTCCTTCCCATGGCTCGTAGTGCGTCGGCAGCGGACCATCAACGAGGCCGCTCGGCGCGAACAGCCACGCCTTCCCGTCGGGCTTCATGATGAAGGGCCAGTCGCCATCGTGCGCATCGAGGCCCCCCTTGCTCCACACGCCCTTGTACGACGGCGCCTTCGTCGCCGGAAAATCGGGAACGTCGTACCCGACCCACTGCCCCTTCGTGACCGCTCCCGTCGCCGCGTTCGTCACCGTGGCATCAGCGTTCCACCAGATGTAGCGCTTCCGGTTCGACCAGGGCTGACCTTGGGGATCCGCGCTCGCTCTGTTGTACAGGATGCGTCGGTTCGCCGGCCACGCGAACGCCCAGCCGAGCGAGACGTAGTCGTCGCCCGTCCGTCCCGCGGCCTTGTTCACACCCTCCTCGGGATACACGCCGGTGTAGATCCACGCGCCGGCCGCGGTGGTGCCGTCATCCTTGAGGTCGCCGAACGACTTCATCGGCACGCGATCAGCGACGCGATAGCCGTTGATCTCCTTCAGGATGCTCTCGGCCGTGGGCTCCTGCTCCTCGGGGGTCGCGCCGACGTAGTGGTCCCACTCCCACCGCAATGACATGAACGGATCTGTCCACTCCGTGGCACCGACCAATGGCGGCGTGCCGGGTCGCGTTGCAGCGCCCGGCGGTGGAGTCTGCGTTGCGGGTGCGCGCCGGCTTTCGGCGGGCGCGTTCGGGGATGCCGGCTGGCGCGGTGCCGTGTCCGGCACCGTCGGCGGTGCGCTCGCGCCCGTGTCCTCGCGCGGAACGAGCGGGTCGCGCTCGTACATCGTCTTGAGCCGGCGCGCGAGCTGGTGGGTGTACCAGATATCACTGCGACAGTCACCGGGTGAGTCCACACCCTTTTCGTGCCATTGCACGAGCCGCTGTGTATTGGTGAAGGACCCATCCATCTCCGGAACCGTAGAGGACGGGAAGAAGAATACCTCCGTCTGGATTGCGGATGGATCCTCGACGTCGGGCGCCTTCCAGAACTCCGCCGTCTCCGTCATGAAGATGTCCTTCACCACCATCCAGTCGAGCCGGGCGAGTCCGGCGCGCTGGTACACTGCGTTCTGGCCGCCGACGGCGGGATTCTGTCCCATCGCCATGAACCCGGTGATGATCCCATCGTGCATCGCCTGGAACATTGGCATGTGCGAATGATCGCCGACGTTCTTCGGCAGGAACTGATAGCCCCACTCGTTGTCGGCGGTCGCAGCATCGCCGTACCAGGCCTTGAGAAAGGAGACCGTGTACTTCCGGCCGTTCGCCCACAATCCCGTGGTCGGCATCTCCTTGCTGAGATATCCAGCGAGCGATACGTGCTCGGGGATCACGGCATTGGGCGCCGGGAGGTAGCCGGGCAACAGGTTGTACAGCGTCGCGATGTCGGTGGAGCCCTGGATCGTCGCGTGTCCCCGCAGCGCGAGGATCCCGCCACCAGGCCGCCCGATGTTGCCGAGCAGTGCCTGGACGATTCCCGCGGCGCGGATGTATTGCACGCCGACGGTGTGCTGCGTCCACCCCACGGCGTAGGCGAACGCCGAGGTCCGCTCGCGGCCGGAATTGTCGCACAGGGCCTTCGCCACGTAGTCGAACTGCTCGGGCGTGCACCCGCAGATCTGCGACACCATCTCCGCGGTGTAGCGCGCGTAGTGCCGCTTCAGGATCTGGAAGACGCAGCGCGGATCCTGAAGGGTCGGATCGGTCTTCGGTGGATTCCGCCGATAGTCCACGCCGGGTTGGCCCTCGAGCGCATGCGGCTCGTCGGCCGACTTCGACATCACCTCCTGTACGCCTTCCGTCCCCTCGTACGCCCACGACCGCGTCGTGTACTTGCGCTGCTGTGGATCGAATCCGGAGAAGAGGCCGTCGAGATCCTCCGCACCCTTGAAATCAGGGCCGACGATCGTCGATGCGTTGGTGTAGTGCTCGACGTACTCCTTGAACCACCGCTCGTTGGTGATGATGTAGTTGATCAACCCGCCGAGAAAGGCGATGTCGGAGCCGGACCGAATGGGCACGTGCATGTTCGACATCGCGCTCGTGCGCGTGAACCGCGGGTCGACGTGGATGATCGTCGCACCCCGCTCGCGCGCCTTCATCACCCACCGGAAACCCACCGGGTGACACTCGGCGAAGTTCGAGCCCATGATGAGAATGCAGTCAGCGTTCTGCAGGTCCTGCTGGAACGTCGTCGCGCCCCCTCGTCCAAACGAGACCCCCAGACCGGGGACCGTGGAGGAGTGTCATATCCTCGCCTGGTTCTCCAGCCAGACGCCACCGATTCCGCGCCAGAACTTTGCCTGGACGTAGTTCCACTCGTTGTCCATCGTCGCGCCGCCGAGCGAGCCCATGCCGAGCGTGTGGTTCACCACCACCTGTCGGCCGCTCACCGTCGCGGTGCGCCGGAAGGTCGCGTCGCGGGTCTTCTTCACGCGCTCGGCGACCATGTCCATCGCCCGGTGCAGGTCGATCTCGTCCCATTCGGTCGCACCGGCGCGCCGATGCAGTGCCTTCGTTTTCCGCTCCGGGTTCACCGTGAGCTGGAAGCTCGCTGCGCCCTTGGGGCAGAGCGTGCCGCGATTGATGGGTGAATCGGGATTGCCCTCGAGGTTCACGAGCTTGCCGTCGCGAACATGGAGGAGGAGGCCGCAACCTACTGCGCAATACGGACAGATCGACGGAACGACCTTGGTGTTCCTGATCTTGAAGTCGAGCGGGATGGTGGCGGCGCGCACCGGCTCGGGATCGAGCCCGAGCGCCACGAGGCTGCCCAGCGTCGCGCCTCCGGCAACCAACCCGGACCGTTTCAGGAACTGGCGGCGCGACACGGTCATCCGATGCTGTCCGCAGCCTCCATGGTGATAACGCGCCAGCCATCCGGCTCGCGCTTCAGCAGGAATTCCATGGACTGCTCCACGCCTCCCGTGCCGACGACGCCGATGATCAGGCGTGCAAAGGTCGGACGCTGCGACGGTTCGAAGCGCAGCTCACCGAGCACCAGCTGCAGCGCATCTGTCGGCTGCAACCGGGCGCGCATCCCCTTGCTCCCGCTGTACCCGCGCCTGGCGAGGCGCGTGGCGACCTGGCGCGCTGTCGCGTCGCCGGCCCGCTGCGGGCTCCCGGACGCACGCCGCGCGCGCTGCGTCAACTCGCTGCGTGCGCTCGTCGGAAGGATGTAGAACTCCTGCGCGGAGGGCGCGCCAAGCAGCTTCGCCGCAGCGAGCGCATAGACCTCCGCGATTGCCGGATCGCCCGGTTCCAGGACGAGCGGGCGGACCGGCGCAAAACTCTGGGCGATGGCGAGCGACAGGAAAACGACGACCTGGAGCATGGATGCCTTCGGAGTGCAGCGCGAGGAAAGCAGGGGCGTCGTGCGGGGGGTGCGGACCGATCAGGCGAGGCTACATCGGAACACGGGTGAGGTCAAGACCGTTGGCGGTGAGAAACATTAGCGGCGCACGTCCCGCCATCGACGACGGATGAGTGCGCATGACATCCTTGACGAGGCGGGAGCATGGTAGCAAGCTCTCACCCTGCATTGTGGGTGTGTTGCGGCAAACCCGGTAACGCGATCCCCGAGGTAGTGACGGTTCGTACCGTGGAGGCAACTGGCATCCGGAGCACGACGCGCTGGTCAGCCCGCGTTCCTGCGTGGGCGCCGGTGGTCGCATCCCTTCTGGTGGGATGCTTCGATGGTGACGAGCGTATCGTGGCCGATGCCGAGCGCGTCGCCGGTGGGTGCCGAGTCGTCGGGGCTGACTCGCCGGCCGGTGAGCGGGCGTTGCGCGCGTGCGTGTCGGCCGGGGAACAGCTCTCGCGAATCCTCGGGATGGCGGCTCCGCCCGGCGTCATTCTTCTCGCGAACGACTCGACGCTCGGCGACGATGATGTGCAGCGGCGCACAGGTGAGCTGTGGGGAATGGCGATCGTTCACGATGCTGCATCGCCGGAGTTCCGCGATCTCGGCGCGGGCCAGCAGGTGAGCGCCGGGGGCTACCTCACGCACGAGGCCGCCCACCGCATCGCCTATGCAATGCTGTTCCCGATGGCCGAGGATGCGCCGGCGCCATCCGGACCCGCATACGGCTCGCCGCTACCCGACTGGCTCGACGAAGCACTTGGCCAACTCACGGAGCCCGAGGCCGATCAGCGTGCCAGGCTGGCGCCATTGTCCGAGGGCTCGATCATTTACGCGCTGCCCCTTCGCCGCTTCCTCTACATGCCGCATCCAGCCCTCCAGGGAGTTCCGGCGGGTGCGCCATTGCGACGTGTGTTCTACGGCCAGTCGCTGGCGTTCGCCCTGTTCCTTCGGGAGCGTGGCGGCGCCGACGGCTTTCGCGGGTTCGTGCAAGCCGTCCGCAATGGCCAGACGCAGGGTGTGGCGCTCACGAGCATTTCCGGCCTTCCCGCTGACGGCGGTGAGCTGGAGGCAGCGTGGCTGGCGTGGTTGCGCGCCCGGCAATCGCGCGGAACAGTGGCGGCGCAGCACGTCGTCGCCGGAACGGCTTCACCCCGACACGCCACGCTCGAGGCGGATCCAACGCCGATCGAGCCGCACCGCGCGACGTGTGCAACGATGTTTGCAGGCGCACCACCCCACCGACGTGGCCCCTCACGTTCGGGGGCAGGACGTGATGGTCACATCACCTTGCGGAGGAATGCATGAAACGCTTCGCGCTAATCGCAGCAACGATGTTCGCCGCGCTCGTGAACACTGATTCGGCCCTGGCGCAAAGCCTGTTCAAGGCGCCCGTCTTCGTGGCCCAGCCGGGACTGGTCACGTCGAACTTCCTCGATGCTCCAACCGGCTCGAGCTCGAACACGGAGTTCAACTTCCGCGTCGTGACGGCTATCCCCACGACGATCACCCGCACGACGCTCGTCGCCATCGTCCAGTGGAGCCCGTTCGCCAAGGACGACGCATCGGGGTTCAAGACGAACGCACCGGGCTTCGTGTACGGGCCCGTGTTCAACGTGATCAACACGAATTTCTTCGCGCTCGACTTCGATGTGCTGGGGGCGTATGGACCCGCGGCCGAGGAGGGTGACAACAGCCAGTACACCCACAAGCTGGTGCTCGAAGCCGACGCGTTCTTCAAGATCGGAAAGATGATGATGAGCTCGACTCCGACGAGCCGGTGGGCCAGCACCTCGATCTACGCCTTCCTGGCGAACGTCGCGACCGGGATTCCGAGCGAGGCCTCCAACTGGGTGCTGCTCACCGGGCTCTCGATTCCCATCGCTCCGTGATCCCGACGAATACCGCTCACTCCACCAGAGGCATTTTCAACATGCGATCGCCCTTGCGCACTGTCACCGGACTGATTGTTGGAGCCGCGCTGCTCGCCGCCTGCGGTGGCGGTGACGGCGCGGATACCGCCGACCGCCCTGCCGGCTCTGCCGGGGGTGGTGCCGGTCGGCCAGCGGCGCCGCCCGCGGTGGTGGCGGTGACCGACCAGATGCTGCTCGACGCCGGAAAGGATGCGGCGAACTCCGCCAACTGGCTGCACTACGGTGGCGCGTACAACAACCAGCGCTACTCGCACCTCGACCAGATCACGCGGTCCAACGTCAAGGACCTGCAGCTGGTCTATGTCTACCAGACGGGAGTCTCGAAGTCCTTCGAGACGACGCCGCTAGTCATCAACGGCATGATGTATCTCACGACGCCGGACAGCAAAGTGGCGGCGCTCAACGCCGTCACGGGCGAGGAGCGGTGGCGCTACGAGCCCAAGCTCGGCACCACCATCATCTGCTGCGGCCCCAACAACCGTGGCGTCGCCGCCTATCAGGACAAGGTGTTCGTCGCGACGCTCGACGCGCGACTCATCGCGCTCAACACCAAGGACGGGACGGTCGCCTGGGAGACACAAATCGACGACCCGACCGCCGGCTACAGCCAGACGATGGCCCCGCTCATCGCCGACGGAAAGCTCATCATCGGCACGTCAGGCGCCGAGTACGGGATTCGCGGCTACATGAAGGCGTACAACCCGGCTGATGGAAAGCTCATCTGGACGTGGTATGCGATCCCAGCCCCCGGCGAGGCACCTAACGGCTGGTGGGGCGAGTGGAAGACGACCGATCCGTTCGGCACGTCGCTCAACCGGAACATCGCGCAGGAAAAGGCGGACAGCGCCAGGTATGCCGACTCCTGGAGACGCGGCGGCGGTTCGATGTGGATGACTCCCGCTTACGACCCGGCCACCAAGACCCTGTACGCCGGCATCGGCAATCCATCACCCGATCTCGACGGCAAGATCCGCCCCGGTGACAACCTCTATTCGGAGAGCGTCGTCGCCGTGGACATCACCAACGGCAAGCTGAAGTGGTTCTTCCAGGAAGTGCCGCACGATGTGTGGGATCTCGACGTCGTGAGCCCGCCGACGCTCTTCGAGCGCGACGGGAAGAAGTACGTCGGGCAGGCCGGCAAGACGGCGTGGTACTACATCGTCGAGGCGGAAACGGGGAAGCCGGTGCTCCGGTCGGAGAATTTCACGCCGATGGAGAACATGTTTGCCCAGCCCACCAAGGAAGGCGTGCGCATGCTTCCCGGGGCGAATGGCGGGTCCGAGTGGTCACCGACGGCGTACAGCCCACGCACCGGATTCGTCTACGTGCTCGGGCTGCATCAGCCGATGAACTACAGCACGACCAGTGTGCCGTTCAAGAAGGGCCAGCTCTGGCTCGGAAGCGCATTCAAGGCCATTCCGGGCGAAGCGCAGTGGGGAACGTTCTCGGCCATCGACGTGGATGATGGCAAGATTGCATGGCAGAAGAAGGTTGCGGATCCGATGATCGGCGGCGCGCTCGTCACGGCGACCGATCTCGTGTTCGTGGGTCAGGCGAACGGGAACTTCGACGCCTTCGACGCGACCGATGGGAAGTTGCTCTGGCAGTTCAAGGCCGGCGCGGGTGTCAACGCGGCCCCGATGACGTTCTCGTACGATGGGACCCAGTACATCGCCGTGGCGGCGGGCGGAAATTACCAGATCGGCTCGCGGACGGGCGACGACCTGTACGTGTTCGCCCTTCGGGATCGCCTGAATGCGCGAGGGATCACCGACTACGAGGTGGGGGGCTACCCACGCGGCGGCGCGACTCGCTTCGGCGCGCCGGCAGCGGGCGCACCAACTCCGTAGGAATCATTTGCCCGACCAGCGGGGGGGTGGCGGGAATTTTCGGGACCCCCCCCCCGGGCGCAAATGCCCCCCGTGGCCCAAAAGCCTCGTTGACAGGGGGGAA
>JANOCW010000246.1:0-3416 GCA_031412375.1 Gemmatimonadaceae bacterium | reverse complement strand
CGATTACGCCGCCACCACCACGTGCTACGATCCTGACGATGGCGGGGCGGCCTGTGGGCGCTGCGACGCGTGCGCACTCCGTCTCCGCGGGTTCGCCGACGGCGGCCTGACCGATCCCGCCAAATACGCTCCCCATCCCGCCGCCGATCGGTGATCCAGGAGGGCAGCCCAGCCGTGCGCGCGGCGCGCGCGGCGCTGTCGCCAAGGGGTGGGTCGGAACGACCGAGTGACCGGTAAGGATGTCCGATCACCCCCATTCCGAAGCTCGGGACGCCTATCGATAGTTGCATCGTAACTGCAACGATTACAACGGGTTGGGACCAGCGCACGGGCATACCCTGACGCGGTATGACCTGTGCCTTGGGAGGGGTGTGTCACAGGCTCAACTCACTCAATCAACCCCCCGGCCCATGTCTTCCTCATTCGTCCTCGTCGATCAGAAGCCCCAGCAGGGTGCACGGCGCCGCAACGCGGCGCTCATGGCTCTCTTCGCGCTTCTCCTTGCCGGCTGCGCCGACTCCGAAGTCGCCGGCCCCGGATTCGAGGCGAGCCCGTGGAGCCACTTGCCGGTCGGTCGTGCACCAGTGGGCATTCCGAGCCCCGACATCATCATGCACAGCGTTGCCGATGATTCCTTGTCGGCTGAATTCACCGTGACCCCAACGGGTGGCGTGTTCCACCTCGGACCGCACGCGATCTACCTCCCCGCGCACTCGATCTGCGATCCCGCCACGTCGACCTACGGGCCGACGGAATGGGACGCGCCCTGCAACGTCCTCACCGCGCCGATCCGCTTCCGTGCAGAGATCCGCGAGTTCGAGGGCAGGAGCTGGGTCGATTTCACGCCCGCTGTTCGCTTCGTTCCCACGAACGAACCGGCGAACGCCGTATGGCTGTACATGAAGACCTCGTCGCTGTCCACCAATCCGGATTCGGCGTACAAGATGCTGAGCCGCCTCTCCGTCCTGTATTCGCCGTTCCTCGGTGCGCCCGGTATCGATGAAGCAAAGACCGACGCATCGCTCGCCACATTCGTCTGGTTGGAGGGCGGGATCGCCTTCCGACGTATCAAGCACTTCAGCGGGTACAATATCTACACCGGTCTCGAAGAAGATGGCGCGTCCCCCAGTGTGGTTGGAAGCCTGGTTATCAACGTCGCGTACTAGTCGCCAGCCAGCCTCCACTGGAGAGAAGCCATGACTCCCGTATCTATTTTCCCGGCGACGGACGCGCTGACGGCACAGGCGCGCACGGCACCACAGCCGATGGTGGTTCGATGACCACCAATCGTCTGGAACGGACCCACACGCAGCTGCGACCGACGTCGGATTTCCGGTTGCCAGCCGACACGGGTGATGTACTCGCGCACCGGATTCGCCGGGTGCATGAGCGCGTCGCCCAGATCACCGAACGCAGGACGCCGACCGCCATCGCAGAGCTTGCGATGCACTACGACCAGGGCGGCTGCACGGACAAGGCCTACCAGTACGCGTTGATGGCCTCCGAGCACGCACGAATCGCCTACGCACACCAGGAGGCGCTGGAGCTGCTCCAGATCGCCGAGCGGAATGCTGGATCGGATGGCGCCCTCGCCGACGTCCGCATTCGCATGGCGCAGGTCGCGGAGGTCACGGGGCAGTTCGAGGAAGCCGAGGCGTTGTGTGACTCGGCGATCGAATGGATGCTGGTGCACGCAGATCCGCGGCGCACGATCGCTCCACGGCGCATCCGGGAGCGGATCCGATCCGCCCTCGGTCAGCCCGCCCGGCAGACCCTCGCCGCATGCATCACGCTCGATGAAGAAGCGAAGGCGCGCGGCCTCGACGCCGAGCGTGTCGCCCTGCTCACCATGATCTCGCAGGCCCAGAGCCGCCTCGGCGAACGCGGGGCTGCCGAGCGCTCTGCCTCGGAAGGGGTGTCCCTCGGTGAAAGACTCGGAGACGTCGGTTTGCTTGCCGACAACCTCGTGCGCCTGGGCGTCACGCGGGAGTCAGTGGCGTCGGACGAAGCCCGCGGGCTCTATCGCCGTGCGCTCGATCTATACACGAGCGTCGGTGACTTCCGCGGTCAGGCACGCTGTCACAACAATCTCGGTATCTCGCACCAGCTTCGTGGTGAGTGGTCGAGCGCGCAGGAAGAGCTCGATCACGCCATTGCCGCCGCCCGAAGCGCCGGCATGCGCGAGATCTGGGGTGTGGCGGCTCTCAATTCGGGTGTGATGGCACTCAAGCGCGCCGAGTACGATCGGGCCGGTGATCGCTTCGGCGAAGCGCTGGCGATTTTCGCCGCGATGAAGGACACCGAACGGCAAATGTACGCCGTGTACAATCTCGCCCACCTGGAGCGGGAGCGGTCCGACCTGGATGCGGCGACCGACCTGTACGACGTCGCATGCTCCATGTCGCGATCGATCGGCCAGTCGGATGTGGACATCGGCGCCCGTGCGGGCTATGGCCTCGCGCTGCTGGACCAGGGGAAGGACGTGGCAGCCAGGGTCGCATCGCTCGAGTCGGCGGAACGTCTCCGCGGACGAGCGGAGTGGTTCCAGGGTCGCGAGTTGGCGGAAGCCCTGAGAATCCGCGTGCTCGCGCTCGACGGGCGGACGGCGGATGCACAGCGGCGGCTCGACGACGCGCTCGCCCTCGCGAAACCAACGGACATGTATGGGGCCTCATGGCTCGCGGCGAACTGTGCACCGGCGTTCGACGGCGCGGACCGATCGTATGTACGCGGCCTCGTCACCGAGTATTCGAGCGGGGCGAAGGCGGTCGGCTACACAGCCATTGTGACACGTCTCGAAGCTGCAGCGATGGACTAGCTCGCGGTCCTGAAGGTGAGTTTTTTGCTTCGGTGCGCGGGCATGCCCGCGCACCGCGTTTTTCTTCTGTCCCCAGCGAGCTGCGGCGGCAAGCGCGCAGCGCTTCTACTCAACGAGCGGGTAGCATTCCCCCTGGCGGCGCGATTTCAGCCTGTGGCGTAATACCGCTCGATGCACAGCGACACGAGGTCGCGGACCTCATCGGCCGCAGCGTGACCCGGAAGCTCGCGCACCTCAGGCAGCGAGTTCCAGACGCCCTTGAAGGCCACGAGGAGACGTTCGGCGGGAATCTGCTCGCGCCGTGCCTCGCCGCATATCCGCGTCAGCGCGTCGGTGATGCGGGCGTTCGCAGGCTCTGGCGCGGACGGTGACGCGAGATGAAGCCTGAACGCATCACGCAGTGCTTCAGTCGCCTCTGGGGAAAGGATTGCTGCATCGGCTCTCGGAAGAGGCGAAGTAGGCATGGCGGTTGGCATGATTGAAGAGGGTGGCGAGCGTTGGCGGACCCAGGGTGCTGCCTGGCCGCGGGATGGAACCCGCCACTCTTCCCGATGTTTCCTCGATGGCTTGCGGCTTGCGAGTATTGGGCGGCGGCGCC
>JANOCW010000245.1:0-9655 GCA_031412375.1 Gemmatimonadaceae bacterium | reverse complement strand
GCGCCGGGCGTCAGACGCCTGGCGAGCGCGACCTCGAAAAGCGCGAGGATCGCTAGCGACGGCGCACTAGCGGTGACCGCCGCGCCGCGGGGCCCGCGACTCGCCCCCGCGCGATGATGCAGCAGGTGCACCCTGCCCCTTTCGTTCGGCCTTTGCCTTTGCCCGGGCGCGTTCCTCCGCCTTCCGCGCACGAATCTGCGCGATGCGCTCGCCGATCGGGACTTCGAACCGCTCCCCGGTCTTCTGGCCGTAGTCGAAGCCCGGAACCGTGATGCGCGGTAGCCGCTTGGCGATCGCACGCTCGATCGCGCGCAGGTCGCCTTCCTCTTCCGGGGACACGAAGGTGAAGGCATCGCCGGTCGCCTCCGCGCGCGCCGTGCGTCCGACGCGGTGGATGTAGTCCTCCGGAACCGCCGGCACATCGAAGTTCACCACGTGACTCAATGCCTCGACGTCGATCCCGCGTGCCGCGATGTCCGTCGCGACGAGCACGCGGTACTTGCCGCTCTTGAATCCCGCGAGCGCCTGCGTGCGTTGCGCCTGCGAGCGATTGCCGTGAATGCGTTCCACGCGGATCCCCGCCTTCTGCAGCAGGTCCGCGAGCCGGTTCGCTCGATGCTTCGTGCGCGTGAAGACGAGGACGTCCTTGAGCTCATCGCGGCGGAGCAGCTCGACCAGCAACGCCGGCTTGACCTCCTGCGTCACCGGGTAGATGGCCTGGGTGATGCCGACTGCTGGCGCCGACTTTCGCTCGAGGTTGATGGTGACCGGCTTCTGGAGCAGGTCGCGGCTCAACTCGACGATCGGCTGCGGCATCGTAGCCGAGAAGAAGAGCGTCTGCCGACGCGACGGAATGTGCTTGAGCACGCGCCGAATGTCGGGGAGGAAGCCCATGTCGAGCATTCGATCCGCCTCGTCGAGCACGAGGTACTCGAGCTTGTCGAGCTTCGCGTACGGCTGCTTGAAGTGATCGAGCAGTCGCCCGGGGGTCGCAATGATCACATCGACGCCGCTCCGGAATGCGTGCTCCTGCGGACCCATCCCGACGCCGCCGAAGATCGCCGCACCGGTGAGCGGCGTATGCACGGCGAGCTGCCTGAGGTGCTCCTCGATCTGCGCGGCGAGCTCGCGCGTCGGCGTGAGGATGAGGGCGCGTGTCGTTCCGCGGCGGCTGCCCATGAGCCGGTGAAGGATGGGAAGGAGAAACGCGACGGTCTTGCCGCTCCCGGTCATCGCGCAGGCCAGGAGGTCGCTTCCCGTCATCGCGGGAGGAATGGCCTCGCTCTGAATCGGCGTTGGCCGGGTGAATCCAAGGTCCTTGACGCCACGAAGCAGGTCCGCGTGCAGACCGAACGAAGTAAAAGCCACCAGTGCTCCAAATGGAAAAGAAGACGGCCTCGATCGACGGAGGCCGTGGATGAGACGAGCGAGCCGGGGTCAGGCGCGTGAAGTGTGTGCGCATCACGGTCCCGGACTCCGCCGGCAATCCGGCGTGCTGCAACATACCATGACCGGGGTCCCGACGGGACCGACGACGGCGATTTCGTCGGACGGCGCGCGGCGATTACCATGGGAGAATGCGCTATCTCGCGATCCTCGCCTCCATCGCGCTCCTTGCGTGCAGCGAAGGCCGGCTGAAGCAGCGGCCCGACTCCGCTTCAAGGCCTGACCCCGCGTCGGCGGGTGGCGACAGCACCTGCTACCGCTCGGCGCGATCGGTCCTCGGCCGAACGACTCCGTTCAGGGGCAGGGCGTCGACCGCGCCAGGGTGGATCCGACTCCATGCGGGTGACCGGGTCGCTGGAGGGACTGCCACGCTCACCGACGCCGATGGCGCGACGATGACGGCAACCTGGGCTCGTCGCGAAGGGGATACGCTGACGATCGTCGCGTTCGACGACTTCCTGCGAGTGACGATGGATGTCGTGCAGAGCGATACGACTCTGTCCGGGATCGCCGTCGCGTCCTCCGATGCCGATGTCGTGCGCGATTCGGCCGGACGTATCCGGGAATACCGCCACGACTGGACGATCACCGCGCGGAAGGCGGCATGTGAGGATATCTTGAGGGAGAATCCCGCGTCGATTTTGCCAACCTTCGATTGATCCGCTTCCCATGTTGCGCACGCTTCCGACGATTCGCCTGCTCGCCGTCCTCCTCGCCGTGACCGCCACCGCGTGTGGGGATGATGATCCGACCGCCCCGCGCATCGAGGACACGACGTTCGCGTCCTCGCTCGGAGTGGACCTTCCCGCGTCGACGCGGACGTCGTCGGGTCTCTACTATCGCGACATCGTCGTCGGAACGGGCGCGATCGCCAACCTCGGCACGTCGGTGTCAGTGCGCTACTCGGGCGCCCTCGCCAACGGAACCGTGTTCGATTCCGGCGGCCCCTCGCGCGTCCCATTCGCGTTCCGGGTGGGTTCCGGCACGGGAATACCCGGCTTCGAGGAAGGGACACTTGGCATGCGCGTCGGCGGGAAACGGCAGGTCATCATCCCGCCGGAGCTCGGCTACGGATCCACGGCCAACGGACCGATCCCCGCGAACTCGATTCTCGTCTTCACGCTGGAGTTGCTCAGCGCCGGCTGAGCGTGAGGCGAGGACGCCGCCAGATGCGCTTCCTCCAGCGACTCGCGCCGGCGATCGTTGCGGCGGCGTGGGCCGTCGGCGGGTGCGGTTCGGCCCGGCCCACCACGGCGAGCCTGGAACGCACGGCATTCGCGCCGGAGCTCGGCGTGGATCTCGGAGCGTCGATCCGAATGCCGTCAGGCTTGTACTATCGCGACCTCGAGCCAGGAACGGGCGCGGTTGCCACGGCGGGCCGTTCGGTCACGGTGGTCTACTCAGGTGCACTCGCCAGCGGGTATGTCTTCGACGCCACGAAGCCCGGTGAGGCGCCACTCGCGTTTCGCATCGGTCGCGGCCGGCCGCGCCCAATTGCCGGCTTCGAGCAGGGAATGACGGGCATGCGCGTGGGCGGTCGGCGGCAGATCATCATCCCACCCGAGCTTGGCTATGGGCGAGCGGGAAACGACCCGGTTCCTCCGAACGCGGTGCTCATCTTCACGGTGGAACTGCTCAGCGTCACCTAGATGAGGCCGTCGCGCTCACCGTTTCTTCATGAGAATCGTCCCGCGACAGGTGACTGCTCCGCAGTGGCAGGGAAAGCGGCGCTTCGCGGCCGGGGTGTGCCGCTCGTCGAGGATATATGCATAGTCGTACGCCAGCTCCTCGCCGGGCTCGATGTCGTGGATCGACTCGATCCAGATGCGTCCGTCCTCGATGACCGCATCGCAGTTGGGGGCGCACGAGTGATTGATGAATCGCGCGGCGTTTCCGTTGACGGCTGCATCGATCACGACGTCCTCGTCGATCGCGAAGAGATACGTGTGGTGGCGCTGGCCGTCGACGTCGGGATATCGGGCGTCCGCCGCGCTCGGCGTCAGCCGCTCCCCCGCGTATTCCACAAGGCGCACCCCCGCCGGGATCGACTGCGTGGCGAAGGCGCCGAGCCCGTCGATCGGCGAGCGGCGGATTTCGAACGGCAGCGGGTCAGGTGGCGCAGCCATCCGGGCAAGTTAGCGGGCGCGTCGGCCCGAGTGCCGGCCACCGCCGCAGACGGCGAGATCGTTGAATGTCGCCTCCGATTTGCCACGACAGCCGAAATTACCGCCAATGAATCGGGGCGGAAAACTTGCACCACCGATGTCATCACTCTCACCCCGACGCGATGCACCTCGATCGTCGTACCGTCTCGCGAAAGACCCCACGCGATGGCAAGCTGGAGGTTTCCGCCGCGGCGGCAACGCGCATGGCACAGATTGGCGGCGAGCTGCATGCAGAATGGGATGGAGTCCGCGCCCCGGCCTCCATGGTGACGATGACGTGCACCTGCGGCGGTGATGCGAAGCCGCACGAGCACTTCTTCCTCGAGTGCGCCAGCTTCCGGACGTTGCCGGTCGGGGAGGACGTGTCGCTCGTCCTCCATGCGGACACGGTGCGCGTCGCCGTGACACCTTCGACCTGACCGTGCGTAAGGCAGGACACATGACGTCGCGAGCCAATGCCGGCTGTCGCTGGAGCGCGAAGGACGCCGATCATCCGCGCACCGATGTACGTTTCAGTGTCCGCTGCTTTTCGAGGTGACCATGAATCCGGACGACGCACCGCTTCCCGAGCCCAGTGGCTCCCTGCTTCCACCGACGCGGCATCCGCCGACGGCGCTCGCGGTCGCGACGCCCCCTCCGCCGCGTCGTCCTCGCTCGATCCACGAAAAGCTTCAGGCCGACCCGCGCACCCGCCGGCTCGTGGATAACGCGATCGGCTTCGTGTTCGACCGCGCCGATGCCATCGGTGACGAGATCGCGAAGTTTTTTGGTCTGCGGCCCAGGCAGGTATCGCCGGCGCCCCCCCGGTCCGACAGGGTCGATTGATCTTGCTCCGGCTGGGTGGAACGGGAGGGCAGCGGCGCGGCTGGATGGGCGCGGTCGCAGTCGCCGTCGGCCTGGCAATCATCCTCTCAGGCCTGGCCCTCCTCGCGGTCATCGTTCTCGCGGCGGCGGTCGTCGGTGCCGGGATTCTCGCCTATCGACGGTTGACGGGCCGCTCGGTACGGCGGCCCGCAACCGGGCCCTCGCCGTCGGGGATGGAGATCGCTCCCGATTTTGAGATCCTGCCGTCGAGTGACGTGGTCGCGCCGGAGGTCTCGACGACGGCTTCAGGACGGCTTCCCGCTCGCGAGCCTCGGCTGCCCTGAAAGAGCAGTCCGTCACGCTGGCGTCGAGCGGTGATGGCACTGGGGCGGCAGGACTCGAACCTGCGGTTTCCTGATTAACAGTCAGGCGCTTTGCCAGCTAAGCTACACCCCAAAAAAAACGGCAGACGCGAGCGCGATCCCGGGCTTCACGGGCGCGCCGCTCGCTCGTGAAGACTAACGCCATCGGGGCGCTCGCGAAACACGAGTGCGCCTGAGACTCGCCGGACGCCGAATCCGTATCGCCCCGGGCCCCCTGCGGGGAAGGATTGCTCCCGCCGAGCCATTGACAGCAGTGACGGTTTAGGCTATCCTAAACCGTCCCTGAGTGCAGGCTGGACCATCTTTTCGCTTTGACTACGAGGCGGCGCCCCCGCGCGCCTGGAGACCCTACCATGTCGCTTCCCGACGACCCGGATCGAATACCCCTGCGCGACACGCCCCTGCCGACTCGCTCTCCGGATCGCCCGGCGCTGACCCGGCGCGAGATGCTCAAGGCGGGCACGATCGGCACGGTCGGCCTCGCTGCGGCCGCGAGCGCCCTCGCGCTGCCGGCCTGGCGACCACTCGAAGCCCAGGACTCGACCCGGGCGCCGCACAACGGCGAGGACCATTCCGCACCAGCCGCCCCCGAGCACGCGTCGCACGACCTGATGAACGCCGTCGGCGACCTCGCGCCCGACTCCTACAACCCGACGCGTTTCCTCACGGACTTCGACAAGGGACGGATCTCCATCCTCCCCTCCGGGCAGACGCTTCGCGAATACGACATCGTCGCCGAGGATCGGAACATCGAAGTGGCGCCGGGCGTCTTCTTCGCGGCGTGGACGTACAACGGCCAGGTGCCGGGTCCCACGCTTCGATGCACGGAGGGCGACCGCATCCGCGTGAACTTCAGGAACGATGGACTGCATCCGCACACGATGCACTTCCACGGCGTGCACCCGGCGAACATGGATGGCTCGTTCGAGATGGTCAATCCGGGGAAGACGTTCGTGTACGAGTTCGACGCCGAGCCCTTCGGCCTCCAGCTCTATCACTGCCACACCGTCCCGCTCAAGCGCCACATCCACAAGGGGCTGTACGGCATGCTGATCATCGACCCGAAGGGGGGCCGGCCTCCCGCGCGGGAGCTGGCAATGGTCATGAACGCCTTCGACACGAACCTGGATGGGGCGAACGAAGTGTACGCGGTGAACACCGTCGCGTTTCACTTCCAGAAGCACCCGATCGAGATCGCGCTCGGCGAGCCCGTCCGGATCTATCTCTCCAACATCACCGAGTTCGACCTCATCAACTCGTTCCACCTGCATGGCAACTTCTTCCGGTTGTACCGAACCGGCTCGAACCTCGAGCAGTTCGAGTGGACCGACGTCGTCACGATGGGGCAGGGTGAGCGCGCCGTGATCGAGTTCAGCTACAAGCACGCCGGGCGCTTCATGTTCCACGCACACCAGAGCGAGTTCGCCGAGCTGGGGTGGACCGGCATGTTCACGGTAACGGAGCCTGCCCGTGGCTGAGCGAGCGGGAGACGTCACGGCGGCGCCCGATAGATCGACGCTCCGCATGCCCCGCTGGGTAAAGGGACTCGGGCCGCTCGTGTTGCTCGCCTTGCTCGTTGCCGCCTTCATCAGGTTCGGACCGGTCGGCGTATTTCGCGCGACCTTTCCCCCGGTCGAGGAGCTCACCATCGAGCGCGTGAGCCTCCCTGCCCCGAACCGCCTCCAGGTCCACGTGACCAACGGAGGGCCGGAACCCGTCACGATCGCCCAGGTCCTCGTCGACGACGCGTCGTGGGTGCACGAGATCGACGGTGACAAGCGTGTGGCCCGACTCGACAGTCGGACACTCACCATCCCCTATCCGTGGGTCGAGGGAGAGCCGCACGTCATCACGCTGATCACGAGCACTGGCCTGACGTTCACGTCCACGGTCGCCGTTGCGACGCAGACACCAGCACCGGATGCGCGATACCTCGGAACGTTCGCGCTGCTCGGTGTCTACGCCGGCGTGATTCCTGTCTTCCTCGGCCTGCTCTGGCTGCCCTTCCTCCGGTCGATCAGCAAGGCGTGGATGGGGTTCTTCCTCAGCCTCACCATTGGACTGCTCGTCTTCCTCGGCGTGGATGCACTCGTGGAAGCGATCTCCACGGCCGGGCGGGTTCCCGGGGCATTCAACGGCATGGGCCTCGTGCTGATCGGCGTGGTCGGGACCCCATTGGGGCTCGCCGCCCTGGGCCAATGGAAGCGCGGGCAGACCGGCACACTGTCACCACTGTGGGTCGCAACCCTCGTCGCGATCGGCATCGGCCTGCACAACTTCGGTGAGGGGCTCGCGATCGGCGCGTCGTACTCCTCCGGGGAGATCGCGCTCGGGACATTCCTGGTGGTCGGCTTCCTCCTCCACAACACCACCGAAGGCCTCGGCATCGTCGCCCCAATCGCGAACACCAGTCCGTCTCTCGGACGCCTCGCGGCGCTCGGAGCCATCGCCGGTGTGCCAACGGTGCTCGGCGCCTGGATCGGCGGCTTCACCTATTCGCCCATGTGGACGACCCTGTTCTTTGCCATCGGCGCGGGAGCGATCGTGCAGGTCGTGATCGAGCTCGGACGCATGCTCGGCCGGAGTGACACCGCCGGCATCACCCGTCCGCTCACGGCGGCCGGCTTGTTCGCGGGCCTCATGATCATGTACGTCACGGGACTTGTGGTGCCGGCATGACGCGCGCGCTTCCGCGGTTCTTCACCGCCACGACGGCGCTGCTGCTGGCCGGAGCGTCACGACTCCCTGCGCAGGCGCCGGTTCCGATCCGCGACAACAGCTTCCTCATCGAGGAAGCATACAATCAGGAATGGGGCGTCGTTCAGCACGTCACAACCTTCCAGCGCATTCGCGGCTCCTCCGACTGGGGGGCGACCTTCACCCAGGAATGGCCAGCTCCGGGCGAGCGCCACCAGCTCAGCTACACGGTCCCGATGCAGCGCAGCGCGTCCGGGGATCGGATCGCGACGGGCATCGGCGATGTCGCGCTCAACTATCGCTACCAGGTTCCCTTTCGGCAGGGATCGACGCTGGCGGTGTCGCCGCGCTTCAGCGTCCTGCTCCCTGTCGGCGACGAGCGCCGGGGCCATGGGAGCGGGGGCACGGGCGTCGAGGTGAACCTGCCGGCCAGCATCGCGATCTCGCGCCTCATCGTCACGCACTTCAACGCTGGCGGGAGCTGGACGCCGAACTCCCGCAACGCCGGAGGGGACAGGGCCGCGACGACCAGCATGTTCCTCGGCCAGAGCGTCGTCGTGCTCGTCCATCCGAAGCTCAACTTCCTGGTCGAGGCGTTGTGGAGCCAGGAGCAGAGCGTCGTGGGGGAGGGTCGTACCGAGCGGGAACGCGCCTTCGCCATCGCGCCCGGGCTGCGCGGGGCGATTGACTTCGCCTCCGGGTTGCAGGTGGTCCCGGGCATCGTTTTCCCGATCGGCATCGGGCCGAGCAAGGGAGAAGAAGGCGTCTACCTGTACCTGAGCTTCGAGCACCCCTTCCGCCGACGGTAGGAGAAGGGCCGCTCAAGGCGGCCCTTCGCGCATCGTGCCACCCTTCGTTCTAGCGAAGTGTTTCGACCGGACGCCCGAGCCACCGCTCGAATGCCCGCCGCACGCCCTTGCCTGCGTACCGCAGCATCAGGCCGACTGCGAGGAATCGAGCGGCCCGCCCAGCCAGCAGCGCGAAGAAGAACTCGCCTGCAGGAATGCCGAACGCCCCGGCGCCGAGGCACACGACTTTCGTCGAGAGCGGAGAGATCGTGCTGAGCGCGACGAGGATCCACCCGCGGTGCTCGAACTGCGCCCGACGGGTCTCCCAGCTTTCCGGGCTGATCCCAAGCCATCCGACGACGGAATTGTCGACGCCACCGAGAAGCTGGGCGCCGATGGCATACGCGATGAGGCCCCCGATCGTCGCGCCTGCAGTCGCCCACGCCGCGAGCACGAGCGCGCGCCGGGGCTCGGCGAGGCCAAGCGGGATGAGCAACGCATCGCTTGGTCCGGGCACGACGGAGCCCTGAAGCACGCCCCAACCCCCGACGGCCGATCCCGACCATCCTGATTCGCCCCACCGGTGCAGCGCGGCATAGAGATGGACAATCGCGCGCTTGACCCGGTTGCCCGGTGCAGGCGACCGATGCTCCGAGGCTGCTCCCGCGTCCGGAAGGAGGATGCTCGTCGGGGTGGATGAGGGTGCCCGGAATCGGGCAACGCCATCAGGCGTCGAGGGCACTGACTTCAGCTCCATGAACAAGGGACGAGCGACCGCGGCCGTCGTCAGCGCGACCGCGGCCCCCGATCCCGGCTGCTACTGGAACACTCCTCCCCCGCACTGACCCAGCACGTACCAGAGCACGATGAAGATGAGAACCGTGCTGAAGCACCCTCCGCCCAGCTTCTTGGCTCCGTAACCGGCAGCAACACCGCGCAGCAGCTTGCTCATTCTGTTCGATCTCCTGACAAAGGATTTCGGGTCGCGTCGCAGAGAAGCGGCGTGACTCGATGGATCGCCCTACTGAGAATTCCGCGCCATGGCGATTCCGATCCGCGATGAACTAGCCTGGTTTGCCGATTCCCGGCCGCGCCGCGCCGAGGAGGGGAAGCGGTGGCGAGTTCTCGCGAACCTCCTCGAGGCGCAGCGCGAGGGCCCGCTGCGTGTCGCGCAACTCCCGGAGCAGATCATCGCTGCGACGCAGGAGGAAGAAGCGTCGAATATCCGTCCACGCATCGGACCAGCGCTCGGTGATCGCCAGCGTGGCGAAGGCCAGCACCGGCAGCACGACGATGGTGAGGAGCGCCCACCCACTACCGACGAGCAGGCCGGTCAGCAGCGCCAGCAGGAGCATCCACAGCACGAAGATCA
>JANOCW010000244.1:0-3903 GCA_031412375.1 Gemmatimonadaceae bacterium | reverse complement strand
GATGATCGCGCGATAATAGTTTCGCGCGCCGGCCAGCGCATCGAGCTCGGTGCCGGAGTAGGAAAAGCCTGAAGGCATGGGGGCGGATGGCGAGCGACCGGGCCAGCGGGGTGAAGTGCCGGCGAGGCCCGGTCGCTACCGTTAGAGACGCGCGCATTGGGTGGGGAGTCACGCGCAGCCAGTTGCCACGTCCGCGTGGCGCTGGTCGTGTCAGCGGCGTTCCGAAACTCCGATCATCGCGGGGCGGCTCGCGCCAAACGGCGCAGCTCGATCTCGGAAAGGATGAACCCGAACCCCGCCCATCCGCCCGACCTGACCGACCGCTCGAACCAGTGGCGTGCGCGAGCGGTGTCCCCGCGCACGAGGTGCCAGTTCCCGATCCCATAGCTGAGCGTCGCGACCTGCACGTCGGCTGTATCGGCCGGGGTGAACACGCTGTCAGGGGCGATCTCGCCACGGTACAGCTTCAACCTGCGCGCGTAGGCGTTCGCGACCGGTAGCGAATCAGGCCGTCGGTCGAGCATTGCTCGCGCATCCGCAGTCCTACCCGCGCGCATGAGAGACATCCACAGCCAGTCGGTCGCTCCGGCCAGTTCCCCCGCATCGGGCGGCCGCCGCTGCGCGCGGGCAAACGCGTTCGCGGCGCCCGCGTAGTCGCCACGAGCGTAGCGCACGATGCCGAGATGGTAGAGGATCCCGTAGTTGGTGCTGTCGAGCGCGAACCCGCGCGTGAGGTCCGCCATCGCCCGGTCGAGCTCTCGCACCGAGAGATGGCGATGTCCCCGCCAGCGATACAGCATCGGATTGTCGGGAGCGATCGTGAGCCCACGCGTGAATGTCTGGATCGCCTCGCGAAACTGCGCGACGCCGGACTGCGCGACCCCGAGCTGGATGATGCGGTCGATGCTGCGCGGCTCGGCGGCCAGGGCACTCGCTGCGCGCGCAACGGTACCGGTGTCGAGCCGCGCGTAGTACGAAATCCCCGCTGGCGAGCGATACTGGAGTGTCGGCGGGTCGCTGGCGACAAAGCTGCTCGCCTGCATGGGATTGCCCGACCCGGAGTAGCGCGCGACCATCGGATACGGAAACGCAGGGCGCGAGCGCAGCTCGACCCCATCCACGAAACGCCGTGCGACCAGCTCGGTGGGCGCGACGCCCCGCTCCACCCAGTTCTCCAGCGCCGTGATCGCGTCGATGGTGCCGGGGCCGGGGCCGCCGCCGCAGTGCTGCACGCCCGGGAGCAGGAAGAGCCGCAGGAAGTCGTGCGTCGCTTCCCGTCCGCCCATCGCCTTCGTCACGCGCTCGTAGTAGTCGATCGAATTGGTCGCTGGAACGGCTGCATCCGACAGGCCGTGCCACATCAGCACCTTCCCACCGCGCGCCTTGAAGGCGCGCAGGTCGGGCGAGTTCGCATTGTAGATGGCCCGGGCTCTGGAGTAGAGAACCGGGAGCGTGTCCATGCTCAGCTTCAGCAGATCTGCGCCAGCCCGCGGAGTCGCCGAGGCCATGTATCGCGTGAACTGCTGCGCCGCACTGTAATGCGCGATGCTCGTGACCGAGCGCGAACCATCCCTGGGGAAAAACCAGTTCACCCACTCCGTCTCGGCGCCCGGCAGCTGCGAGCCCGCGTACAATGTACGGCCCTTCGAGTCGGTCGGCCGCCGCATCATCTTCGAGATTGCCGCCACCTGCGGTGTAGTCAGGCAACTCGCGCCGCGGTCGGGTGCGCAGGCAAGGATCTCGGGTCGCCATGTACACCGCACCGGGTCGGTGACGAGACCTTCGGCCACGCCGCTCTGCCCACCGCAGCGCTCGATCACCGATCGATGCACCAGGTTCATCGCAGCCGAGTCCAGGAGTGACGCGCCATTGCCATCGTGAACGGCCTGCGCGTACCAGGCGCCGGCCGTGACCTGACCGGTGAAGTCGTAGACGGGCGCACTCGGGATCGCGCCGTCGTAATCCTGCGGGAAGCGCTGGACCTCACTGAGCACCGACTGCCCGCCCTTCGAGCATCCGGAGATGTAGGAGCGCTCGATCGCGCCGCCATAGTAGCTCGCAGTGATCGCCTTTGCGGCGACGGTGACGACGTGCACGCCGCGCCAGCCGAAATCATCCTGCAGGTTCGGGGCATTGGCAGCCCACGTGCCGTCGAAGCCGCCGAGGCTCTCGTGGCCGCCGTTATACGTCACCGACGCGTAGCCGCGCGCGAGGCTCGGGTTGCAGAGGTTCCCATCAAGCGTCCCGCAGAATCCGCCGCAGGTGACGAAGAAGAACTTCCGGTTCCAGCTCGCGGGCAGCGGGAGGCGCAGCTCGAACTGGACCTGCGGCGCCACGTAGCCGAGCACCTGGCAGTATTGCTTGATCGGGCTCGCGGCGAGGAGGGCAGCGCCGCTTTGCGGCGACGCGCCGGGCGGCGGTGCGGGAACATCGACGAGTCGCGCCGTGAGGACTCGGGTCGGTGCATCGCGGAGGGATTGCAGATCCAGTTGCGCGAGGGCGGAGCAACGGAGGGCATCTTCGCCTGGCGGCGTACCCGGCGTACCCGGCGTACCCGGCGAGCCCGGCTGGGCAGCGATCGCGCCTGCACAAAGGGGCAGCGCAGCGACAACCAGCGTGCGACGGAAGACGCGGTGCATGGAGGATTCCCCTTGAAGGAGGTTTGTCCTGGGCAGCGGTGCGCGTGCTCGCCTATGCCGACCCGCGCTTCCGACCGCTGCGGAGCTGGGCGGCAACAGGGCTATCGAAGAATCACCCTCACCGCGGCGCCGGTACCCCCAGCTTCGTCCGCGCGAACGGCCGCGCAAACGCGGCCGGCGGATTGTGCGACGTCGCCAGATCGTACGCCTTCTGGAACATCCCCCTCGCGTCCGCCGCGCGCCCCTGCTTCTCGTAGGTCATCCCGAGCAACGCGTGCATGAACGGATCGCGGTTGTTCCCCTCCATCGCGACCGCCCGCGTCAACTCGGCCTCGGCGTTCGCGAGATCGTTCGTGTAGAACGCGACGTACCCCGTGAGGTAGGGGAAGAAGCGCGCCTGCGCCGATGCCATCGCAGAATCCGCGTCGAGCGCGCGACGTGCCGCGACGACATGAAACTCTGCGTCACCCTTGTGCCCACGGCGCGCCGCGAGGCGGGCGAGCGCATGGTGCAGGCGATAGTCCCACAACGTCCGCGGATGCGTCCTCGGCTCCGGCTCCCTGTTGCCGAGCGCGGAGCCGAGCTCGTAGTACTTCGCGGCGATGTCGATCTCGCCAACGTCGATGCAAACGCGCGCCGCCTCGTTGGCCATCTCTCCCTGCTGATAGAACGCGTTCTGCGGTTCCTCCGCCTCGCGCGTCCGCCAGTAGGCGATGACCATCTCCTCGTACTTCACCGTGTTGGCGCAATCGCCATCGAAAGCGTAGGACATTGCCATCGCGCGCTGCGCCTGTGCCCGGGCCGCGGGTGTCGCCGCCGAATCGATGAGACGCTGGAAGATGGCGCGCGCCTCTCTCGTGCGGCCGTCGGAGTCGAGGCGGTTTGCGTCGCGCATCGCCGCGGCCTGCGGAGTGCTGGCTTGCGGCTGACCCTGGGCGTCGAGGGCCATCGGCGCCACCAGCAGCATGCCGGTGACCGCGATTCGGAGTGCGGAGATCGAGTGCATAGTCGTGTGGGGAAGGGTCGGCTCAGCGTGCCCCGACGGTCCAGACCTCGACCGTGTTGCCGTTGAACAGGGGAATGAGCACGCGGTTGCGACGGCTGTCGTACCCGATGTCCGCAGGCGCCGGGACGCCGCTGATCAGCTTTCGCATCCGGCCGTCG
The DNA here is from genome assembly GCA_031412375.1 of Gemmatimonadaceae bacterium. Classification (GTDB taxonomy): domain Bacteria; phylum Gemmatimonadota; class Gemmatimonadetes; order Gemmatimonadales; family Gemmatimonadaceae; genus JANPKQ01. Next base: position 100 of record JANOCW010000244.1, on the reverse strand, counting down.
GTGATGACGTGCACGCTCGAGTCGGCCCAGCTCGAGACGAGGATGCGTCCATCGTCGAGCACCTCGACGCCGTCGAACTGGCCGGGGCCGGCCGCGAGTG
>JANOCW010000243.1:0-1726 GCA_031412375.1 Gemmatimonadaceae bacterium | reverse complement strand
GATCGCGGGCATCTGGATCCCCTCCGTCGTACTCCCGGCGGCCGGACTCATCAGCGTCTTGATGCTCGGAGCCCTGGCGATGCACGCCAAGGTCCGCGATCCGCTGAAGAAATCCCTCCCGGCGCTTGGCATGCTGGTGCTGTGTCTCTGCATCTCCTGGGGCGCGTTGCGTTGATCCCAGGGCAGCGCAATCGCTACTGACGGCGGGGGGCCAGCAACGAGATCGCCCTGTGCCAGGAGGGCGCGGCGCTGGTCGGGCGTCACGTGCGCACGGTCGACAATCCGCCGTCCACCCCCCAGACCTGACCCGTGATCCATCGCGATTGGTCGCTGAGCAGGAACAGCGCGGCCGCGGCGACGTCGTCGGGCTGTCCGATCTGGCGGAGTGGGTGACGGTCGCGGCTCGCCTGCGCTCGCTCCTCGCTCGAGAGGAGGCGCGCAGCGAGTGGCGTGTTCGTCAGCGAGGGCGCGACGGCGTTGACGCGGATCGCCGGCGCCCATTCCGCCGCGAGCGATCGGGTGAGTCCTTCAACGGCACCCTTCGCCATCGCGATCGAGGCGTGAAACGGCATGCCCTGTCGCACCGCCACGGTGCTGAAGAGCACGACGCCGGGCTGCCGTCCGGCCTTGAGGGCGTTGGCGGTCGCCTGCAGCACTCGCACGGCACCAAGCGCCGAAATGCGGAAGTCGTCCATGAAGTTTGTTTCCTGGAGCGCCCTGAACGACTTGAGGCTCAGGCTGCCCGGGCAGTACGCGACGCCGTCGAGGGCAGCCGGCAGGTCGAGCGAAGTGAGATCCACCTCGAGAACGTCGGCCCGCCGTTCGCTGAATCCGGCCATGGCGATGCCCGACGCGCGACGCGACAATCCAACGACCGCGTGGCCTTCCTCCAGGGCCCGCCGAGTGAGTGCGAGTCCGATTCCGCTCGAGTGGCCGACGACCAGGTAGGTTCGCTTCATACAGGCTGAACGCCGAGTCCGGCCTTCCGGTTCGCGAGTGACGGTTGGGTCGTTGCGCGCCCCGCACGGAAGTCCAGTCGCGGCGACAGCGCAGGGACTAGCCCGGCCGCGTCGTTCCCGGCTCCCCTTGCTTCAGGCGCTTCTTCTCCGCTCGTTCATCGATACCGGCGGCGAACACGAGCGCGATCACGACTGTCGCAGCGGGAACGGTGACCACCAGTCCGATGGCGAAAAGAGCGAGGTTATCCAATCCGGTCATCGCTGATCAGGAGCGCGACAGACCCGAACGAGAGAATGGACGGCACCCACAGGCCGACGAAGAGTCCCTGTTCGTGGCTCCCCGTGAACCACAGCGTGACGGAGAGGAGAAATGAGACGAAGGCGGAGACAAGAATGGTCAGGCCGGCACGGCGGCGCAGGGTGCTGCGTGTCATCATCGGAGAACGTGGGAAGGGTCGACGGGGTTCGAGCTGGACGATGGCATACAGCGGGTGAAGGAACGACACGGCAGGAAGGTTCCACGCGTCATTACGAAGCACGGCAAACCCTGCGCGGTGAGGTGTGCAGCATGCCCATGGCAATCACGTGTGTTCTTCGCCGATGAAGCCACGGCCATCGCGGCAGGGTACCGTCCCTGTGGGTCGTGCATGCGCCACGCGTATGTCCGGTGGAAGGCAGTGCAGTGAAGGCACACTCCAATCGTGTGGAACCGCAGCGGACGCTGCATCGAACAGGAGGCTGATTCATGGGCTCGTTCCTGCGACTCG
>JANOCW010000242.1:0-12826 GCA_031412375.1 Gemmatimonadaceae bacterium | reverse complement strand
TCGGATACGATCGTCGTGATCGACGACGTGGTGCTCGGCAAGCCGCGTCACCCGGACGATGCCGCACGAATGCTCCGGATGCTCAGTGGGAGAACGCACACCGTGTACACGGCTGTCGCCGTGCGCCGCGGTGATCGGCTGGCGTCGGCCGTCGAGCATGTCGCCGTGACATTCCGGCCGCTGGAAGACGGGCTCATCACGTCGTACATCGCCACGGGCGAGCCGATGGACAAGGCCGGGGCGTACGGGATCCAGGGATTCGGCGCGACGATCGTCGAGCGGATCGACGGTGACTATTTCGCGGTGATGGGACTCGCGCTGGGGACGCTGGTCGGGTTGATGGCGCGAGTCGGCGTGCGCTACGACTTCGGTCGGCTCGCGTAGCGCGACTTCCAGAGCGCGATTTTCTCCACGACGTCGCTGACGCGAATGCGCGTCATGCGTCCATGGCGCCGCTCGTTGCTGACCGGGCCTTTCTCCCCAGGGTCATGGAACGCGTCGATCATCAGGTCCTGGTATCGCCGGTACGGGCCGGTCCGACGCGGGTCGGCGTATCCGATCAGGCTGATCACGGGCCGATCGAGCGCGACGCTCATGTGCAGGGGACCGGTGTCCGGCGACAGCACGAGCGCGGAGCCGTCGAGAATCCCGACCAGCGGGCGGATCCCGCTTCCGAGCGCGGATATCGGCGGATGGACCGCGCGTTCGAGAATAATCTGGCGTGCAGCAAGCTCTCGCTGCGATGTCCCGCCAACGAGAACGGGTTGCATTCCGAAATCCTCGGTGAGCGCATCAATGACCTCCGCCCACCGCTCCGGCAGCCAGTCCTTCTCCGGCTTGCTCGTTCCCACGACGATCGCCGCCACCGGCTTGTCGATCGAGGCAAAGAAGCTCGCCTGGGCGGCACGTTCATCAGTCCATGGGCCAACGTCCCACCTGAGTGGGTCCGCGTCTATTCGAAAGGGCTGAAGGAACTCGAGGAACTGGTCCTGCATGTGCCCGACGGGGCGTTCAGGCAGACGTTCGGGCGTGACGAGCCAGCTCAGGTCGCGTGCGCGCGAAGGGTCGATCCCGATCTTCCGGTCGGCGCGTGCGAAGGATGCGAGGATCGCCGCCTTGAGATACGGTTGCAGGAGCAGGACGACGTCGAATCGCCGGGACTGGAGCGCGCGGCGTGCTTCCACGAATCCCCGAGTTCCCGCGGTGCGGTCGAAGACGAGAAGCTCATCGACGGCGGGGTGGCCGCGGACGAGCGACGCCGCCGGCGGCTGCAGTACCCACGTGATTCGGCTTTCCGGTGCGCGGCGCTTGATCGCGGTGATGAGCGGCAGCACGTGCACCGCATCGCCGAGCGCCGTCAGCATGACGATGCAGATACTCCCGGGGACGGGATCGTCCGTCATCAGCCGCGTCGATGGTGGGCGGCCCAGCGCTCGACACGATCGAGAACATCGTCGACGGTGATGCGCGCCATCCGCCCCCACCGGCGCCGCATCGAGACGGGGGCGACCTCGCCGGGATCGTGGTACGCATCGATGATGAGATCATGGTATCGGCGAAAAGGTCCCGTTCGCCGGGGGTCGGCATTGGCCATCAGGCTGACGACCGGCCGGTCAACGGCGACGGCGATGTGCAGTGGGGCGCTGTCGAGCGCGAGCACGAGCTCAGCGCCATGGAGAATCCCGACGAGCTTCCGGAACCCGCTACCCAGCGCATCAACGGGGGTGCAGCGCGCTGCCGCGGCGATCGCGTCACGTGCAGCGAGCTCCCGGCCGGACCGGGCGCCGACGAGTACCGTGCGAAGTCCGTAGCGATCCCTCAGTGCATCGATCACGATCGCCCAGCGGGCGGCGATCCAGTCGCGATCGGGATTGCTCGTGGCAATGTTGATCGCGGCATAGGGCATTCCGACATCGGCGACGAACTCCCGCTGCCACGCGTGCTCATCGGCGAAGGGCCCGAGCATCCACTCCACCGGCTCGGGATCGACGCCGAGGTGTCGGAGGAATTCGAGGTACTGTTCCTGGACGTGCTGCGGCGGGTGACGAGCGATCCGCTCCGTGGTGAACAGCCAGTTCAGGTCGCGGGCGCGCGCACGATCGAAGCCGATCTTTCGTGGGGCTCGCGCGAGCGCGGTGACGAGGCCGGCCTTCATTGCGACCTGCAGGTCGATGACAATGTCGAAGCGCCGCCGACGGAGCAGCGGTGCGATGTCGGTGAATGCCCGCCATCCGCGGGCGGGATCGTACGGCAGGATTTCGTCGACCGAGCGGTGACCGCGCACGAGCGAGGCCGGGAGTGGCTGCAACACCCAGGTGATGTGCGCAGCAGGATCGTGTCGCTTCAGGGCATTGATCACCGGCAGCACGTGCACCGTGTCGCCCACGGCACTCATCATCACGATGCCAATGCGGCTTCCGGACGGAAGCGTCACGGAGCCTGCCCGAGCGCCGCCGTCTCGAGGGCTCCGAGCTCGGAGTCGCTGATCGATGCCCCATGTCGCTCCCGCCACTTCGTCGCGGAGCGTACGAGACGCGCGGCGTTTGCCGCCGCGGCCAGCGCCCGCGACGGCTCGATGTCCACGCGATCGACGTCGAGCAGGTAGGCGCGCACACCATCGGACTCCGTGCTCGCGACCAGGATGTTCTTGATGTTGAGATCGGGATGCCGAACGCCCGCACGCGCCATGGCGACGAGCAGTGCGGTCGTCGCCCGGACGGCCTCACCGCGCGGAATGGATCGGTCGGGGCCCCCGAGCACTGCGCCGAGATCGGCGGCGTGCTCGATGAACCGCGTCGCGACATCGCTGCGCGAGCATCCGGGTCCGGCCGGATACACCGCGTACGCGACGACGGTCGGTGTCGGGATGCCCAGCGCGGCGAGTCGCAGGCTGATCGACAGCTCGGCGGGCGCGCGTGTCCGGCCAAGGAACCGGTCGCGGGTGATCGGCGCGAGCAGCCCACCGTGACGGGAATGGCGGACGACCACGACGGGCCCGCCGTCCGGCAGGGGCACGACGTATACGGGCCCGCGGCCCTGCAGGACGCGCGCTGTTGGGCGAGCCGCCGCAAATGCGTACAGCGTGCGCTCGCGCACGACGCCCATCACGGACTGGAGCAATTCCGACCGGGCGACGATCTCCGTGCCGCCGACCTGCCCGCGCTCGTACCCGGGCGGCGGCGACGCGGACACGCCGGGCTTCATGAAACGACGCTGAAGATCAAAACCGGGTTGCTCTTGTTCTTCAGCTCGAGCGGCGGATGTTCGCGCAGTTGCGGAACATTCGTCAGCGCCTTGCGCATGTCGTCGGAAATGAGGATCTGGCCTCCTTCGGCGGCGGAGCACAGTCGGTTCGCCGTGTTGACGGTATCCCCGAGCACGGTGTACTCGAGCCGGCGGTCAGACCCGATATTGCCGGCGAACACTTCGCCGTAGGTCAACCCGATGCCGATCTGCAGCTCCGGTCGTCCCTGTCCGCGCCACTTGTCGTTGAGGGCGTCGAGCTCGCGGATCATGTCGAGGGCGGCACTCATCGCGCGATCGGGATCGTCCGGCGCGCTGAGCGGGGCGCCCCACTGCGCCATCACCGAATCGCCGATGAACTTGTCAAGGGTTCCGCCGTGCCGGAACACGCATTCCACCATTTCGGTGAAGTACTCCGTCAGCAGCGTCGCGATGTCGTCCGGGTTCATCGCCTCCGAGAGGGCGGTGAATCCCCGGATATCGCTGAACAGCACCGCGACCTGCCGCTTCTCGCCACCGAGGCGAACCGCGTCCGGTGAGCTCGCGATCCGTGCAGCGAGCTGTGGAGCGAAGTAGCGCTCGAAGTTGCTGCGCACCAGCGCTTCCTGCTTGATCCGCTCGGCGAACTGACTGTTCTCGATCGCGACGGCCGCGATCCCGGAGAACGCGATGAGAAAGGCAAGGTCCTCGTCCACGAACCGGTGCGTGGTCGTCACATTGTCCACGTAGAGGACGCCGAGCACCTTTTCCTTGCCGATCAGCGGGACGCACATCGCGGAGCGCACGCGCTGCATGAGGATCGACTGGCCGCCGAACCGCTGGTCCTCACCGGCGTTGTCGGAGAGAATCGCGACCTGCTCGTAGACCACCTTGCGTGCGATCGACTGCGGAACCGTTCGGCCGGCGTCGGAGCCCTGCTTGTCGCGCGAGATCTTCGGGATCAGGTCTCCCCGCTCGTCGAGCAGGAGGATCGACACGCGGTCGATGTCGAGCAGCGTCGACGCATGTCCGGCAATTCGTTCGAGAAGCGCATCGACGTTGATGGCACGCGTCAGCTCCTTCGAAACGTCGACGAGCTTCTCCAGCTTCTGCTGAGTGCGATCCGCCTCCGAGACGACCTCGTTCTCGTCCACCAGCGCCTGTGGGCCGCTCGGCCGGAGCGACGCCGCCCAGCCGGCGCGGGGCGGAGGCATCGGGATCGAACGGACGACGGTCTGGTTGACAGGGATGGGACCGAGCGAAGCCGGGGTCTTCGGCGTCAGCGACTCCGGCAGGGCAGGGACTTCCTTCAGCCGGAACGCCACCTTGCCGAAGGTGACGACATCCCCCGGCGAGAGGCGTGCCGTATCGATGCGCGCACCATTGAGGAAGGTGCCGTTGCTCGAGCCGAGATCCGTCACATGCACGCCACTCTCGTCGCACGCTACCTTCGCATGCTTGCGAGAGATGGTGGGGTCGAAGACGGGAATGTCGCTGTTGAGCGCGCGCCCGACGACGAGGGGCGCGCCGCCACGGAGCTCGAACGTCTGCTCGCCTTCGGTGCTGATGAGCTTGTAGAGCATCGCGCCTACAATATGGCGGAGGGTGTCGCGGCGCCAAGACCTCGCACGCGTCCGATCGCCGTGAGGAGTGCTCGCGCCTTGTTCTCGGTCTCCTCCCACTCGAGCTCCGGAACCGAATCCGCGACGATGCCCGCCCCAGCCTGCACCGACGCGGTACCGTTCGCGACCACACAGGTGCGGATGGTGATCGCCAGGTCCATGCGACGATCACCGCTCGCGATGTAGCCGACGGCGCCGGCGTAGGGGCCGCGGCGCTCGGGCTCGAGCTCGTCGATGATCTCCATTGCCCGCACCTTGGGTGCGCCCGTCATGGTGCCGGCCGGGAACGTCGCGCGAAATACGGCCAGGGCTGAGGCGTCGTCCTCGAGGGTGCCCTCGACCTGACTCACGATGTGCAGGACGTGGGAGTACCTCTCGATGCGCATCAGTTCCGGGACCGTCACCGATCCGTAGCGGGCAATGCGCCCGACGTCGTTCCGTCCGAGATCGACGAGCATCACGTGTTCGGCGCGCTCCTTCTCGTCGGCCATCAGCTCGGACGCCAGGCGAGCATCGTCGTCCGCCGTCGCTCCGCGCGGGCGCGTCCCGGCAATCGGACGCACCGTCACCCGGCCATCGGCGACGCGAACGAGCAGCTCCGGGGAGCTGCCAACCAACTCCACGCCATCGAGGATGAGGTGGTACATGTACGGCGAGGGGTTCAGCGCCCGAAGCGCGCGATAGAGGGCGTCTGTCGAAAAGTCATGGGGTACCTCGATCCGTCGCGCGAGCAGCACCTGAAAGCAGTCGCCAGCGAAGATGTACTCGCGGATCCGCTGGACGTCGCGCACGAACTCTTCGCGCGTGTAGGGCGAATGGCCGACCGCGGGCGGCGCCCCGATATTCAGCTCGAGCGGCGGCAATGCGGCGGGCGCGCGCAGGCGGGACAGTGCCCGATCAAGCTCCGTCATTGCCCCGTCGTACGCCGCCATCAGTGAGGCGTCACTCGCGCCCGGTTCGACCGGAACGCCAATCACCGCACGCGCCTGAGCCCGGAGGTTGTCGATGATCACCAGCACATTCGTGAAGACGACGAGGGCATCGGGCACGTCAACACCCCGCGGGGGCGGGCTCGGGAGCCGCTCGATCAGCCGGGCCACGTCGAACCCGAAGTAGCCGACGGCGCCAGTCCAGAATGCCCCCAGCTCGGGAACATCCACCGGCGCGTGACGCGCAAGAAGCCCTCGCAGATCCTCGAGCGGATCATCCGGCCGGCGCTCGTGGTGCCACCCCTCCTCCGCGCTCCAGTCGTCCACCACGCCGTCCCGCAGCCGCCACGCACCACGCGGCTCGCTCCCCATGAACGTGTAGCGCGACCACGTCTCGCTGCCCGCTGGTGCGGATTCGAGCAGGAAGGCGAACGGGCCGCAGCGCAACTTGGCGAACGCGGAGACCGGGGTGTCGGTGTCGAGGAGGATGTCGCGCCACACCGGCACGAGTCCCCCGTCGCGCGCAAGGCTTCGGAAGCGGTCGCGACTCACGTGCGACGGCGAGGGATGAACGAACGCCGTTGCTCGGCGCCCGGCGTGCGGCGATATTCGCGACTCATGACATGTATCCTTGCGGCGCGGCTGGCCGCGTGCTGCATCGCGGCGACGGCGGTCCGGCCTGCCGTCGTCGGCGCGCAAACGTGGAATGATGATCGGACGCTTGCGCTCGTCACTCGTGCGACGGAGCGCCGTGCACAGCAGCTGGCGGACACCGGCCTGGTAGACTACCGGGCGTCCGCCCGCGGTTATCTCACCTTTCTCGCCCAGCTCGGAGAGGGTTTTCCCGAGCCCCCGAAAATCGTCAAGGCGGACGAGTTGGCGCTGGAAGTCTACTGGCGTGCTCCCGACCTGAGCAAGCAACGCATCGTCGGCCGTCGCGACACGCTGCTGCTGCCCACGGACATCAGCTATCACCGCGACCACCTCGGCATCATCCAGAACAACTTCCCCGACATCATCCGGCTCGGGGATGGGGACGAAGTGAGCGATGTTCCGCACCCGCTGTCCGCGCGGGGCGCGCCCGAATACGAGTTCGCGATCACGGATTCCCTCGCGATCAGGCTCTCCAGCCGGGCCGTCGAGGCCTACCGCGTGAGCGTCCGCCCACGGAACGATCGCGAGCCGCGGGTGATCGGCGCGGTGTTCATCGACCGGCAGACGGGGGAAGTGCTGCGCATGGCCTTCAGCTTCACCCGCGCAGCCTTTCTCGACCAGCAGCTCGAGAACATCTCCATCGTCCTGGAGAACGTGCTCATCGACGGACGGTTCTGGCTGCCGAGTCGCCAGGAGATTGAAATCGTCCGCACAGGGTCGTGGCTCGACTATCCCGCTCGCGGGATCATTCGCGGCCGCTGGGAGATCTCAGAGTACGCGGTGAATCAGGGCATCGCGGCAGGATTCTTTCGAGGGCCGGAGATCGTGCAGGCGCCACCCGCCCAGCTGCGCCAGCGGGTGTGGGCCGGCCGGATCGTGGATTCCCTCCCGGACGACGTGCGTGAATCGACCGACGAGACCGTTCGCGCAGTGCAGGAGGAAGCGCGTCGACTCGTTCGGGGGCAGGCCCTCGCCCGCGTCAAGCGAACCACCCTCTCCGCTCGCGCGATCTCCGACTTCGTACGCTTCAACCGCGTCGAAGGCCTCGCGCTCGGCGGCGGCCTCGCCCGGCGGATGGGGGGTGGGGCGGGGTTGGTCGTTCGCGGGCGTTGGGGCTTCGACGACGACGCGGCCAAGGGCCGGGCCGCGCTCTCGTTCAGCCGGGCGAACGGCGTGGCCGTCGAGCTTGCGGCGTATCGAGAGTACAGGGAGAGCGGGGACGTGCCGGAAGTCTCCCTCATCCGCAACAGTCTCGCCGCCCAGGAGTTCGGAAGCGACTACACCGACCCGTTCGATGCACGCGGCATCGCGCTGTCCGTTCGCCTCGGCGAGCGGCATGGAGCGGCCTGGAGGATCAGCGCGGCAACGGAACGGCAGGCCCCGCTGGCGGTGCATGCGACGCCGGCGCGAGGCCGCTTCGAGGCGACGCTGCCCGCTCTCGCCGCCGACGTCGTCGAAGGCACTCTCCGCGGCGACCGCCCGCTGACGCCAAGCCGGTTCGGATTCTGGGTGGGAGGGGGGGTCGAGCTTCGCGCGGTGGCGCTGGCTCCCCCGGCGGTGACTGGAGCCCGCATCCGGGTTGGCCGCCTCAGTGCGGACCTGCGCGTGGAGCGGCCAGTGGGAGATCACCGCCTCGTGCTGCGCTCCCTCGTCGGAGCGGTCGATGCGGGCCGGAATGACGTGCCTGCCCAGTACCTCGTCTATCTTGGCGGGCCGGTTACCGCCCCGGGGTATTCATTTCATAATCTCGTCGGCCGGATTGGCGTAGGCCAACGCGTCGAGTGGAGGATGCCGCTCGCGTTCCCTGCCATTCGACTCGGCCGCTTTGGGACGACGCCGCGCTCCGCGACGCTCGCGCCCTACTTCCACCTCGCGTACATCGATGAGCCAGTGTCCATTCGCGGGTCGCTCGATGGTTGGAGGCCGTCTGCGGGTCTTGCCGGTCTCTTGCTGTTCGACCTCCTGCGGGTGGACGTCGCACGCGGCTTCCGCGACGGACGATGGGGCGTGTCGATCGATGTCGCGCAGGATTTCTGGCGGGTGATGTGATGACTTCGGACCCGAACGGGGTGCCATGAATCGGCGACAGCTGCAGCATGAAGGAGAGGCGATGTCCCACTGCGCACCGTACCTTTCCGGGGCTCGATGTCCCGTACGCCTCGGAGTTTGATGCCTCCACGCCAGATTCGTGACGAATGGCTGTTGCCGACGCTGGAGAACCTTCTCCCGCCTGAGGCCATCGTCGCGCTCAAGGCAGAAGTCGGCGACAGCTACTGGGAGTCGGCAGTCCGGCGCAGCATGATCGCGGAAGACGAACTGCTGGAGGCCCTCTCGACGCGCTTCCGGATGCGAGTGGCCAACCTCATGAGTGTGACCCAGGCGGCGCGAGAGCTCGTTCCGGAACAGCTCGCGCGGAAATACCGGGTCCTCCCGCTCGCGATCACCGACTCGGTGCTCGACATCGCGACCGCCGATCCGCACGACCTCGACTGCGAGCGGACGCTCGCCTTCGCGACCGGGCGCACGGTACGGATGCAGCTCGCGTCTCCGCTGCGGATCGCCGACCGGCTCGAGGAGGTGTACCGACTCGACAACGCCGTCGACAAGCTGCTGCAGAAGGTCGCCGGAAAATACGACGTGCAGACCCAGGCGCCGACGGAGGAGACCGCGGACATCGGGCTCGCCGCCGACAGCGCCAATGCGCGGCCCCTGATCCAGCTCGTCGACCACATTCTCGCCGAGGGCATCGCGACACGCGCGAGCGACATCCACCTCGAGCCGGAGGAGGCGGGCATCGCGATCCGCTATCGCATCGACGGCGTGCTTCGGCAATCGATGGTGCTGCCGCGCGCGGTCGGGGTACCCCTGGTCTCCCGGATCAAGATCATTTCGGGGCTCGACATCACCGACCGCCTCCGTCCGCAGGACGGCCGGTCGCGAGTCACCGTGAACGGCGCTCACGTCGACCTTCGCGTGTCGACCCTGCCGGCCTCGCACGGAGAGAAGATCGTGATCCGCATCCTGGATGCGCGATCCACGGTGCTCTCCATCGATTCGCTGGGCCTCAATCCGGACGAAAAAGACCGCATTCAGCTGCTGCTCGCGATGCGTGAGGGTGTCATCCTCGTCACGGGGCCGACGGGATCGGGAAAGACGACGACCCTGTACTCCATGCTGCGCCAGGCGCAGGCGAGAAAGGTCAACATCGTCACCGTCGAGGACCCCGTCGAGTACCGGCTGAGCGGGATCGTGCAGGTGCAGGTGAACGAAAAGGCGGGTCTCACGTTCGCCTCGGCGCTGCGGTCGATCCTCCGGCAGGACCCCGACATCGTGCTGGTGGGCGAGATCCGCGACAAGGAAACCGCGATGACGGCGGTACAGGCGTCGCTGACGGGCCATCTGGTGCTGTCCACACTGCACACGATCGACGCTGCGAGCTCGGTGACACGCCTCGTCGACATCGGGATCGAGAGCTACAAGCTGGCCGGTGCGCTGAAGGGGATCGTCGCCCAGCGACTGATCCGCCTCCTCTGCAAGGCGTGCAAGCGCGCCGTCACCGATCCCGTACCGGAGCGTCTGCGGCGCTGGCTTCCCGAGGACACAAAACTGTACGCGGAAGTTGGGTGTGCAGAATGCTCCCAGACCGGCTACCGCGGTCGACGCGCGATCACCGAAGTGCTGATCACGACGCCAGAGGTCGAGCGGCGGGTGAGCGCGAACGAGTCAGGCGACCGGATCGCCGAAGCCGCGCGCGAGGGGGGTATGAAGTCGCTGTGGGAATCGGGTATGCAGCACGCGGCGCGCGGAGACACCAGCGTCGAGGAGTTGTTGCGCATTCTCGAGATCCCCGCGATGCCCGATGCCCGCCCCCGAACCACGTCCCGGCTCGACACGCCCGCGCGCCGGTCGCCATCGGGCCCGCACGCCGCCTACGTTTCCGGAGGCCACCGCGCGTTCCCGGGCCCCCGTGCGTCGGGCTCGCACGCCGGGGAAGAGGCGTTCCAGCTCATTGATGAGGTGCACGCGGGCGTCGCCGGGAAGACAGTCCTCATCGTCGAGGATGAAGAACCGCTCCGGCGCGTGCTGCGCGACCTCCTGGAGCGGGATGGGTTCCGCGTTCTCGAAGCGGCGAATGGCATCCAGGCACTCGACCAGATCGATCGCGGGGCGCCGGACGTCGTCGTGCTCGACCTGAATCTTCCGCAACTGGACGGGTTCGGCGTGCTCAGTCGGCTGCGCTCGAAGCCGGCGACAGCGAAGCTGCCGGTCATCATCCTCACGGCGCAGGGGGACGAGGACTCCGAGGTGAGGGTGCTCGAGGGCGGCGCGGACGACTTCCTGACGAAACCCTTCCGCCCGAGGGCCCTCAGCGCCCGGCTCCATACTTTGCTCAGGCGGCGGGTAGCGAACTGACCCCGCCCACAGCCTGGCTACCGACGCTAGCCGCCAATCGGGAGCACGTCGGTGCTCCCGGCAGCAACAACGATGCTCCCATGGGGAAATCCGTCCAGTGACGGCCGTCGTCGCGGGGGTCGTGGACGTCTTCGTCATTCGCCCGATCGCCACCGCATGGCGAGTGCTGGTCGTGCAGCGCGCGGAGGACACGCGCTGCCCGGGTGCGTGGGAGACCGTTCATGGCAGGATCGAGCCCAGCGAGCGCCCGGAGCACGCAGCAGTCCGCGAGGTGAAGGAGGAGACTGGGCTCGCCATCGCGCGTCTCTACAACATCACCGTGCAGCCCTTCTACCTGCATGGCTTTCAGACTGTCCAGCTCGCCGTGGTATTCGCGGCCTTCGTCGGCGAGCCGGGGGATGTCGTGCTGGGCCCGGAACACCGCGGGTACGAGTGGCTTTCGGTGGAGGACGCGATGGCCCGATTCGTCTGGCCGCGCGAGCGCACCTCGATGCTCGAGATCGTCGCACTCCTCGGGTCCGGTCACGCTGGTCCCGTCGAGGACGTCCTTCGGGTCTTCTAGCTCGCCCCTTCCCCGCGGCGGCGGGCGCTCGGCAGGCAATCCTCCTCGTGTGGTGCGTTGGGCTTCACCCGCACGCTCTTCGCCGGGATCCCGACATTCACGTGATACGGGCGCACGTCCTTCGTTGCCACGGCCATCGCCCCGACCATCGCCTGGGTCCCTACCCGCACCCCCGCGAGCACCGTCGCATGGTACGTAATCCGCACCCCGTCCTCGAGCACCGTGGTCGCGTTGGTGACGTCCTTCTGCTCCACGATGCTGTGCGTGTGGCTGTAGATGTTGGCGTAATCGCTCACTGACACGTTGTTGCCCAGCCGGATGCCCCCGCGGTCGTCGAGAAGGACATGGCGGTGGATGACCACGTTGTCGCCGACGTCCATGTTGTAGCCGAACGAGAACTCGACGTGCTGAAACGCCTTGAAATTCTCACCACACCGACGGAAGATGTGCGGGGCGAGGATCCGCCGGAGCTTGACCCCGAGGTCGATGTTCTGGCCTCCCACCATGGTCCGGTCGAAGGCATACCAGAGCCAGAGCAGTGGCTTCACGCGCTGGAACTTCGTGTCGTCGCAGTCGGCGTAGTACTCGGGCTCGAGCGTGACATTGCGGGGGTCGAGCGCCGACAGGGCGATACGTGTCCCGAGCGCCACCGCGGGATCCTCGACCGCCTCCTCCCACGACGTCGCGTACTGCGGAAAGGTCAGTGCCGCCAGCACCGTCCGGCAAAGGACCGGGCGATCGCATGCAGGGTCGGCGAGGGAGCTGGCGATCTGCTCGAGCCACGGCTTTGCAAGATCGCTCCTGCTGTTGGGTGGCAGTTGCCGAAGAGGAAGTAGTGCCATGAACGGGTCCGGGGTCGCGGGCTAAGGGGAATCGCCACCGCGGCCAGCCCGCGAGCGGACGAGCGCACGTTCGCGCTCGATGAGCTGGAGCGTCTCCTGCCACCCCGCGCTTCGCATGGTCTCGACCGTGATCGTCAGGGGCTGGTTCACGTCCACTGTTTCGTCGAAGAGGTAGAGGGCGCTCTGGGTATCGCGCTGGTCGAGACGATTCTGCCCGAAGCCCGTGGTGAGCGGTATGAGCTCGATCGGACGAAAGTCACGCCCCACGCTCGAAATCACCACGTCCATCGGGGAGAACCGGACATCGGGCTCGAGTCCATAGTACGAGATCGACCAGATGCTGAACCGTCGCATCCCATATCGGGCGGCGAAGGCTGCGATCCGGTCGCGCTCGCTGTCGCGGCGATCGCGGAGCGACCGATATGAATCGGGTGCAAGTACCCGGATGACCGATTCGTCGAGTGGCGTCGCTCGCACAAGGAGGCCGCGCAGCTGGAGCCGTACCGAGATGTCATCCTGCTTGAGACTTCCGAACCCCGCGGGGACCATTCCCGCGCCGAGGGTGTCTCGCGCGATATCACC
>JANOCW010000241.1:0-1644 GCA_031412375.1 Gemmatimonadaceae bacterium | reverse complement strand
GCTCGTGGCGATCTCGCCGAGGTGGGAATGCTGGTGGACCGCTCGCAGGCTGGCGCCGAGACGCTGCTTGGCAATCAGGTGCCGGAAACGATCGCCCTGGCGCGCATGGCGCGTGCGAACGGCGCCGACGCGGCGTCGGCGTTCGGCGCAGGGTTCGGCGGCAGTGTCTGGGCGATGACGTCAGCGGCCGACGCGCACGAGTTTGCGGAGACGTGGCGGGACGCATACCGTGGAGCCTTCCCCGCCGCCGCGGCATCCGCGCAGTTCTTCATCACGCGGCCAGGCCCGGCGATGACTCGCTGCGGCGGAGAATGACACGTCGCGCAACACGATTCGATCGACCCCGAGCCGCCCACCGGCTCGCGTGAATTCCCAAGACACTCATCTGCGGAGCAACCCATGACGGCATCCTCGAGCGACGGTCCCGACCGGAATCTTTCGCGCCGCGAGCTGCTCAAGACCGTGACCGCTGCGAGCGCCGGATTTGGTCTCTCGCAGCTCGGCCTGACGGCGGATGCGCACGCCGCGGCTGGCCCGGTGGACGAGGACGCGGGGCCGCCACCCGTCGCGGACTCGATGATGGGGGTGAAGTTCGAGCCGCGCGACACGGTGCGCGTCGGGATCGTGGGGACCGGACTGCGCGGACGCAGCGTGCTCAACGAGCTGCTCGGCGTGGGCAACGTGCGGATCGTCGCGCTGTGCGATCTCGTCCCCGACAAGGTCGAGCGGGCGAGATCGATGATGCAGAAGGCCGGACACGACTACGAGCCCGCCGTCTACACAAAGGGTGAGCGCGACTTCGAGAACCTGTGCGCCCGCGACGACATCGATATCGTCTATACGGCCACGCCGTGGCAGTGGCACGTGCCGGTTTGCCTGAGCGCGATGGCGCATGGGAAGCATGCAGCGACCGAAGTGCCGGCGGCGTTCACGATCGCGGACTGCTGGAAGCTCGTCGACATGTCCGAGCGGTCGCGGCGGCACTGCATCATGCTCGAGAACGTCTGCTACGGGTACAATGAGCTGCTAGTGCTGCAACTCGTTCGCGCCGGGTTGTTCGGGGAGCTGAAGCATGGCGGCGCCGCATACAATCACGACCTGCGCGAGATACTCTTCGAGACGCGGGACGAGGGACTGTGGCGCCGGTCGGCGCACCGCACCCGCAACGGCAACCTGTATCCCACGCACGGCCTCGGTCCCGTCGCCTGGTACCTCGACATCCATCGCGGGGACCGGTTCGACTATCTGGTGTCGATGAGCACGCCCGAGGCCGGGCTGACGAAGTGGCGCGCGGACCATGTCCCGAAGGACGATCCGCGCTGGACGGAGAAATACGTGAACGGAGATCTCAACGTCTCGCTGATCAAGACGGCGAAGGGGCGCACGATCCGTCTCGAGCACGATGTCTCGAGCCCGCGCCCGTACTCGCGCATCAATGCGGTGCAGGGCACCAAGGGCATCTTCGAGGACTATCCGGCCCGCGTGTACGTGGAGGGGGACGGCGCGTCACATCGCTGGGCCCCGATCGATGGCTACAAGGAGAAGTACGAGCATACCCTGTGGCGCGAGTTGGGCGCGAAGGCGCAGGCCGGCGGCCATGGTGGCATGGACTACGTCATGGCCTACCGGCTGGTGCAGCTGATG
>JANOCW010000240.1:0-3317 GCA_031412375.1 Gemmatimonadaceae bacterium | reverse complement strand
GTGCAGACGCGCCGCTACGAGGAAACTCCCGCCGGAAAGCGCGAGGCGACGCGCTACGCCTTCCTCGATTCAACGATCGCGCTGTCGTTCGCGCTGTTCATCAACGCCGCGATTCTCATCGTCGCGGCGGCGTCGTTTCATACGACGGGAAACAACGAGGTGGCCGAGATTCAGGATGCCTACAAGCTACTGACCCCCCTTCTCGGCGCAGGCGCGAGCACCGTGTTCGCTCTGGCGCTGCTGGCCTCCGGGCAGAACTCGACCTTGACGGGGACGCTGGCCGGCCAGATCGTCATGGAAGGGTTCCTCAACATCCGGCTGCGGCCATGGCTCCGGCGGCTGATCACCCGCGGGATCGCAATCATTCCCGCAGCGATCGTTGCCATCCTCTACGGTGACAGCGGCACGGCGCAGCTGCTGATCCTGAGCCAGGTAGTCCTCAGCCTCCAGCTTTCCTTCGCCGTTTTTCCTCTGGTCCAGTTCACCTCCGACCGCATGAAGATGGGCGCCCTCGTGAACCCGCGATGGTTGACGGTCCTTGCCTACAGCGTCGCGGTGGTGATCGGCTCGCTCAATGCGTGGCTTCTCTTCCAGACAGCCAGGGAGTGGATGTCGTGACGTATCGCCGGATTCTCGTTCCGCTCGAGCACACTGACACCGATCACGCCATTCTCCTCCATGTGCGCGGCCTCGCTCGCGTCTGTGGTGCAGCGCTCGTCCTGATCCACGTGGCCGACGGCTGGGCAGCCCGGAACGCGAAGCTGTTCGATCTGCGCGAGTCGGAGGAAATGCGCTCCGACCACGACTACCTGGAGCGATTGGCAGAGGAGCTCGAGGGCGAGGGATTCGAGGCGGAGGCAGTACTGGCGGGTGGAGATCCGGCGACAGAGATCGCCGCCGCGGCGGTGCGGGAGGGCTGTGACCTCATTGCCATGTCCACGCACGGCCACCGCATGCTCACCGACCTCGTACTCGGCAGCGTCGCCAACGAGGTGCGTCACCAGTCGATGGTGCCGGTACTGCTCGTGCGCGCGCATGCGCCCGTACCGGGCGGCAGCAGTGCGCGTGCGCAGTCCGGCGAGCGTCGGTGATGCGGTGACCGCCGCGAAGAAGGACGACGAGCTGACCGGGCCCGTCGAGGACTATCTCAAGGTCATCTACGAGATCGAGCGGGGCGCGGGAGCCGCGGCGACGAACGACATCGCGCACCGGCTCGCCGTAGCGCCCGCCTCGGTCAGCGGGATGGTCCGGCGGCTGGCCGACCAGGGGTTGCTCGCCCACGAGCGCTACAAGGGCGTGCGGCTCACGACCGCCGGTCGGCGTGCCGCACTGCGAACGATCCGGCGCCATCGGGTGATCGAGGCCTACCTCGCCGGGGCGCTCGGGTATCCCTGGGATCGAGTGCACGCCGAGGCCGAGCGGTTGGAGCATGCGGCGTCGGATGAGCTGATCGACCGGATGGCCGCGGCGATCGGGGAGCCGGCGGTCGATCCGCATGGCGCACCAATTCCGACACGAGAGGGAGCGGTGGACGAGCGGCGTCTTCTCTCCCTCGTGGAGCTGGCCCTCGGCCGAACAGCACGGATTCTCCGGGTACGGGATGAGGATCCGGGCATGCTGCGCTACCTCGGCGAGATGGGTATCCTTCCCGGCGCCCTCGTGGTCGTCGAGGGACGCGAGCCGTTCGGCGGCCCGATCACCCTTCGCGTCGGTGACGCCGTCCGGTCCGTCGGGCCTGAGCTTGCGGCGCAGGTCCGCGTCGAGGAGCTCACGCCGGATGAGCCTGGATCCGGGCGCGCTGCGAAGGGGCGGGCGGGCCCGCGGCGCGGCGGGCGAAAGGAGGGGTAGGAACACTCTTTGCGAATCCGGATGACGTCAACCCGACCACACCCCCGCTGGTTCCTGGAGGAGCGGTGACTGCTCACCCCGTGCATGTCGACCCCGAGATCGGACTCCCCGACCTCGTCAAGCGCCTGACCGACGACTCGAAGCGCCTCGTCAAGGACGAGGTCCGCCTCGCGAAGCTCGAGGCATCGGAGTCCGCGAAGACCGCGGCGAAGGGCGCCATGTGGCTGGGCGTCGCCTTCGGGGTCGGCGTCGTGATGCTGATCGCGCTGACGATTGCGCTCGCTACGGGAATCGGCCAGGTCGCCAACGGCAACATGTGGCTCGGGGCACTCGTGACCGGCGCGATCGAGATCGGCCTCGGGATCTGGCTGATCAAGCGCGGCGTCAGCTCGTTCGGCGAGCCTTCGTACACGCTCGAGGAGACTCGGGCCGAGCTGAAGGAGACGGTCGAATGGGCTGGTGATGCGCGGGATGAGGCGCGCGCCGCCGCTGCGCACGCGGTCGCCGCTCGCGGGAACGGCCGCCACTAGACTGTCTGGATCGCCGGCATCGAGGTGACCTCACCTGGTGCCGCTGTGCGACGATCGGTTCAGTCGCGCGCGCCTCGCGGACGTGAGGCCTGCATCAGCGCCGTGGCGACATCGGCGCGAAGCCGCTCGAATTGCTGCCGCCCGCCGAAGCCAATGTAGCGGTGCACGACGCGACCCTCACGGTCGAGCAGTACGGTGAACGGGAGCCCATTGTAGGCCAGCTTTCCTCGGAGCGCGCCTCGCGCCCACGCGACGGCGAACGGCACGTCGTGCTCGGCGAGAAACCGTCGGGCGTCGGACTCCCGCATGTCATCGCTGACGGCGACCACTGCGAAATCCTCGGGCGGAAGGCCGCGCGACAGCTCCGCCATCAGGGGGAACTCTTCGCGGCAGGGCCCACACCAGCTCGCCCATACGTTGAGGAGCACGACCTTGCCCCGGAACGAGCGGAGCCGGAGCGTGTCCCCACCCGGCGTTGGCAGTGAGAAGTCCACGGTGACGGTACCCGGTGGCGCCCCGATCACGCTCAGCGTATCCGCGGGCGCATGCCACAAGGTGCCACTCTCGTCGAGCGCGATGAGCATCGTGGCACTCGGAAGGGATGCGGTGCGCACGAGCACGCCGGTCGTCGGCTCGAACGCATCGATGCGCATGTTCTCGCCCGTGCTGTCTCCGTAGGTCAGCGCATAGAGCAGCCCGCCGTGAACGGTCAGGGCGAGGTTCGTCGGATGATAGGACAGTGTTCCGGGATTCGGGACGCGTGCAACGAAGCTCGGCGGTCGCGCCCACGCCAGGCCGCGGGTTGCCGTCCAGCGTGGGCGACCCGCAGGGTCGAAGGCGCGTAGCTCGTCGCGGGTGAGCGAAGCGAAGAAGAAGAGTGAATCCCCGGCCGCGAGGTGACCGGCATTCGCGATCGTGGTGAGGACTGGATCGCCGAGC
>JANOCW010000239.1:0-1720 GCA_031412375.1 Gemmatimonadaceae bacterium | reverse complement strand
CCACCAGGCGATCCACCGCCGCCGGAGCCGCCACCCTTCTGGCCGCCACCGCCGCCCATCGCGCCGCCGGAGCCG
Organism: Gemmatimonadaceae bacterium; assembly: GCA_031412375.1. Taxonomy (GTDB): domain Bacteria; phylum Gemmatimonadota; class Gemmatimonadetes; order Gemmatimonadales; family Gemmatimonadaceae; genus JANPKQ01. The sequence continues at coordinate 1,645 of JANOCW010000239.1, read as the reverse complement.
CCGCCCGACTGGCCGCCACCGCCGCCGGACGATCCACCGCCGCCGGCAGAGAACTCTTCGGTCTCTTCCTCGGATCCTTCACGTCCGCCGGCGCCGCCGAATCCGCCTGAGCTGCCCTTGTTTCCGCCCGAGGCGCCGGACGAACCAGCACCGCGCCCAGCGCCGCCCGACTCGAGGCCCGAGCTTCCATCGCCCTGCTGCTCGCCGCCCTTGCTCCCGCCTGACGAACCTGAGCGTGACCCGCCCTGCGACGCGCCCAGACCGCCTTCTTCGCGGTTTGAGCCTTCGTCACCGCTACCGCCCTGGCCTTTGTTCCGATCCGGCATTCGGCTATCCTCCGACAGAATGGCGTCGCCCGCTCCGCATCCGCGTCTCGTGGCCCGCCTTGGGACATCACAGCGTCGCAACGCACGTGCCATATGTGGTGAACGGCTGTGATCGCTCGACATGGCACGGTGCGTGTATCAGCCCCAAATCCCTCGATGACCGCTTCACGCGCTGCGCGCTGGCCAGCACCGCTGATGTCCGGCGCACGTGTGGCCCTCGTCGCGCCGGCAGGTCCGCTGCGCAACGCTGCAGAGCTCGAGCGGGCGGTCGCAACCACGCGCTCACTCGGATGGGACCCAGTCGTCGCCGAGCATGCGCTCGCCCGTCGCGGTTACTTCGCGGGCGATGACGCGCAGCGACTCGGTGATCTCATGGCTGCGCTCAGCGACCCGGACATTGCCGGCATCTGGTGCCTCCGCGGCGGATACGGGGCCATGCGCCTCCTGGCCGGCATCGACTTCGACGCGCTCGCCCGTGCACCCAAGGCGCTGCTCGGCTTTTCGGACATCACGGCGCTGCATGCCGCGCTGTCGACGCGATGCGATGTCGTATCGTTCCACGCGCCAACCGCGCGCCAGCACCTCTCGGATTTTTCCCGCGATTCCCTCGCCCGTGCCGTCATCGCGCAGACGGATTCGTGCGGCGTCGCATCCGGCGCGCGTATCATTCGCGGCGGCCGTGCGCGCGGGCGACTCGCTGGCGGCAACCTGGCGCTCATTGCCTCGCTCTGCGGCACTCCCTTTGCCCCCGACCTGCGCGGTACCATCCTCGTGCTCGAGGACATCAACGAAGCCGTATATCGCATCGACCGGATGCTGCGGCAGCTCATGCTCGCCGGAGCACTCGATGGATGCACTGCGATTGCGTTCGGGCAGTGCCCGAATTGCGCAGAGGAATCCGACGACGGCGCGCGCGCGCTCGACGACGTGCTCGGCGAGACGGCGGATGCGATCGGCATCCCGTGCCTCGCGGGGATCCCGGTTGGACACATCCCGGAGCAGTGGACGCTGCCGCTCGGCGCGACGGCGGAGCTCGACGTGGACGCACGACGGTTGACGGTGGTCGACCTGCAGCGGTGACACTCTCGATCATGAGGTGAATGCATGGCACAGAAGTCGGGAATGGACCTGATCAACGATGCGAAGACGCGGATCCGCGAAGTCACGCCGCAGCAGGTGAAGGACATGCGCGCGCGGGGAGAGAGCGCCATCTACCTCGACGTGCGCGAGCCGAACGAATGGAACCTTGGGCATCTGCCGGGTGCGATGCACATTCCGCGGGGGACGCTCGAAACGAAGCTCGAGGCAGCCGTACCGCG
>JANOCW010000238.1:0-5391 GCA_031412375.1 Gemmatimonadaceae bacterium | reverse complement strand
GCACGACCGACCGGCAAGTGGCTCCACGGGCTCGCCTCGAATCCGGGGCCGGCGACTTCGGAGTCGGCGCAGCCGGCAAGGAGAAGCGCGAAGAGAGCCATGAGCGCCGCGTTGCGGCGTCGTGCACCCTGCTGCGGCTTCTGATCGACGAGGACGAATGAGGAAGACATGGGCCGGGGGGTTGATTGAGTGAGTTGAGCCTGTGACACACCCCTCCCAAGGCACGGGTCATACCGCGCTGGGGTATGCCCCTTCCGTGGTCACAACCCGTTGTAATCGTTGCAGTTACGAGGCAACGATCGATTGACGTCCGAGGATCGAAATGGGGGCGATCGGACATCCTTACCGGTCACTCGGTCGTTCCGACCCACCCCCTTGGCCCGGCACCGGGCACGCCGCGCGCATGCCTGTGCCGCCCTCTCAGATCACCGGTCGGCGGCGGGACGCGGAGAGTACTTGGCGGGATCGGTCAGGCCGCCGTCGGCGAACCCGCGGAGACGCAGTGCGCACGCGTCGCAGCGCCCACAGGCCGCCCCGCCATCGTCAGGATCGTAGCACGTGGTGGTGGCGGAGTAATCGACACCAAGGCCCGTCCCGAGCTCGATGATCTCGCGCTTGCTGAGGCTCAGCAGTGGAGCGCGGATGGAGATGGCGCCCTCGCCCTCGACGCCGCTGCGGGTCGCGAGTACGGCGAGTCGCTCGAAAGCCGCGAGATACTCCGGCCGGCAATCCGGATATCCACTGTAGTCAACGGCGTTCACGCCAATGAAGATCTCCTGGGCTCCGAGCGTCTCCGCCCACGCAAGGGCGAACGACAGGAAAATTGTGTTGCGGGCCGGGACATAGGTCGAAGGAATCCCGGAGGCGATGACATCGCGCGCCCTGCCCTTGGGCACCGGCATGGCGGCCGTGAGTGAGGACCCGCCGAAGGCTCGCAGGTCGATGTCCATCACGACGTGCTGCGCCACCCGGTAGCGGGAGGCGATGCGCCTGGCGGCCTCCACCTCGTGCCCGTGCCGCTGACCGTAGCGAAATGTCAGGGCGTGAACCTCGTATTGCTCGCTGGTCGCCAGCGCGAGCATCGTCGTGGAATCGAGGCCGCCGCTGAGGAGGAGCACCGCGTGACGTTCCCCAGCCCGACGCTTCTGACCGCGATGGAACACGGAAGGGGTCATGAACGATATTATACACCCTCCGACGAGCCGCAGCCGCGCGGCCAGTCTCCCTCCGTTCCGCCCGGTCACGCATGCCCGTCACGCACCGCCTGATGTTGCTCGCCGCGACATTCTGCTCGCTCGCCTGCGCTCCCCGAAGCGTCGTCGTCGGCGCTCCCGCCGTGGCCCCGTCGATCACCACCGGCGCCGAACTGGTCGCTGCGATGCACGCGCGCTACGCCGGTGGATATCTCTCGACCCTTTCCTTCGTCCAGAACAACACGCTTTACCAGGCGTCGGGTGGCGAGCAGAAGACGCAGTGGCTCGAGCACCTGGCCGTCCCGGGCCGGCTGCGCATCGACTACCTGCCGCTCACCAGTCGCAGTGGCGTGATCTACGAGGGTGGCAAGGTGCACGTGTTCGACAACGGAAAGCAGATCCAGAGTCAGCCCGGCATCAACGCGCTCCTGCTGCTGGGCTTCGACGTCAATGCGCAACCGCCCGCGGCAACTGCGCGCACGCTCGACTCGCTCGGCTTCGACCTCGGCGTGATCCGCGATGGACAATGGCAGGGGCGCCGTGTCCACATCGTCGGAGCGGCCGTCGGCGATTCGACGACGAACCAGTTCTGGGTGGACGCCGAGCGCCTGTTGTTCGTGCGCATGTTCCAGCGCAATCCGGCGGGGACCGTCGTCACGGAATACCGATTCGAACGCTACACGGAGATCGGCGGATTTCCGGTGGCGATCGAGGTGCTCATGCTCCGGAATGGCCGTGCGTTCTTCAAGGAGGAGTACACGGACGTGCGGGTGAACATTCCGCTCGCGGACGGATTGTTCGATCCTGCGCGGTGGGTCACGGCCCAGCCCAAGGTCGCGGCGCCGCCCTCACCCGGCGACGGGCCGTCGGACACCGCGATTCAGCCTGCGTCGAGCAAACGGTGATCGTGCGAGGTCGGTCCGAGCGTTGTGGTGGTCGCCGGCGCATGATTTCTCGGAGGGCAGCGGCCGGGACGCGGAGACTGGTGCTGGCGATGGTCATCGCGGGCTGCGCACGGCCCGGAGCCGAGCCGAGCTCGCAGACTGCATCGCCGACCACGCCGGGCTCGTCGGCGCCCGCACCCGGCGCAGCGGCATCCGGGACCACCGCCTCGGCATCCGTGACCGCCGCCGCGATCGTGGAGGCGGATCTTCGCGCCCGCATCGCCATCTTCGCTGACGATTCGATGATGGGGCGCAATGCCCCCGAGGAGGGGGACCGCAAGGGTGCCGAGTACCTCGCGAGCGAGCTTCGCCGGATGGGACTCGAACCGGCCGGCGAGAACGGCACCTATTTCCAGACGGTCCCCTCGATCGAGCGCGCGATGGACCGCGATGCGACGCTCACCATCGGCGGTCACGCACTCCGGTATGGCGTCGACTTCGTGCCCGCGTCCCGGTCGACGCCGCGTTCGATCGAGGGAGCGGCAGTCGTTTACGGCGGAATGCTGAACGACGAGTCCACGATGATCAGCCGGCAGCAGGCGGCCGGGAAGTTCGTGGTCCTGATGGTACCGAACTCCGGCGAGGGGCGCACGCGGCCCGTGCGATATGTGCCACGGCTCGCGTCGGCGGCAGGTATCGCCATCGTCAACCTCGACCTGATGAACGACCGCGAACGGGCCACACTCGATGCGCCCGAAGCATTGTTCACGGCAAATGCCGGCGGGACCCCACTCGAGGGCCCGGTTGTGGTGCACGTCACGCACACTGCGGCAGATCGCCTGCTCGGAGCATCCGTCGCCACGCGTGCGCCGGGAGCTGCCGGCGGCACGGTACGAGGCAGCTTCCGTCTGGCGACCCGTCCCGCCACGACGACCAGTGCGCGCAACGTGGTGGCCATCCTTCGCGGAAGCGACGCACGGCTGCGGGGGCAATACGTCGCGATCGGTGCGCACAAGGATCACGTCGGCTTCAACGCCGCGCCGCTGGATCACGACTCCCTGCGCGCCATGCTCCTCGCCCAGCACAGGGCGCAGCGGTCGCGGCGCCCAGCGCCCCAAATACGCGTGAATGTGGACAGCCTCCGGCGCATCAGGCCGGCCCGCCTCGACTCGATTGCCAACGGCGCCGATGATGACGGGTCGGGATCGATGGCGTTGCTCGAGATCGCCGAAGCGCTGGTCACCGCCGAACGGAAACCGCGGCGTTCAGTGCTGTTCGTCTGGCACACCGGGGAGGAGGACGGTCTCCTCGGGTCGCGACACTTCACCGACAACCCGACCGTCCCGAGCGATTCGATCGTCGCCCAGATCAACGTCGACATGATCGGTCGTGGGACGGCCGAGGATGTGAAGGGGGGCGGGCCGGACTATCTGATCGTCGTCGGCCATCGGCGGCTCTCCAGGGAGCTGGGGCACGTCGTCGACTCCGTGAATGCCCGCCAGCGTCCCCCGCTGCGCTTCGACCTGTCGTGGGATGCGCCCGACCATCCCGAGGGGATTTACGACCGCAGCGACCACGCGAACTATGCGCGGATCGGGATCCCGGTGGCGTTCTTCTTCACCGGCCTGCACGCGGACTACCACCAGGTGACGGACGAAGCGCAGTACCTCGACTACCCGCACTACACGCGGATCACCCGCTACCTGCACGACGTCGTCAGGGCGATCGCGGACCGGGACGATCGGGTGCGGCTCGATGGCGGTCGCCCGCGGTCAGCGCGCTAGACTCACGCCGCTTCGGTCTTCAGCCCGCCGACCAGTCGCCGCAGCTGGGTCGATCCCTTGAGGAGGCTCGCGGAGGCAGACGTCATCTGCTCGCAGGCCGCGCTCTGGTCCTGGGTTGAGGCGTTGATCTGCTGGGCGGCAGAGGCATGACTCTCCGCCGTCCGCGCGATCGACGTCACGCCCTTGGCGGCGCTTTCGACCGCCTGCGCATTCTCCCGGGCAGCGCTCGTCACGGTGCTGGCCGCTTCACGCATGTGCGAGGCCGCTGCCGAAATGCTGGCCAGCGCGTCCTCGACCTCGCGCGAGATCCGCTCGATCTCGTTGACGCGCTGAACGCCGGCTTCCATCGCCTCGGCGGTATGCGCAACGCGGGCGGTGATCATTGCGGTCATGCGAACGATGTCGTACGACGACGACTCGGCCGCCTCCGCAAGCTTGCGCACTTCCTCGGCGACGACGGCGAAGCCCCGGCCGGAGTTCCCGGCGCGGGCCGCCTCGATGGCGGCGTTGAGTGCAAGCAGGTTGGTCTGCTCGGCGATCTTCGTCACCGTGGCGACGAACCGATTGATGTCGGCGGCGGCGTCGTCGAGCAGGGCGACTTCGCTCGCCGCCTTCTGCACGTTCTCCCGCACGGCGAGCAGCGTCGCGAGCGCCGTGCGCACTTCGGCACGCTTCGCCTCCGCGACGTCCTCGATCTGGAAGGCGAGCGTGGTCACATCGGATGCGCCGGAGCGGACGCCTTCCGCGCGCTCACGAATACGCAGCAGTGCCCCATCCACGGTGCGGAGCTCGTGCACCTGGCTCTCGGCACCGCGCGAGACTTCGTTCATCGCCGCGGCGACCTGGGTGGCGGAGCTCGTGATCTGGCTGCTGACGGACGAGAGGTCATTCGCGGACGTCGTCACCTCATCGGCGGTCGCCGTGGCCGCGGCGACGAGCCGTGAGAGCGACTCGCCGGTTTGATTCATCGCCGCCGCGAGGATCTCGAACTCGCGGGGAAGGCGCTCGTTCGTTCGCGCCGTGAGGTTGCCCGCGCTGAGCTGGTGCGCATGTGACACGAGGACGGCGAGGGGTCGGGTGAGTGAACGCATCGTCGTGAAGACGACCACGCTGGCGACCAGGAGTGCCGCGACGAGTGCGCTGATCATGGCGAACGCTCTCCGTCCGCTCTCCGAGCGCAGCTTGTCTGCCGCAAGGTTGACGCGGGCGGCCTTCAGCGTGCCCAGCACCGCAATGTCGGCGAGCAGGCTGTCGGCGATCGGGAATGCCACATCGGCGGCGGCGCGTGCCTGCGCGGATCGCTCGAGGTCGGCGAGCCGATGGGCGAGCGCATAGGCGATCTCCATCGCGGCGAGCCGGCGGTCGATCGAGGCGAGCAGCGTGATCTCCTCAGCGGACTGGCCGTCACGCAGGTTCATCTCGCGCTGCGCACGGTGAGCGGACGATCCCAGCCGGCGGAAGTCCTCCTGCGCCGCGGAGTCGCGCGTCTCGAGATATCGCGTCCCCGCAGCCATGACCTGCGCGATGTTG
>JANOCW010000237.1:0-16837 GCA_031412375.1 Gemmatimonadaceae bacterium | reverse complement strand
ATCTCGATCCTCGAGCTGTACGACGTGGATGGATCACGCCAGTTCGAGGTGAAGTCCACCAACGGCGACACGCACCTTGGCGGCGACGACTTCGACCAGCGCGTGATGGACTGGATCGTCGGCGAGTTCAAGCGCGACCAGGGGATCGACCTCTCCATGGATCCGATGGCGCTCCAGCGCCTGAAGGAGGCGGCCGAGAAGGCGAAGATGGAGCTGTCGAGCACCAACTCGACGGACATCAACCTCCCCTTCATCACGGCGGACCAGTCGGGCCCGAAGCACCTGAACTATTCGCTCACCCGGGCGAAGTTCGAGCAGCTGGTCGACGACCTCGTGCAACGCACGTTGCCGCCGATGGAGAAGGCGCTCAAGGATGCGAATCTCCAGCCGAAGGACATCGACGAGGTGATTCTCGTCGGCGGCTCGACGCGCATCCCGAAGATTCAGGAGATCGTCAAGAAGTTCTTCGGCAAGGAACCGAACAAGGGTGTCAACCCCGACGAAGTCGTGGCGATCGGCGCCGCGATCCAGGGTGCCGTGCTCACCGGCGAGCAGAAGGACGTGCTCCTGCTGGACGTCACGCCGCTGTCGCTCGGCATCGAGACGCTCGGCGGTGTCACGACGGTCCTGATCCCCCGCAACACGACGATCCCGACCAAGAAGAGCGAGACCTTTTCCACGGCGGACGACAGCCAGACGACGGTGGAGATCCACGTGCTGCAGGGCGAACGCGAGCTCGCCACCTACAACAAGACGATCGGCAAGTTCCAGCTCACGGGGATCCCGCCCGCACCACGCGGAATGCCTCAGGTCGAGGTGACCTTCGACATCGATGCGAACGGCATCCTGCACGTGACCGCGAAGGACAAGGCGACCGGGAAGGAGCAGAAGATCCGCATCGAGGCTTCGAGTGGACTCTCGGAGGCTGAAATCGATCGCATGGTCAAGGACGCCGAGAAGAATGCGACGGCCGACAAGGCGCGACGCGAGGAGATCGACACACGCAACCGCCTCGACAGCATGACCTACGAGGTGGAGAAGAACGCGAAGGAATGGTCGGACAAGATTCCGGTGGAGCTGAAAGCGAAGCTCGACGGGACGGTGGACCGGGCGCGCAAGTCGCTCCGGGGCGACGACATGGCCGAAATCCGGGCTGCGCAGGAAGAGCTCACCAAGGTTTTCCAGGAGGCCGGCCAGGCGTTCTATGCACAGCAGCAACCCCAGCCATCTCCCGAGGGTGGTGCCAGCGGCGCGACTGGCTCGGCGGCGGGTGCAGAGCCGCCCACCGCAGGCGCGACGGCTGGAGCGCGGGACGATGTCGTCGAGGCGGACTACGAGATCGTCGACGACGACAAGAAGTGATCGGGTGGATGTGACCTCGGTGGTTCGGAAACTGCCGAACCACCGAGGGTGACTAACGCCAGTACCGTCGCGTCTCTCGTCATGCCCCGCGTGGTGCTCGTTGCCCGCGGGGCATGTGCGGTGTGCGCGGCGCGAAGCGGCACCACCGCCGGTACTTCCGGAAACTATCCAGCCACGCCATGTGTAGAGTTCGTGTCGCACTACCAGCCATCGAGATGACGTCATGACTCCCGTGCTTCCCCGCATCCGTTTTGGCGGTGCCGTGTTGGTCGCCTTCCTGTGCGGCCTCCTCTTCGCCGCAGGGTTCGACCTCACGCCGTTCAGCCACGCGCAGGGGCGGGGAGTGGCTTCGAAGCCTCCCGTGCAGCAGGTCAAGCCGCTCGCTGACGCCGGGGAGGCGTTCGTGGCCATCGCCGAGCACGTCACCCCCGCCGTGGTCTCGATCGACGCAACGAGCGACCTTCCCCAGGTGGCGCAGCGAGGCCGCACACCGGGCCGCCTGCCTCCCGGGTTTGAGGGATTCGAGGAGTTCCTGCAGCCGCAGCGCGACCGGCCGCTCTCGTCGAGCGGGTCCGGATTCATTGTCTCCGACAGCGGGTACATCCTCACCAATAACCACGTCGTCACCGGGCCCGATCGCCGCACGGCCGCCGATCGCGTCACAGTGCGCCTGAACGACGGTCGCTCATTCCGGGCGCGGCTCATTGGCAATGATCCGGAAACCGACGTCGCTGTTCTCAAGATCGACGGGTCGGGCTTCCCGAAAGTGGCCCTCGGCGATGACCACAGCGCCCGCATCGGCGAGTGGGTCGTCGCGATCGGCAACCCGCTCGGACTCGATTTCACCGTAACCGCGGGCATTGTCAGCGCAAAAGGCCGGAGCCCGAACGGCCTGCGCGACACGAGTAGCTACGCGGTCACCGACTTCATCCAGACCGATGCGGCGATCAATCCCGGCAATTCGGGCGGGCCGCTCGTCAACGCGAGAGGCGAAGTCATCGGCATCAACACGGCGATCGCGAGCGGGACGGGATATTTCAGCGGATACGGGTTCGCGATTCCCATCGGGCTCGCGCGCGATGTCATGGACGACCTCATTCGCTACGGCCGAGTACGGGCGAGTCAGCTCGGTGTAGGCGTTCGCGAAGTCAACGAACAGGACGCCGGCATGCTCGGGCTGCGCACCATCGCCGGCGTCGTGGTGAATCAGGCCACCGAGGGAAGCCCGGCCGAGCGTGCGGGGCTGCAGCCAGGTGATGTGATCGTCAAGATCGATGAGCAGACCATCGATCGGGTGAGCACGCTCCAGCGCGCGGTTCGGGAGCACGAGCCGGGGGAAACCGTACGCGTCGAGTTCGTCCGATATGGAGGCGAGCGGAAGACAGTCTCGATCCGGGTTGCCGAACGGCCTGGTACGGGTGCGACGCCGCTCCGCACTGACAGCCGACCGGCCCCAATGAGCGGTCCCCTGGGGACGAAGCTCGGTATCGTCGGAGCGGCGTACGTTCCCGGTTCCGAACCGCGCGCCGTGTCGCCGGGCCTCGCCGGAGTGCGCGTGACGGAAGTCTATCCGAACGGACCTGCGGCAGGCCTCTTGGACGGGGCGCAGCAGAGCGACGTGATCGTCGAGATTCTTGCGCCAGGCACTCGGCGCTCCGTGAAGAGCCTCGATGATCTGGCGAGCGCGGTCTCGCGCCTCAAGGCGGGCGACTACGTCAGCCTCTATGTGCACTCGCTCGCGTCAGGCGCGGCCCCGCTCCGCGTCGTCAACATTCGCGTGGGCGGCTGAGCGAAACGGGCGGTTGAGCGAGCACGACGGCCCCCTCACGCGCGGTGAGGGGGCCGTCGTGCTCTTGCCCCAGGCGCTATCATACAGCGGCGCGAGAGTGGCGGAACTGGTAGACGCGCAGGACTTAGGATCCTGTGGGGCAACCCGTCCGGGTTCGAGTCCCGGCTTTCGCATCGCCCCGGCTGCCCCGGGGCCGCCCCGCCGGGGGTCGCCGCCGAGCGGCAGAGCGTCGCCCGAATCCGGCGATCGAGCCCCCTACCAGTGATCCGATGACTCGCTCTGCCGCACTGCTCGGCCTCGTCGGAGGCGTGACGCTGATTGCCGTGGCCTACTTCGGCGTCTTCGCGACCGGGACGGCGTCGCCCTGGATGACCTGGGTGTACATGATCGGCACATCGACCACGATGCTCGCGATGATGGTGCTCGGCGCGGTCCGTGGAACGGGCGGGATCAGGGGTCTGATGATGCCCTTCACCGCCATCTACGTGTTGTTGATCGTGGGGTTCGGTGCAGTACTGCTCATGCCACCGGAATCGGCCGAGTCGACTCTGTGGCTGGGGCTGCCGCCGCGAACGGCGATCGTGCTGTACGGCATCGGGATCCTTCCGCTCCTGCTGTTGCCGCTCGCGTATGCGTTCACCTTCGATTCGACGACGCTGAGCGAAGCGGATCTCGCTCGAGTGGGCGAGATGCGGCGATTGCGCGAAGCGACCATGTTCGCTGCCGAGGACGCGACGTGATTGTCGTGCGTGCGATGGCGTCGCTGCAGACAGCGGAACTGCCGCAGCTCACGCAGCCGGTAATCGTCTCGGTGGCCGTTGCGTATTTCGCCATCGTGGCCACCATCGGCGCGTGGGCGACGCGACGCACGCGAACGGCGAGTGACTTCTTCGTCGCCGGCCAGGGAATCGGGCTGTGGCCGCTCGCCATCGCGGCGATGTCGGCCACGCTGTCCGGCTTCGCCTTCATCGGAGGCCCCGGGCTGGTTTACCAGATGGGGATCGGCGCCGTGTTCATCATCCTGCCGGTGTCGCTGACGCCTGCCATGGGCGCCTGGGTGCTCGCGAAACGCATGCGCCTGCTCGCCGAAGTGCGGACGATGATCACCGTTCCCGATGCCATCGGTGCACGGTATGACTCGCCCCTCGCCCAGGGGCTCGCGGCAATCGCCATTCTTATTGCCGTCATCGGCTACATGGCGACAAACATGCTCGCGCTCGGCCTGGTGATCGACGCGATTTTCGACACGGGTCTCGGAGCGGGGATCTGGATTGGCATGCTGATCACGCTCGCCTACTCAGTGAGCGGGGGCATCCTCGCCGGCGTCTACACCGATGTCTTTCAGGGCAGCCTGATGGCGCTCGCGTCGGTTCTCGTCTTCGTCTATGTGCTCGAGATCGGGGGAGGGATGGGCGGAATGTCGCGGACGATCCTTGCCACCGATGCGCCCTTCCTCGGGCCCTGGGGCAAGCTGTCCCCGCTCGCGGCACTATCGTTCTTCTTCGTGTTCGGCCTCGGTTCGCTGGGCCAGCCGCACGTGATCCACAAGTTCTACATGCTGAAGGACCCGCATCGGCTGAAGTGGTATCCGCTGATCATGACGAGCGCGCTGTTCGTCACGCTCCTCCTGTATGTAGGCGTCGGGCTGGTGGTGAAGGCGCTTGTCGCGCGCGGCGAGCTCGCACCGCTTGCCAGCCCGGACGACGCGACGCCGACGTTTCTCCTTCGCTTCACCCCGGTATTTCTTTCCGCCCTCGTGTTCTCGGGCGTGGCGGCGGCGATCATGAGCACCGTCAACTCGTTCATGAGCATAAGCGCGGCGGCGCTCACGCATGACTTGCCGGTCGCACTGGGTGGCCGCGTAACCAACGAGCTCCGCTGGGGCAGGATTTCGACGATCGTCATCTCGGTGGCGGCCGCGCTGGTTGCGCAGGCGTCGGGTACCCTCGTTGCGTTCCTGGGCATCTTCGGGTGGGGACTCTTCGCCTCGACGCTCGTCCCGGCCCTTGCGGTAGGCTTGAACTGGGAGGGTGCGACGCGCGCCGGCGCAATCGCGTCGATCGCGACGGGCATCGTCGTGACGCTCCTCTCGGAGACGCTGGCCTACTTCAAGGTCTACAGCTTCCCGACCGGTGTCACGGTCTCCGGACTGTCGCTCGTCGCGTCACTCCTCGTCTTCCTTGTCGTCTCCTGGTTGACGCGCTCGACCGCGTCAGCCACGCTGTCGCCCGATGTGCGCGTTGTGATGGAGATCTAATGCGCGGGACGGCGCTGATGCCCGGGATGCACGCGGCGAAATGGAGGCAATTCCTGTCAGGCGTCCGGTCTGGCGTCGCTCGAACGTCGGCTGGGCAAGGTGAATACGAACGTCGAGCCTCCGTCCGCGTTGCGCTCGCCCCAGGCACGACCGCCGAGCGTCTCCACCGTATCGCGAACGATGCTGAGGCCCAGTCCCGTCCCCTCGATCGCCGATGCGGTCTCCTCGTGAGCCCTGAAGAAACGCTGGAACAACTGCGCCTCGGCTCCCTCGGGAATTCCCAGTCCGTTGTCCCGCACCCGAACCAATAGCTCCGGCGTGCCCGCACCATCCTCGCGGGTTTGCATCGCAGCTTCGATGAGTATCCAGCGGTCCTCCTTCACCGGGTCCGAATACTTGATGGCGTTCGAGATGTAGTTCGACAGGCAAAGCTCGACGGCGGCCGCGCTGACCTCGACCGCCGGCAGGTCTTCGGCAACGTGGACCCGGACGCCCCGGGCTCGCGCCAGCTCACGCTGCTGGCGGACGGCCTCCGCCGCGGCCTGCGGCAACTCGATGTGCCGGCTCTGGCGGGTATCGGCATCCAACCGGGACAGCGTGACAAGGTTGTCGAGCAGCGTTCGAATCCCCTCGGCGTTCTCGCCGATCATCCCCACGAACTTCGTTCGCTGGGCATCATCGATCCAGGCTTCACTGAGCATGGCGTGAGCGCCCTGGATCGCGCCAACACGATTCTTCAGCTCGTGCGATACCATCCGATTGAATCCGCGTAGCCGCTCCTCGCGTTCGCGCACGGCCTCGTTGGCCATGCGCAGGAAGTGCGTCGTGGTCACCTGCTGGATCAGCGCGATTGCCCGGAAGAGGCGGTGTGAACAGAGAAAGAGCTCGCCGCGCGAGCACGGCTCGTCGATCGTGTCCAGACGCCGCTGGACAAAGGTGAACAGCACGCCGCCGAGCAGCTCGTACTCCTTGAGGATCTCGTAGGCATCGAAGCCCTGCGCGTGTCGCAGCGCGCCGAGCTCCATGGCCTTGGCGACGACCGGCATGTCCGACGCAATGTCCTCCGTCGGATTCTCGAGGTAATCCGCGATGCCGGCGACGAGCAGCGGCACGTGGTCGAGCAGCGCATCCGTCGGGAAGATGCGGTTGCGGTCGATGTTGACTCGCGCCGCGATCCGCTCGAGCCAGGCATAGGTGAGGTCGTTCTTCGCCTCACGAAACTGGTTCGCCAGGGTCGAGGCGATCGGGCAGCTGGCGATGATCTGCATGGGCGAAGGGCCGGGGTGGCGAGAGCGCTGGCTCACGACGACGGATGGGCGCTGCGCCCTCCCGAGATCCGCCGTGTATTCTTGCCAAAGGTGCAGAATCCAGACCAGCCACGGCGACAATGGGAACCGAGACCGCCGGCGGCACGTTCAGCCCGACAGGACGTTGCATGCCCAGGCGAGCCGACCCGGTGCCCGGCGTCCCTCGTTCGCATATGCCCTACGCCTCATTCCTCTTCTTCGTGACGGACGCCATCGACGCACCGATCTGCGAACGAATAGTGCGGGAGCATGCCCGAACATTTGCTCTGGCAAGTCGTCTGCTCCCCGCGAAGAAACGGCGGGGCGCGTTTGCCTTTTATGCGTTCTGTCGGGTGGCGGATGACATCGTCGATTTGGCCGACCCACGCGATCCGGGCGCCGCGGCGCGAGCCCTCGCGGACTATGATCGCGACCTCGCTCAGGCGCTGGCCGGCCGTCCCGACGCACCTGTCTTCCGCGAGCTTGCGTGGGCGGTGCGCGAGTTCGGCGTTCCCGGCGAGCTTCTGCACGAGTTGATCGGCGCGGTCGCGCGCGACCTGAGCCCCGTCCGCTACGAGTCGTGGACCGAGCTGTCGAGCTACTGCGAGGGCGTCGCGAGTACCGTTGGGGAGATGTGCGCGTACGTGTTCGGTGTCGACGGGGGAGCGCCCGCCGTTCCCCGCGCGCTTCGATATGCACGCACGCTGGGCGTTGCGATGCAGCTCACCAATATTCTCCGGGACGTCGGCGAGGACGCACGGCGGGGGCGCTGCTACCTGCCGGATGAAGATCTCGCGATGTTCGGACTCACCCGCGACGACGTCCTGCATGATCCACGACTTGCCAGTGACGAACGCTGGCGCCCGCTGATGGCATTCGAGGTCGGGCGTGCACGTGCCTTGTACGAGGCGGCACGTCCCGGTCTCGATCTGCTCTCTGCCGATGCCCAAGCCTGCGCGCGCGCATGCAGCGGCGGGTACGCGGCAATCCTCGGGGCGATCGAGCAAAATGGCTACGACAGCATCTCGTCACGAGCGCGCATCGACGTATGGTCGAGGGTTTCGGTACTCTGGAACGCATGGCGTGGCGCGCCGTCCCGGCGGCCGCTTGTTGGAGACGGCCCGCGCATCGCGTGGCGCCCCGAGCCGCGCGAGCGACCGTCGTGGACGTGACCATTAAACGGACCGAGTAGAATGCGCATCGTTGTGATCGGCAGCGGGTTCGGCGGCCTCAGTGCAGCGATCCGGCTTCAGGCGCTGGGACATTCCGTCACCGTCGTGGAGAAGCAGGGGCAACCTGGCGGTCGCGCCGCGGTGTTCCGCCAGGACGGCTTCACCTTCGACGCGGGGCCGACGATCCTGACGGCGCCGTGGATGCTCGAGGAGTTGTTCGCCATCAGCGGTCGGAGCATGGCCGACTACGTCGAGCTCCGCCCGATCGACCCCTTCTACACGATCAGGTTCCAGGATGGGTCGGCTTTCCATTGTACCGCCGACGAAGATGCGCTCGTCCGCCAGATCGCAGCCTTCGAGCCGCGGGATGTCGCGGGCTATCGTCGCCTCCGCGCGGCCATGGATCGCATTTACGAGACGGGGTTTCCGCTCGTGGACAAGCCATTCACGACCGTGAAGGACATGCTCCGAGTGGCGCCGGATCTCGTGAAGCTCCGCGCATATCAATCGGTCGCGGCGCTGGTGAACCGGCATCTTCGCGACCCACGCCTGCGGCAGGTCTTCAGCTTCCACCCGTTGCTCATTGGCGGCAATCCCTTCGACACGACGTCGATCTACGGGCTGATACACACGCTCGAGATGCGGGGCGGAGTCTGGTTCGCGACGGGCGGCACGGGCGCCCTCGTCGCTGCGCTCTGTACGCTGTTTCGCGATACCGGTGGCGTGCTGCGCCTCGACACGCCCGTCACCCGCATCGAGACGGACATACATACGGGACATGCGACCGCGGTGCACACCGCGGCGGGCGATCGGATCGAGGCGGACGCCGTGGTCAGCAACGCGGACGTCGCATCGACCTACCTCCATCTCGTCGACCGGCGCGTCCGCCGCCACAACACGGACCGACGAATTCGCGGCCTGCACTACTCCATGTCGCTGTTCGTGCTCTACTTCGGCACCGACCGTCGCTATGAGGATATTGCGCACCACGAGATTCTCATGGGCCCCCGATATGAGGCGCTGCTCGCCGACATCTTCGGACAACGCCCCCTGTCGGATGACTTCTCGCTCTACCTGCACCGCCCGACGGCCACCGACCGTACGCTCGCCCCCGAGGGGTGTGATGCGTTCTATGTGCTGTCCCCCGTGCCGCATCTCGGCGCGCCGATCGACTGGTCCGAAGCGGCCGTCCCTTTTCGCAACGCCATCGTCCGGGACCTCGAGGAGCGGTATCTGCCCGGACTATCGAGTCACATCGTCACCGAGCGTGTCGTTGACCCGCGGTATTTCCGCGACGCACTCAGCAGCCACCTCGGGAGCGCGTTCTCGGTGCAACCGATCCTGACGCAGTCGGCCTGGTTCCGCCCTCACAACGTGAGCGAAGATGTCCCCAACCTGTACCTCGTGGGCGCGGGAACGCACCCCGGAGCGGGCGTGCCCGGGGTCATCGCCTCGGGGAAGATCGTTGCCGACATGATCGGGCCTTCCGCGACGCACGGCGATGCCGAGCGCTACGACGAAGCGCGGGTCGCGCTCGCATGACTCAGCATTCTCCCGCCGCCCCCACGCGGAGCACCGAGTCTGCCGTCCTTTCGAGTGCGAGGGCAGCGGGGCGACTCGCCGCACCGCTCTTCTGGGCACACGCTGCGATCATCATTTTTTCGACCGTCGCGCTGGTCACGATCCTCGCGGGCCCCGCGCCCGACTGGCTCAAGGGAGAGCCGAACGCGACGATCTATCGCCTGGGGTGGCGCTTCTCCGGCCCGACCTACGTCGTGCTCGGCGCGCTCGCCGCACTCATGCACGCCGCGGGCGCGCTCGGTTGGCGGAGAGCCACGGCACTGCTCCTCGTCGGGTCTGCGATCTCGCTCGGTTCCGAGCTCCTCGGCACGAGCACTGGTCTTCCCTTCGGCGATTACCAGTACACAGGCCTGCTCGGCTATCGCATCCTCGGGCTCGTTCCCTTCCCGATCCCGCTGTCCTGGTTCTTCATGATCTATGGGAGCCTCGCCATCTGTGGTCGCCTGCTGACGGTGCGCGATGATTCCGTCACACGCTGGCGGTGGGCGCTCGTTGGGGGAGCGATCCTGACCGCGTGGGACGTGGCCATGGACCCCGCGATGTCCGCGGCAACCAGCCACTGGATCTGGCAGCAGGAAGGATTCTTCTACGGAATGCCGCTCATCAACTGGATTGGCTGGTACGTCACCGGCGTGGTCGTCTCGCGAGCCATGCTGGCGATCGCGCCTCCGTCGGCCTTCGCCGAGCGAGTCTCGCCGGCATGGCTGCCTGTGGCGCTCTATGCGGTCAACGGAGTCATGCCCATCGCGATGACGGCGCGCGCCGGAATGTGGTGGGCATGCGGGCTCGGCGCGGTCGCCATGGCGGTGCCCGTCTGGCTGGCGATCCGAGCCAGGGATCGCGCCCCGGGCAGGTCGCACGTGCCCTCCCCGTCACTGGCTCGCGCACCCTAGCGAGGCTCGAACTCTCGATAACCACCGCCGCCCGCTTGTCCCCTCGATTATTCTTCGGTCCTATGGACATCGAGATTACAACGAAGAAGAGCGAGGGAGTGGAACGACTCCTCGCGGTGTCGGTCCCGGTCGAGGCGGTGCGGTCGGCTGAAGACCAGGCGGCTCGGAAGTACGCAACGCGAGTCCGGCTCCCGGGCTTCCGTCCCGGCAAGGCACCACCAGCCATGGTGCGGAAGAAGTTCGGGGATGCGATCCGGCAGGAAGCCCTCGAGGCGCTTGTGCAGGAGGCGTACAAGGAGGTCGTCGAACGCGAGAAGTTCAAGCTCGCCGGCCAGCCTCACGTACACGACGTCCAGTTCTCCGATGGGAAGCCGCTCACCTTCGAGTTGCATCTCGAGGTGCGGCCCGAGCTCACACTGGCCCGCACGAGTGGCTTCCGCGTTTCGCGCGCCATGCCGAGCGTCAGTGACGAGCAGGTCACTGAGCAGATCGACAACCTGCGTGAACAGCGCGCGACCTGGAGCCCCGTTGAGGAGCGTCCGGCGCCCGCCGACATGGTCACGGTCGAGCTGGCGACCGCCGACGAGAATGGGGAGATGCCCGAGGGCAAGGAGTTCAGGCTCGTGCTCGGAAGCGGTCAGGCGATCCCCGGTATCGAGGAGATCGTCATGGAAGCGACGGCCGGCCAGACGGTCGAGCGTCCGGTGCGCTGGCCCGATGACTTCCCGGATGAGACGCAGCGTGGGCAGACCAAGATGGTCAAGGTCACGGTGAAGGACGTCAAGCGGAAATCGTTGCCGCCGCTGGACGACGCCCTTGCGCGGGATGTGGGTGATTTCGACTCACTCGATGCCATGCTGAAGGCGGTGCGCGAGGATCTCGAGCGCCACGCCGAGCGTACGGCCGATGCCGACGTGCGCCAGAAGCTCGTCGACGAGATTCTGGGAGCGAACCCCTTCGACGTGCCGCCGACCTGGGTGAACCAGCTCGTGAAGGCGTACGCCGAAGCCTACCAGGTACCCACGGACGAGGGTGGTCGTTTTGCCGACGAGTTCCGCGCCATGGCGGAACGCCAGGTCCGTCGTGACATGATCATCGACACGCTTTCGGAGCAGGAAGGGCTGAAGGCCAGCGAAGCCGATATCGATGACCGGATCGCCGAGGTCGCGAAGAAGCGCAATCAGGATCCGGGGCAGGTGTACGCCTCGCTGCAGAAGGCGAACAGGCTGAGCGAGATCGAGCGCAGCATCACCGAGGAGCGCGTGTTCGCGTGGCTTCTCGAACGCAACACGGTGGAATAGCGCCGGCCTTTCCCGGCATCCCCATCACAAGGACCGACCGTACCAATGCCGACCATCTATCCTCCCTATGTCATCGAGCGGTCCAGCCGCGGCGAGCGGACGTACGACATCTTCTCGCGCCTGCTCATGGACCGGATCATCTTCCTTGGCACGCCGATCAACGATGATGTCTCCAACATCATCATTGCCCAGCTGCTCTTCCTCGAGGCCGACAACCCCGAGCGCGACATCCACCTCTACAGCAATTCTCCGGGCGGCAGCGTGTCCGCCGGCATGGCGATCTATGACACCATGCAGTGGCTGAAGTCGCCGGTGAACACGATCTGCATGGGGCTCGCGGCGAGCATGGGAGCATTCCTGCTCGCGGCCGGCAGGAAGGGCCGTCGATCCGCGCTTCCGCATTCACGAATCATGATTCACCAGCCGTCGCAGGGCGGCGGCGGTGGGACGGCGTCCGACATCGAGATCCAGGCCAGGGAGATCCTCTATCTGCGCTCCAAGATGAACGACCTCATGGCCAAGCACACCGGGCGCCCGGTCGAGCAGATCGAGCGTGATACCGACCGTGATCGGTTCATGTCCGCCGACGAGGCCAAGGACTACGGCATGGTGGACAACGTCATCGCCCACCGTGGCGAACTGGTCGAGGCGGTCAAGTAATCGTGCTCGAAACAGCCCCCTTGTGAAAAACTTCACGAGGGGTCAGCAGTCTATTATTCGCTTGACGGGTCTTCTGACGGATTGTTATGTGTCCACAGACTCCGGACAGGCAGTAGTCACCCTCCGAGCTGCGCCCCGACGCGCGTGACAGTCATGTCCCACGACAAGCATCTCCGCTGTTCATTCTGCGGAAAATCAAAGGACTCGGTCCGGAAGTTCATCTCGGGGCCCTCCGTCTACATCTGCAACGAGTGCATAGCGCTCTGCAACGAGATCCTGGCGGAAGACGAGGAACGGGAAGTCGCCGAAGCGATCACCCAGGTCCCCTCGCCCCGCGAGATCAAGGACGTCCTCGACCAGTACGTGATCGGCCAGGAGCGGGCGAAGAAGACACTCGCCGTGGCGGTGTACAATCACTACAAGCGCATCAACTGCGCGTCGATCCGTGACGACGAAGTCGAGCTCGACAAGTCGAACATCATGCTCATCGGGCCCACTGGTGTTGGCAAGACGCTGCTCGCCCAGACCCTGGCCCGCATTCTCGACGTCCCATTCACCATCGCCGACGCCACGACACTGACCGAAGCGGGCTACGTCGGAGAGGATGTCGAGAACATCCTCGTGCGCCTCCTCCAGGCCGGTGATTTCAACGTCGCGGAGTGCGAGCGTGGCATTGTCTATATCGATGAAATCGACAAGATCGCCCGCAAGTCGGAGAATCCGAGCATCACCCGCGACGTCTCCGGCGAGGGCGTTCAGCAGGCCCTGCTGAAGATTCTCGAGGGGACCGTCGCCTCGGTCCCGCCCCAGGGGGGCCGGAAGCACCCGCAACAGGAATACATCCAGATCAACACCAAGGACATCCTGTTCATCTGCGGTGGTGCGTTCGACGGGCTCGAGAAGATCATCGAGGCGCGCACCGGCCGGCGTCAGATCGGCTTCACGAAGGAAGAGCTCGCGTCGGGGAAGGCCAAGGTGGTCCAGAACAACCCATTTGCCGAAGTCGAGCCCGATGATCTACTCCGGTATGGGTTGATTCCCGAGCTCGTGGGCCGGCTCCCGGTTGCCGTCGCCCTCGAGGCACTCGATGAAGAGGCCCTCGTCCGTATCCTGAAGGAACCCAAGAACGCCTTGACGAAGCAGTACTCCAAACTCTTCGACCTCGAGGAAGTGAAGCTCACCTTCGAGGAGACGGCGCTCAAGGCAATCGCCCAGAAGGCGATCAAGCGTGGCACCGGCGCCCGGGGATTGCGCTCGATCGTGGAGGAGCTGCTGACCGACACGATGTTCGACCTGCCTGGCCGTGATGACATCGTCGAGGTCAAGGTCGCCGAGGCGACCGTCAACAACAAGACGCCGCCTCTGCTCGAGATCGCGCCGAAGCGGCGGAAGAAGGAAGCCTAGCTGGCCACCGGCTCCGTGCACCCCGATGAGCCGCTGAACCTTCCGGAGCGGCTCCCGGTCCTGCCGCTTCGTGACGTGGTGGTGTTTCCCCACGTCGTCATTCCCCTCCTGGTCGGACGCCCTGCGTCGCTCGCCGCCGTCGAAGCGGCGGTGGCAGGGGATCGTCTCATCCTCCTCGTCGCGCAACGTGTCGCCGACGTGCAGGACCCGGCGGCGGCCGACCTGTATCGCGTCGGCGTCGTCGCCCGCATCCTCCAGGTCAACCGGCTCCCCAGCGGAACGACCAAGGTCCTCGTCGAGGGGGTGGCACGAGCACGCGTAACCCGGTACGCGCCCAGCGGAGACGCCCTCCGCGCGATCGTGAACGCCGCACCGATCGAGGCGTCGCCCCAGGATAGCGAGGAGCAGGTCCGGGCGCGTCAGGTGATCGCGCTGTTCGAGGAGTACGTCGGCATGCACCGTCGCATCCCGAATGAGGTCGTGAGCCTGGTCCAGGGCGTTGAAACCCCGGCGCGACAGGCGTACGTCGTCGCGGCGCACCTCGGCGTTCGCCATGAGCTGCGCCAGGCCCTGCTCGAAGCCGATCTGCTGACCGACCTGCTCTCGATGCTCGCCGAGCTCCTGGCCGGAGAGCTCGACCTGCTCAGGCTGGAGCGGAAGATCGACGATGACGTCCGCGGTTCACTGTTCCAGAACCAGCGGGAGTTCTACCTCCAGGAGCAGCTGCGCGCCATTCATCGCGAGCTCGGTGAGGAAGATGGCGACGACTTCGACGACCTCGAACGCCAGCTCGAGGCCAAGGCGCTTCCCGAGCTCGTTGCCGCACGCGCGAAGCGCGAGCTCCGCCGGCTTCGCAAGATGTCGCCCCTGTCTCCCGAAGCGACGGTCGCGCGTGGCTTCCTCGAGTGGATCCAGCTTCTCCCATGGACCGAGCGTACCGACGACGTGCTCGACATCGAGCATGCGCGCGTGGTCCTCGATGAGGATCACTACGGGCTCGAGGAAGTGAAGGACCGCATCCTCGACTTCATCGCGGTGCTCGCACTGGTTCGCAAGCTCGATGGGCCGATCCTCTGCCTCGTCGGCCCGCCGGGTGTCGGGAAGACATCGCTCGGCCGTTCCATCGCACGAGCCCTCGGTCGGAAATTCGTGCGCATGTCCCTCGGCGGCGTTCGCGACGAGGCGGAGATCCGCGGCCACCGACGCACCTACATCGGGGCGATGCCGGGGCGCCTGCTGCAGGCGATGCGCCGGGCGGAAGTCGTGAATCCGGTGATCCTGCTCGACGAGATCGACAAGCTCGGCCAGGACTATCGGGGCGATCCTGCCGCCGCGCTACTCGAAGTTCTCGATCCCGAGCAGAATCGCGCGTTCAACGACCATTACCTCGAGGTCGACTACGATCTCTCCCAGGTGCTGTTCGTGACGACCGCGAACTCGCTGTCCGGCATCCCCGAGCCGCTCCGGGATCGCATGGAGATCATCCGGCTCACGGGGTATCTCGATCAGGAAAAGCTCGCCATTGCGCAGTCGTTCCTCGTGCCGCGGCAGCTCGCGGCAAACGGCGTCCCGGCTGTCGACGTCTCGTGGAAAGACGACGCCATCCCGACGCTCATTCGCTCGTACACCCGTGAGGCGGGCGTTCGCGAGCTGGAGCGGCGGATTGGCCGGATCGCGCGAAAGCTCGCGCGGCGCCGAGCGGCTGATCCTGAAGGGGTGCGCCCATACGTTGTCGGTGCAGACGACTTGCACGAGCTGCTGGGGCCCCGACGGTTCGACCCGGATGACACGACGCTGGATGACAAGGTCGGCGTCGCGGCCGGGCTGGCGTATACCGCCGTCGGCGGTGAGGTGCTGGAGGTCGAGGTCAGCGCAGTGGGCGGCCGCGGAAAGCTCCAGCTCACGGGCACCCTTGGCGATGTCATGAAGGAATCCGCCAATGCCGCCTTGAGCTACGCCAGGGCGCGCGCCGCGGGGCTTGGCATCGAGCGCGAGTTCTACCAGACGCGTGACATTCACGTCCATATCGCCGCCGGCGCCACGCCGAAGGACGGGCCCTCCGCTGGCATCGCCATCGCGACCGCGATCGTGAGCGCACTGTCAGGCGTCGCGATCCGAGGCGACGTCGCCATGACCGGAGAGATCACGCTCCGGGGGAGGGTGCTGCCGATCGGTGGGCTGAAGGAGAAGGCGGTGGCCGCTCACCGCTCGGGCATCGCCCACGTCATCATCCCGCACGGAAACCTTCGAGACCTCGAAGAGATCCCCGCCGATGTGCGGGAGGGCATCACGTTCCATCCCGTCCGCACGATGGACGAAGTGCTCGGATTTGCCCTTCGCGGCCACGCCGCAACGCCCGTGGTGGCTGGACCACCGCACGTGGTCGCCGACTCGACGGGCGGAGTGGGCCGCGGCGCGGTCACGCACTAATGGCTGACGCGGCCGCAAAGGATCCGCTCGTCATTCGCGACCTGGCGTTTCTCGGCGGAATGGCTGCACCCGGAGGGTGGCGGCCGCCGGCGACGCTCCCTGAAGTCGCCTTCGCTGGCCGATCGAACGTCGGAAAGTCATCGCTCCTCAACCGGCTGGTGCGACGGAGGGCATTCGCCCGCGTCAGCCGAACGCCCGGAAGGACGCGGGAGATCAACTTCTTCCAGGTCAACGATCAGCTGGTGCTGGCCGATCTCCCCGGGTACGGCTACGCGCGAGTCGCCCACGAGAAGCGCGAGATCTGGCGCCCCCTCATCGAAGGGTATCTGCGCGGCAGCGAGCGACTGCAGGGGGTCGTGCAGCTCCTCGATGTCCGGCGCGAGCCGTCGGAGGAGGACCGGATCATGCTGGACTTCCTCAGCGAGCTCGGAGTACCGACGGTGATCGTCGTGACGAAAATCGACAAGCTGAATACGCGAGCCGCGAAACAGCAGATGACGGAGCTCGCGCGACTGCTGCAACTCGAGGATGAGCAGATGATTCCCTTCAGCGCGACGACGGGAGCTGGTCGCGATGAGTTGGCGGAGGCAATCGTCTCGCTCATCGAGCAGCCGTCCTGGAGGGAAGCATGATCCGCGTTTCCCGACTGTCGCTGTTCGCCGCTGTCTCAGGCGCGTTCGCCTGTGCCGCGGGGAGCGCCAC
>JANOCW010000236.1:0-14293 GCA_031412375.1 Gemmatimonadaceae bacterium | reverse complement strand
GAAGAAGATCCGCGAGGCTATTCGCGCTGCGGCACCTGGCGCCGTCGAGGGTTTCAGCTACCAGATGCCCGTGTTCAGGATGGATGGGCGGCCCCTCGTGTGGTACGCTGCCTGAAACAGCACTACGGACTTTATCCGGTGGGAGAGGCGATCGTGCGCGCTCATGCCTCCGACCTCGAGGGGTGCGAGACCTCGAAGGGGACGATCCGGTTTCCACTGACGAAGCCGCCGTCGTCGGCCCTCGTGAAGCGACTCGTCAGGGCGCGCATCGCTGCGATGCACAAGCAGGGGAAGACATGACCTGCACGCCACCGAACGAACGCCCGAAGACAGCGGCGCATGCCCCGCTCCGCCACGCACCATGAAGCAGGCCGAGTTCGACGCACTCGTCGCGCGCCTTGAACAGTCCGCGCGCGTGGATCCGGGCAAGTACCGCGTACGAGTGTTTTTCCTCGCGATTCTCGGGTATGCGTATATCGGGCTCGTCGTCGCGATCGTGATCGGAGTGCTGGCGGGCCTGACCTGGGCGATCGTCAACGCAGGAAGCGGAGGGGTCCTTCTTTGGAAGATCTCCATTCCGCTGGGCTCCCTCATCCTCATCGCCGGCCGCGCGATGTGGGTGCGGCTCGACGCGCCGAGCGGGCGGCCACTCGCACGCGGGGATGCGCCGCTGCTGTTCGAGGAGGCCGAGCGCATAGCTCGAACCCTCGAGGCGCCAGTGCCCGACGTGATCCTGGTGACGAGTGAACTCAACGCTTCGGTGTCCCAGGTGCCGCGCCTCGGTGTTTTCGGTTGGCGGAAGAACTATCTCGTCATCGGGCTTCAGCTCGTCTCCGCGCTTCACCCCGACTACTTCCGAGCCGTGCTCGCGCACGAGTTCGCGCATCTGTCTCGAGCACACGGGCATTTCTCCGGATGGATCTACCGGCTGCGGATGACATGGGTCCAGCTGCTGGAGCAGCTTGAGCGTGACCAGCACGTCGGGAGAGTGATCTTCACCTACTTTTTCGAGTGGTACGCCCCATACTTTGCGGCCTACTCGTTCGTCCTGGCGCGCGCGTACGAATACGAAGCCGACCAGCTCGCCGCATCAGTCGCCGGGCATCGCGACATGGCGGGTGCCCTGATCATCCTCGCCACCAAGCATCGCGAGCTCGAGGAGCGGTACTGGCCCGAAGTGTGGAGCGCGGCGGAGAACGATCCGAACGCGCCGACAACGGCGATCTCCGATTCACTGGCGCGCGCCGCTGAACGCGGAGACGCGGAGCGGTTCGGGTTCTGGGCGTATGCGTCGCTGCAGGAGCGCACGGGCACGACTGATACACATCCCTCACTCAACGAGCGCGTCACCGCACTCCTCGCGAGCGAGCCCACGCCCCCGGATGAGGAACCCTGGATTCGCCTGATGCGGATTGCCTTCGACCGCCCTGCACCACCGGAAGGACCGCCCGTTCGTGCGGCTCCACGCTACCTCGGTCCGATCACGGCATCGCTGGCGGCAGGCATGGACACCGAATGGCGGACCGCGGCGGCGGAACCCTGGCGCGCCCGGTACGCCTACTGCCAGCGTTCGAGGCAACAGCTCAATGAGCTCGACCGCCGTGCGAGCGCGGGTGCTCTCACCCTGGGTGATGAATGGCAACGCGCTCAACTCACCCAGGAGTTTTCCACCGCCGAGCAGGCGGAGCCTCTGTATCGCGCCCTGCTCGAGAGAGCTCCAGACCACGCGGGAGCGCGATTCGCACTCGGGAACATGCTTCTTGGCCGCGGTGAATCCGAGGGCGTCGCCGAGATCGAGCGAGCGATGGCGAAAGACGCGACGCTTCTCATTCCCGGCGCGCAACGCATCACCTACTACCTCACGCTGAATGGGCGTCACGATGAAGCGGCGACGTACCGTGCGAGGGCCATCGAACGCCACGACGAGCTCGTGGAGGCGCACCAGGAGCGGGCCTTCCTCTCGCCCAACACGGAGTTCGAGCCAGGGGTATTGCCTCCCGACGTGGTCGCCGGCCTGGTCGCACAGTTGGGGGCGCACCCTGATGTAACGCGGGCTTGGCTGGTGCGGCAGGTCGTACAGAGAATGACCCACGTGCCGGCGCACGTCCTCGTGCTGACCATCGATGGGTCTCGCCTCTCCGAAAAAGGTCAGGAGGTTCGCGGAAACACGATCGTCGGTGCCCTCACGCTTCCCGAGGGGATCAACGCATTCGTCTTCGTGAAGACCCACGCGGACATGCTGAAGAAAATCTCGAGCGTGCCGCGCTCCGCGGTCTACGTTCGTCCAAACGCACCGTCGGCGCAGCCCGCCCTGACGAATTGAACCCGGTGTCGCGGGCTGTCACCCGCGCACGCCGAGCGCGACGACGCTTCCCGCGATCACCTTCCAGTTGTCGTCGAACAGCTTCCACACCCTGAGGTAGCGGAACCTGCCATCGACCTTCTGCCCCACGTAGTTGCCCCTGATCTTCACCGTGACGGCAACGACGACGACGTCGCCGATCGTGCTCAGCCGCTGGTCGCTGGACTCCACCGTATGCAGGTTGATGCGTCCCGAGCGGTAGTTGTCCAGATCCACCGCCTTGGTTGCCGTTTCGCCGGTGGGCCCGTTGAACAGGAGCGCATCGTGAAGCAGCCTGTCCAGTAGCTCGACGTCACTGGTTTTCATCGCTCGCAGGAGATCGTTCTCGCTGGCGATGACCTGGGACTCGCGGGTAGCGTTCATGCGGATCGTTGCGGATGGGTTGACTGTAGTGTCACCGGCCGGCGGTGGCGGCGAAAGTGCGTCGCAATGATCTCCGGAGGTATCTGCATGCCTGGGGCGATAGCCAAACGGCGGCGCCGGACCACTACGACCGCTTGCCATTCCGGGCGCGCGATGCCATGATGATCATCATGCGATACCCGCCTGGCCACAAGGAAGCAGTACGTGAACGGATCGTCCAGGCGGCGTCCCGTTCCCTCCGCCGGGATGGGCTCGGCGGCGTGAGCATTCCGGCACTCATGAAGCAGGCCGGTCTGACGCACGGCGGGTTCTACACGTACTTCAGGAATCGCGACGAGCTCGTCGCCGCGGCGATCGTTGCGGCTGGGATGGAGACCGCCGGTGGCCCTTTCTCGGAGGCGCTGCCGCTCCGGGCGACCCTCGACCAGTATCTCTCGCCGGGCCACCTCGAACACCCCGAGAACGGCTGCGTCCTCGCGGCGCTCGGCACTGATGGCGCACGACAGCCTCCCCGCGTGCGCGGCGCGTTTGCGCAGGTGGCCCGCGGGTTTCTTCGCCTGACCGAGCGAAAGCTCCACCCTCGGCGTCGGTCGGACACGGTGAGCGATGAAGCCCTGGCCCGCGCGGCGACGATGGTCGGTGCCATCGTCCTCGGCCGTCTCGTCCGTGATGCCGGGTTGTCCGAGCGCATCCTCGCCGCCGCTCGCAAGGGCGCGTCCAGCTGACCCGGGCGCCCAGTACTGGCGCCCTTTCTCTTACGCAAAGGAATGATGATCATCATGGCATCGACGCAGCAGCGTGCACAGAGCAGCGGCTCGACGAGGGAATTCACGCGAGAGCAGACTCGCCTCTGCGAGCGCTACGGACCATGGGCGCTCGTCACCGGAGCATCCGAAGGCATCGGACGCGCGTTCGCCATTCGCCTTGCGGAGGCCGGTGTCAATATCGTGCTCGCGGCGCGGCGGAAAGCGCTGCTCGACGACCTGGCGAGCGAGCTCGCACGAGTCGGTGACGTACAGACCCGGGTGATCGCCGTCGACCTCGCGACGCACGCAGGGGTCACTGAGCTCCTCACTCATACGCGCGACCTCGACGTGGGTCTCCTCGTCGCCTCGGCAGGCTACGGCACCTCCGGCCCGTTCGTTGACGCCGTGATCGATGAAGAGCTGGGAATGATCGACGTCAACTGTCGAGCGGTGGCCGCGCTCACCCACGCGTTCGGTCGGCGCTTCGTCGAGCGCAAACGTGGCGGGATCGTCCTCATGAGCTCGCTTGTTGCGTTTCAGGGCGTGCCTCGCGCAGCGAACTACGCCGCAACCAAGGCCTATGTGCAGACTTTCGCGGAGGCACTTCGGATCGAGCTGAAGCCGCTCGGCGTCGATGTCATCGCGTCTGCTCCTGGTCCGATCCGCAGCGGCTTCGCGGCGCGGGCGTCAATGACGATGGGCCTCGCGCAGACGCCGGTCGATGTCGCGGGCGCGACGCTGACGGCGCTCGGGCGTCGCGGCACCGTCCGCCCCGGGTGGCTCTCCAAGCTCCTCGAGTTCGCACTCATGTTTCTCCCGCGCTATGGGCGCGTGCGCATGATGGGCGTCGTCATGGCGGGGATGACGAGACCGCAGAGTGCCCCGGGCGAGCCGGTCGTGCACGAGCGAAGCAGGGCGGGGTGACGCGCCGCTATTGCGCGTGCGCCTTCATCTGGTTGCAAAGACCTAAGAAGTAGGCTTCAGCCCGGCATTGCGCCTCACCGGGCTAACGTCTGGCGCTCGAACGCTCCTCCCCCTTGATACCAGAGATCGGCCGACTCGGCGAGACGCAGCCCATGTATTTCGGCGCGGAGCATGACGCGCGCGGCTCGTAGCGAGAGACTGCCAAACACGTCCTCCAGGTTCATCAAGTTGTAGAACGGCATCCTGGCGTAGATGCGCGGTGTCGGGAGCACCTGAAAGAACGTGCCATTGCGTGCGTCCGTCGGATCGTCTTCTCCGAGCCGCGAAACCACCCTGCGCGGATCCAGGCTCCCCGCTGGTTCGCTACCGAACCAGTCCCACCGTTCGCCGCGCATCCGCAGAGACGCGGAGAGCACAACGGCGCCGTTCGGTGGCGATGTGGCCGTGGGTGCTTGCGCCGCGAGCGGGGATGCTCCAGTTAATGAAGCCCGCGATACGATCAGGCCGCGACTGAGGAGGGTCCCCATGCCGAGCGGGAGGCAGCGCATGCCAGCTTCCGTGCAACTCGCCGTCCCAGTTCGGCGTGCGACCGCTCTCAAGACGCTGCTAGAAACCGGTCGCCCGCTCTCACACTCATCTCCGGCAACCTGAAGAAGGGAAGATTGAAAGTGGTGGCGCGAAGGGTGACTCTCCGCGCGTCAGCGTGGCTGACGACGCCTCTCTACTCGACAAGGAACACCATGACGACGATCCGGACGCGGTGCCTTAGTCTCGTATCAGTGCTCTGCTGCGCAGCGTCGCCCGCTTCCGCTCAGGCGACGCGCGACAGCGCCGGCGTACGTATCATCGACAACGTCAAACCGGTTTGGGTTCCCGGCCATGAGTGGCGTCTCTCGGAGAAGCCGACCCTGGACATCGGGGGAGGGACGGGCGCTGACCATCAGCTTGGTCGGATCGCGGGTGTCACGAGACTGTCGGACGGTCGGGTCATCGTCGCCGACCAGTCGGCGCTCCAGCTCAAGTTCTACGACGCGTCCGGGCGCCACCTCACGTCGGTCGGCGGCAAAGGGCAGGGCCCGGGCGAGTTCAGGGATTTCACCACGATCACCAAGCTTGCGGGAGATTCGATCGCCGTCGAGATG
This sequence comes from Gemmatimonadaceae bacterium, assembly GCA_031412375.1. GTDB lineage: Bacteria > Gemmatimonadota > Gemmatimonadetes > Gemmatimonadales > Gemmatimonadaceae > JANPKQ01. Next base: position 8,756 of record JANOCW010000236.1, on the reverse strand, counting down.
CCGCGTATGGCGACGATCTTCGCGCCGAGCGGGGCTTTCGTTCGGAATGTGCGGTTCGGACCCTTCCCCGAGGGCGCCCTCCAGATCCCGTTTGTGATGGCGTTGGGACGATTCGACAACGGCACCGCCGTCGTGATGGACTATCCGCAAGGCCAGCGCGGTCCGGCCGGCGCGCGGCAATGGGTCGATTCTTCAGCCCTCTTTCTGGTCGACCGGGCCGGCACCGTGATTCGTCCCCTGGGGAAGGCCCCGGTCGTGGTCTTCGTCGCGGGCCCGACACGCCCATCGCCGATTGTATTCGGCCCAGAGGCGCCCCATGCGGCATCTGGACGCGCGATCTACCTGGGCTTCAGCGACCAGTACGCGATCCGCGTCTACGACTCCGACTGGAAGCTCGAGCGGATCATTCGCCGCGCGTGGACGCCGCGCCCGTTGACCGGCCGCGACCTCGACGCCTATGTCGACGGCTGGATGCAGATGTGGAGCAAGAAGACAGGCGCAGAGCGGCAGGCCGAGCACAAGGAAATGCGTGAGAAGACCTATCCCGAATTCCTCCCCGCGTATTCCGCTATCCTGGCGACGCCAACAGGAGAGATCTGGGTGCGTGAGCCGGACCTGACGGGTGCGCCCGGCTGCTGGTGCCTGGCCGGGCTGTCTACCGTCCCGAGCAAGTGGAGCGTGTTCGATGCCGGTGGCCGCTGGCTCGGCGACGTCGCGATGCCGCCGCGCATGATTCCGCTCGAGATCGGTGCGGACTACGTCCTGGGGCGATCGCGCGACGCGGACGACGCGCCGCACGCCGTGATGTATCGGCTCGACAAGCGGCGGTAACGGCCATCCGGTCCTCAGCTGGATCGGCGCCATTACGGAGTCATGTAGCCAGGTCCCATGTGCGAAAGCCCCCGCCCTGCGATGAGATCGCGGACGGGGGCTTGTCTGCACGAAGAAGCTTTGTTCGCCCGGCGTTACCGACCTCGCCGCGGACGCAGTCGATTGAGAAGCTCCGCGGCGAGCGCCACGACGACGACGCTTCCGATGAGCGCGAGCGGTGTCCGGCCGGTCATCCGATAGGCGCCGAGTGTGATCAGTAGCGCCGTCGCGGCGGCGGGTGGGTGGTACGCGCGCAGCTGCGGTTGAACGATCGCAAGGAGCGCGAGGGCCAGGGCGCTCGCCCAGACGCGCGGTGACACTTCGGTCACGGCCTTGGCGAGCGTCGTGGCTTCGTTCGCATTGAGCAGCAGGAGCGCCATGTATGCGCAGGCGATCGCCGCGATGTGGCCGCCCACGACCGCGCGAAAGCTGGTCGTCTCGTGGCCGGGCGTGCTCGCCATCATGAACACCGTTGGGCCAAGCGCGGCGAAGAGCCACGGCTGCTTGAGCCAGAAACCGATCATTCCCGCGAGGACGATGAGGAGTGCCGATGTTGCAGGAACCCAGATCGCGTTGACGAGGGGGGCGACGGAACCACTGCGCAGCGCACCGAAGAGCTTCGGGAGCGACAACGGCGCGGCGGACATGGTCGGAATCGCACCCGGGGTAGGATAGGACGGCATGGGTGTCGGGGGCTGAGGGAAGAACGCCGGATGTAGCGGCGTCCGTACTCTATGAATCGACTGCGAGCGCGGTGCCGACGTCACCTCGAAGATGTGCGACAGGTCACAGCCCTGGACTGCGTTGAGGGCGTTGACGGCGACATGGGTTATGAACAAGGGCGTAGTGGGTACGTCGAGAACGTCGTCAGGGGTCAAGGGCGTCCAACGGTCAGGGGCGCGAGACTGAGTGCGCTCGCGGTTTCCCTTGACCGGATACGCCGTTGACCTTTAACGACGTTCCAGACGTACCCTTAACGCCGTTCTGTGCTAACCCATGTCGCCGTGAACGCCCGTGAACGTGGTGCCGTCGGCGGCCTGCGCGTGCTTGACAGCCGGGCTCGACAGGCTACGTTAGCCGCGCCGATCGCATCCCGGTTCTCGTCCCCCGTTTAGCGAGACCATGCGAAGCAATGGCGCTCGACCAGTCGACTGCCCCCGAGGTGGGCACATCATGAAATCCCTTCCCTCCAGAATCGCCGCAGTGGCACTCCTGTTTGGTTCCGCTGGTCCGGCCTTTGGCCAGCAGGGCATGCCGACCTCGCAGCCGACCCTGCTCACCATCGTGCGCGAGGACGTGAAGATCGGGCGAAGCGCCGAGCATTCCCGGTTCGAGGCCGGATGGCCGGCGGCGTACGCGAAAGCAAAGTCCCCTGACTACTACCTGGCGTACGTGTCGATGACGGGCCCGAGCGAGGCATGGTACGTCACACCGTTTGCGTCGAATGCGGCGATCGCCGAGGGGATGAAGCGGGACGATGCGGATCCCGTGCTGTCCGCAGAATTGCAGCGACTCTCCGCCGGGGATGCCGCGTTCCTGAACAACGTTCGAGTGATGCAGGCAATGGGTCGCCCGGATCTGAGCATGGGCGCGTTTCCCGATCTGGCAAAAGTGCGATTCACGGAGATTACCTGGTTCCGTGTCAGGCCGGGACATGAGGCGGGCTTCGAGACGGCGGCGAAGGCCTATGGCGCCGCAGCGAGACGTGGCGCGCCATCCGCCAGCTATCGCATCTACCAGATCACCGCTGGTGTGCCGGGGCCGACCTACCTGATCTTTGCCTCGGTCGAGTCGTACGGGGCCTTCGATCAAATGATGGCTTCGGACCAAGCCGCGATGCGGGGAGCAACGCCGGACGAAATGAGCACGCTGCAGAAGTTCATGGCGGAGGGCGTGATCAATACGGAGACGCAACGCTTTCGGGTCGATCCGGCGCAGAGCTACGTTTCGCCGGAAGCGCGTGCAGTGGATCCGGCGTTCTGGATGCCGAAGAAGCGGCCGGTCAGGCCCTGATTCGGAGGGCAGCGAGGGCGCGAGGTGGCGAGTCGCGGCACGTGAATGAGGTCAAAGGCGTTGACGGCGACATGGGTTATGAATGAGGGCGTTATGGGTACGTTAATGACGGCGTCAAAGGTCAACGGCGTCAACGGCGGCAACAGCGTGACGTGACGTGAGCGTCATGGTTGGCCGTGGACCGAGTACGCCGTTGACTTCTAACGACGTCGCGGACGTACCCATAACGCCGTTCTGTTCTAACCCATGCCGCCGTCAACGCTCTTGAACTTGATGCCGTCAAGCTCCGAGGTTCGAGCGACCGTTGGCTGATCGCCGGCCGCCTTGGTGCAACGCGCGAGCAGACGCGGATCCGCGATCCGTTCTGCCCACCCCGCAAACGCCGTCGTGGGTCCCGACCACTCGAGCTCATCGATGTCGGCGAACAGCGACGCATCGGTCCTGAGCGTCGCGAGCACCTTGAAGAGCAGGGCGCGATCGCGCTCCGTGCCGAGGACACCCGGCGGAAACGCCTCGATCGGCCCGTGGCGATTCAGCAGTTGCGCCGCGGTAGCCCGACCGATCCCGGGTATCCCCGGGTACCCATCCTGCGCATCGCCAACCAGTGCGAGAAAGTCCGGAATGAGCGATGGCTCGACGCCGAACTTCGCGCGCACCGCCTCGGCGTTCCGGATCTGCATCCCGCGCCGGTCGATCTGCACCACGTGATCGCCGCGCACACACTGCGCGAGATCCTTGTCGTTCGCCCAGATGCACACCTTCTCCACGCGCGGGTCGTTCGCGGCGAGGCTGGCCGCTGAGGCGAGGCCGTCGTCGGCCTCGAGCTCGATCATGGGCCAGACTGCGACCCCCATTGCGGCGAGCGACTCTTCGAGCGGATGGAACTGGGCCTGGAGCACAGGCTCAATGCCGTCGCCCGTCTTGTAGTCCGCCCAGAGCTCGTTGCGGAACGACTCGATGACGTGATCGGTGGCGACACCGATATGCGTGGCTCCCGTCTCGATCATCTCGAGCACCGAATGCAGGACTCCGGCGACGGCGCCGAGGGGCTTGTCGTTACCCTTGTTGAAGCTGCGTTGGCCGTAGAAGTGGCGGAACAGCTCGTACGTGCCGTCGATGAGATGGACGATCATTCGGGGGAAACATCGAGTTGCGAGGTGTGCGCCGTCAGCGCGTCGATTCCTGTTTCCTGTTCGCCTCGTCCAGCCTGCGCCGCAGCTCGGTCCCCCAGTTGTAGATCACCTGGATCTCCTGACGTGCCTCGCTTGCCGGGCGGAGCATGAGGAATCGTCCATCGGGCGCGACGTCATAGCTCTGATCGGTCGCGATATCCCGCATGTATGCTCCGCGAAACAGCTCGACCGGATCGCCTGGCTGAAACCCCGGGCCGGGGGCGACACGCACCGCCATCATGCGATCGTCCTGACGAAAGAAAAGCTCACGTCCATCGCGCGACCAGCTCGGCTCGTCTCCGCCATCGGGTGAGACCATGTGCCGGGCATCGAGCGCGGGCCATGGTTGCACGAAGACCTCGCTGCGCCCATTCTCCGTCGACTGATAGGCAAGCCAGCGCATGTCCGGCGAGAGGCGTCCACCACGCTGCGCGCCCGGGATCTCGACGCGTCGCGTCTCCTTCGATCGCAGGTTGAGCACGAGAATGTCGCTGGGGTCGTCACCGCGTGTTCCGTAGAACACGACGAGCGAGTCGCCGCGCGAGATGTCAGTCGGCCACGTCTCCTCGCGCGACGGCGCGATGATCGTATCGATGCGCTGATTCCCGTCTGCTGCGCGCATCGCGAGACCGATCAGGCTCGCGACCGAACCGAATGACGTCAGGACCCGCCGCCCGTCCTGCGTCCAGACTGGCTCCCCGGCGTTGGTCGGTGGGAGCCCGACTCGCCCCCGCGTAGCGAGGTGGAAGACGGAGATCCTCGAGTCGTTCAGCGCCGTGGCGAGCCGGGATCCATCGGGGGAGAGCCGGGGCCATCGATAGGAGGCGACGGGAAGCCCCGTCGGCGCGACCACGCCCGAGCGGCTCACCCAGACTATCTCGGCGCGACCTCCACCCGACGTTCCCGCATAGACGGCGGTCAGTCCGTATGAAGAGTATGCCGGCACGTCACTCACCCCGACGGGCTCGCCGGTGATCGCGAGCTTGTCGAGATCGAATCGCCCGGCCGAGAACTGCCCCCGCCAAAAGACGAGGATGTCGCCGACGAACCAGCCGGGACCACCGATGTCATCTGGCAACTCAGTGAGAACGTTCCCGTCCGGGGCGAGCAGCGCCAGGCGCCACGCTCTGCCGCGAGGAACGGTCACTAGCAGACGCCCGTCAGGGGCAGCAGAAGGCCCCATCAGAAACATTCCGGTTGAATCAACCGGACGCAGCATCGTGGCCTCCCCCCCGGCACTCGGCAGACGCCAGAGGCCAGCGTGCGTCGCGCAATACAGGTTGCCATCGCGGTGCCAGGCCAGGCCTGCCAGTGTCCACAACGGCACATTGGCCAGGGCGCCCACGCGGACAGGGTCTCCACCATCGACGCGCACTTTCCAGATCGCTGCGTCACGGTGGTACGCGAGCCAGCGACCGTCGGGCGAAAACACTGGCCACCGCCCTCCTCCCGGCACCGCCCACGGTTCGAACCGGTCCGGGAGCTTGACCAGGAGCACGGTCGAATCTTCGCGTGCGAGCGAGAAGGCGACGATGCGTCCGTCGGGCGAGGACGCAGCCCGCCCGGCGAACGGGCTGCTGATGAAACTCCTCATGCTGTCGGGCGGCGCGATCACCGTGCGCAGCACCGGACCGTCGGCGTCTGGACGTCGCCACCACATCGCGAGGAGAGCCGCGCCAAGCAGTACGGCGAGCGCGCCCACCGTTCCGAGCGTCCGGCGATCGAGTAGCCATTCGCGCGTCGAGCGACGAGGAGGGACCGCCTGCGGCGACGCGTACGCTCCCGTGAAGGATGGCGTCGCCAGCGCGGTGGAGAACTCGGCGGCGGATGCGAATCGATCGGCCGGCAACTTCTCCAGCGCCATGTGCACCGCGGCGTTCACGTGCAGCGGAATGCTCTTCCGTTGTTGCGTGAGCGAACGCGGTTCCTCCGTGACGACGCGCGCGATCACGGCTTGCGCACTCGGGCCGGTGAACGGCGGCTCGCCGAGCAGCATCTCGTACAGCACGCAGCCGAGCGCATAGACATCGGAGCGCGGCGTGATCTCGCGGTCGCCCATCGCCTGCTCGGGACTCATGTAGTTCGGCGTACCGAGCGACATTCCCGTTTCTGTCATCCGTGAACCGCCGCCCGCGCTGCTCACCGCGAGGGCGATCCCGAAATCGGCAACCAGCGCCTGGCCGTCGTGCAGGAGGATGTTCTCCGGCTTGATGTCGCGGTGGACGACGCCGTGCCGGTGCGCGTAGTCGAGCGCGCTGGCCACCTCGCGCGCGATGCGGACTGCGTCATCGATCGGGAGCTGCGTCTCGCGCCGCAGCCGGTCGCGGAGCGATTCGCCCTCGACGTACGGCATCACGTAGAAGGCCGTGCCCTCGACGGTGCCTGAATCGTGGAGCGGCAGGATGTGCGGGTGCTGGAGGTTCGCCGTGGTCTCGATCTCCCGCAGGAACCGCTCGGCGCCGATCACCGCGGCGAGCTCGGGACGAAGCACCTTGAGCGCGACCTTGCGTCGATGGCGCAGATCATTCGCGAGATACACGACCGCCATTCCACCCGCGCCAATTTCGCGCTCGACGGCGTAGCGGCCGGCCAGCGTCGCATTCAATGTGGCAGCATCAGTCAAGATCGCGTTCCTCCGCGGGCTGCGAACTCCGATTGTTCCCGGGCAGAGTATGCGGCGAGGGAGCGCGGTCGGCAACGGAGCCAGCCGGCGCGGAGCAAGGTCGCCCGCACCGCCACGGTTGCGGCTGGAGATGGTCGTCCCCATTCTATCAGCCCGATCGCCCCCGAGCGCGCCGTTTCCCCGACGAGTGTTCTTCTCCCGCCATGACCACCGACCTGCGGGATCAACTGCAGACGACACTCGGCAATGCCTACACCCTCGAGCGTGAGCTCGGCGGCGGAGGCATGTCGCGCGTCTTCGTCGCGCGCGAGACGGCGCTCGGCCGCCTCGTCGTGCTGAAGGTGCTCTCGCCGGACGTCGCGCAGGAGCTCTCCGCGGAACGCTTCGAGCGCGAGATCCGCGTATCTGCGCGACTGCAGCATCCGAACATCGTCCCGGTGCTAGCCGCCGGCGTCGCGGGCGAGATTCCATACTACACCATGCCGTACGTGGACGGCGAGTCGCTGCGCGCCCGGCTCGCGCGCGGTGAGCGCCTCTCGCCCGCGGTGGCCGTGAGCGTGCTGCGCGACATCGCGCGCGCACTCGCGTACGCGCATGGGCGCGGTGTCGTCCATCGTGACATCAAGCCCGACAATGTGCTCCTCTCCGAGGACGCCGTGGTCGTCGCCGACTTCGGCATCGCCAAGGCGCTGGAGGCCGCGAAGCTAGCGAAGGAGACGGAGCCGCGAGCGGAACCCCTGACACAGCTCGGGACCGCGCTCGGTACCCCTGCGTACATGGCGCCCGAGCAGGCGGTCGGCGACCCGGACACCGATCATCGAGCCGATCTCTACGCGTGGGGCGTGATGGCCTACGAGCTCCTCGCCGGCCGCCACCCATTCGCCGACAAGCGCACACCCCAGGCACTGATCACGGCGCATCTCGTCGAGGAGCCCGCGCCGCTCGCCGACCACGGCATCCGGCCGGCGATCTCGGCACTCGTGATGCGCTGCCTCGCAAAGGATCCGGATCGCCGGCCATCGATGGCTCGCGAGCTGGTGGACATCCTCTCGGCGACGGAGGTATCCACGTCAATGCCTGCCGTGTCTGCCACAGCGCCCCCCCCGGGCCCGACAGCGAGCGCGCCATCCATCGCCGTGCTGCCCTTCACGAACCTGAGCGGCAACCCGGATGACGAGTACTTCTCCGACGGCATGACCGAGGAGGCGATCAACGCGCTTGCGCATCTTCCAGGTCTCCGCGTCGCGGCGCGCACGTCATCGTTCGCCTTCAAGGGACAACGGGTGGATCTCCGCGCCATCGCCGAGCAGCTTCAGGTGGCGACCGTGCTCGAGGGAAGCGTCCGCAGGGCGGGGACCCGCGTACGCATCTCTGTGCAACTCATCAGCGCCGCGGACGGACTGCACCTGTGGAGCGAGCGATACGACCGCGAGCTGTCCGACATCTTCGCGCTCCAGGACGACATTGCCTCGGCCATCGCCGCCGCGCTTCGCGAGCAGTTCGGCGGATCGGTGCGAGCCACGCCGCCGGAACGGACGGCGCGACCAGCGGTCGATCCGGCTGCGTACGACTCGTATCTCCGGGGCCGCTTTCTGTTCGAGCAGTTTGCCCCACTGGAAGCTCTCGCGAGCTTCGAGCGGGCGATCGAGATCGACCCGACCTTCGCCCTTGCGCACGCATGGTCTGGGTTCGCCGTGATCCTTGCTGCCAACCTTCAGGTCGTGCCTTCGACCACCGCATACCCACGTGGGAAGGCCGAAGGCGAGAAGGCTCTCCTGCTCGAGCCGCGGCTCGCCGAGGCGCATGTCCTCGGGTCCATCCATGCGTTGTGGTACGATCGGAACCTGCAGCAGGCGGAAACGCGGGCGCGCCAGGCGCTCGCGATCGCGCCGGGAATGCCACACGCGCACGAGTTCGTGGCGTGGTCGCTCGTCGCCCAGCGCCGGTTCGACGAAGGGATTCGGTCGATCGAGAAGGGATACTCGCTCGATCCGCTGTCGGATTTCATGCTGCTGAACCTGGTGATCATGTATGTCTTTGCGGGGCTGGAGTCACGCGCCATCGAGGCGTTGCGGCCG
>JANOCW010000235.1:0-11900 GCA_031412375.1 Gemmatimonadaceae bacterium | reverse complement strand
CATGTCGTCGATCCACGCATTCACGCCCTCTGCATAGGCGACCATCGCGCGCAGCCCTGCATCGTTCGAGTCCAGGGCAGCGAGCTTGATCTCTGCGGCGCGCGGCATGCCCATGCTGCGCGTGCGTCGATCGAGCGCGAGTGCGCGCGCGCCGACCAGGCCGGTCAGCGTGCCCGCGGCAGCCCGCGTCTGCAGCTCGAGCTGAAAGAGGCGGTCGCGGGCCACGACATAGCCGAGGGCTCGGTACGCATCGGCCTCGGACGCCGCGGTGATGTGCGGGACGCCGCGCCTGTCGTAGCGGACGGTGACCGTCGCGTCGAGGCCGGCGAGCGTCGCGCGGTGCGCACCGTCCGAGAGCGGATCCCGCGCCGCCGCCCAGAGCCCATGGACTGGATCGATGAGCGGACCAATCGCCGGCGCAGGCGGGACAGGACGCGCTCCGACGTAGATGGACAGCGCCAGCAACGGCGCCGCGACCCATGTGCGCGCTCCGAGTCTCCTCACCGTTGCCTCGGGACGGTCTGCGTGACTGCGGTGTACTGGTCGTGCTGGAAGTGCCGTCACCGTCCTGCCGCCTCATCCGGATCTGCCGTCGCATCGAGCGAGATCTTGAGCTGCTGCGTGAGCTCGGCGTCGCCGCTGAGCAGGGTGTGCCACGAGATCGCATTGCCCTTGCGCCGTCCCTTGGGAACGATGCGCACACCTTCCGGGGAGATGGTCACCATGTACCGCTCGCCATCGAGGTCGAGCTCACGCTTGATCGCCTTGTCGAGCTTCGCCGCCATGCTGTGCGCTCCCGGTCCGTTTCGCGAAGGCGGAACATAGCGCGGCGACTCCGATCCATGCGAGCGCAGTCCGCCGGTGCACCGCTTGCAAGAGAGGCACTCCACTCCACCCCTCCTCTCCCTGCCCGTGCCCACCCGACCCCCGCCCAGTCCGACCAGTCCCGTCAGGAAGGCGTCCACGCGCGCACCGGTGATTCCCACGGACGTGGACACCGTGGAGCTGCGCGTCGCCGGTGCGGCGGTCACGCTCACCAACCTGCGAAAGCCGTTCTGGCCTGACCTCGACATCACGAAGGGCGACCTCCTTCGCTACTATGCCACCGTCGCCCCGGTGCTGCTCCCGCACCTCCGTGATCGCGCGATGGTCATGAAGCGCTACCCGAACGGGGTCGCGGGGAAATTCTTCTTCATGAAGCGCATTCCCCCGGGGCATCCGGACTGGATCGAGACCTGTCGGATCGAGCACGGGTCGGGAAACGTCATCGGCATCCCGTCGCACGCGAAGACGTCCGGATCCAGGGGGATTCATGTGTACGTTCCCATCGTCCGCGGCCCGACGCAGAAGGAAGTGTGGACCTTCGCGAAGCAATTCGCGCTCACCCTCGCCGCCGAGCGCCCGAAACTCGTGACTACGGAGTATCGCATCGCAAGCCGTCCGCGGGGGCGCGTGCTCGTGGATTACAATCAGAATGCATGGGGACGTACGCTCGCATCCGTCTATTCGGTTCGCCCCCGCCCCATCCCCGGCGTATCCGCCCCGTGACCTGGGACGAGATCGAAGGCGGGATCACCATCGAGGACTTCCAGATCACCGACGTGCCCGACCGCGTTCGAGACCGGGGAGACCTCTGGAAGCCCATGCTGGCGAAGCAGGGACGCTTTCGCCTCGCGGACATGCTGTGACGCCGCGGGTCCGCTTTCCCTACGCGGCGATGGAGGCGCTCACCGCTGATGAAATCCCGACGCCACCCGGCTGGCAATACGAGCCGAAATGGGACGGCTTTCGATGCCTCGTGTTCCGGGACGGAGAAAAGGTGATCCTCCAGTCCAAGGCCGGCAAGCCGCTGACGCGTTATTTCCCGGAGGTCGTCGCCTCGGTGAAGGCAGTGCCCGCACGGCGGTTCGTGGTGGATGGGGAGATCGTCGTCCCGGTCGACCGCGCGCTGTCCTTCGACCACCTCCTGCAGCGCATTCACCCCGCGGCAAGCCGCGTACGCACGTTGTCAGAACGGTATCCCGCCCTGCTGCTCCTGTTCGACCTCCTCGTGAATGAGCGGGGCACGGCGGTGGTGGAGAAGCCGCTCGCCGATCGACGGGCGCGCCTCGAGCGGTTTGCCGGGCGCTTCATCGAAGAGAGTGGAGGCATGCGCCTGTCGCCCGCCACCGAGTCGCTGACTGTCGCGAAGCGCTGGTTTCGCGCCGCCGGAGGCGGTCTCGATGGAGTCATCGCGAAGCGACTCGACGCCGAGTACCTGGCCGGACAGCGCGACGCGATGATCAAGGTGAAGCACGTGCGCAGTGCCGACTGCGTGATCGGTGGGTTTCGCTATGCGTCGAAGGGCCGCGCCGTCGGGTCGTTGCTGCTCGGTCTCTACGACGACGCCGGATTGCTGCACCACGTCGGATACACATCGAGTCTCACGGCGCCGGAGCGAGAAGCCCTGCTGCCGAAGCTCGAGAAGCTCGTTCGTACACCCGGCTTCACGGGCCAGGCTCCCGGCGGTCCCAGTCGCTGGAGCACCGAGCGGTCCGCCGAGTGGAAGCCGCTTGCCCCGAAACTCGTGATCGAGGTGCAGTATGATCACGTGAGCGGCGTGCGGTTTCGCCACGGCACGAAGTTCATGCGCTGGCGGCCGGACAAGGCTCCGCAACAGTGCACGCTCGACCAGATCACCGGCCAGGGGGGGAAAGTGCTCGCCCTGATCGGCGGCGCGCCCTAGGCGATCGCGATCATGCCAACCTCACACCGGCGTCACCGCGCGCACCACCGCAGGCGGTTCAGCGAGCAGCGCATTCGACGCATGGAAGGCGGCGCGCTGCTCGCTCTCGCTCTCCTCGCCATCGGCTTCCTCACGCTCGTGCCGACAGGCAATGGAACGCGCACGACATTCTGCGTCATCTGCGGCCCGCACGCCGGGGCCGATGCGGTCTTCAACGTCGCCCTTTTCCTTCCGATCGGCGCAGGCCTCGCGTTGATGGGTACCCCTTGGCGGATCGCGCTCGCGATCGGCGTCGGAGTCTCCTTCGTCGTCGAGCTGTTGCAGGTCGTGCTTCCCATCGGGCGCGTTGGCGCCGCCTTCGATCTGCTGATGAACGTTGCGGGAACGGCGATCGGCGTGATGCTCATGCGGCGTCGCCGGGCCATCCTCTATCCGCGCTCGCGCCCGGCGCTTCGCTTCGCGGTCGGTGGCGGAGCAGCATGGGCGATTATCCTCGCGCTGACGGCGGTTGGGTTGCGACCTTCGCTGCCCGCCGGAGGGTACCGGGGGCAGTGGAGCCCTGACCTCGAGTCGTTCGACGCGCACACGGGGCGCGTCGTTTCCGCCAACCTGTCGGGCTTCGCGCTGCCCGACGGCCCGCTGGCGCGAACGGACACCGTCCGCACCGCGATGCGCATGCGCACCCAGCTCGATGCGCAGGCGGAGTTCGTGACCGCGCACGGGAGGCTGGCGCCGATCGTCCGGGTCGTCGATGAGCGAGACTACGAAGTCGCGCTGCTTGGCCAGCGCGGCCACGACCTGTTGTTTCGCGCGCGCGTCCTGGCGAGCAATCTCCGACTGTTCGCCCCCGGCGTGGTCATGTTCGATGCGTTGGCGAGCGTCGACCTCGCGAGACCGCGGTTGCTTCCGATCGATGGTCAGCGCGAGGGGGGCAGGCTCCGCGTCTCGGCCTACGGGCGCGAGGAGGTCCTCCGGCTCCATAGCGGCGTCGGCTGGATGTTCCTTGCACCGCCGGCCTCCCTTCCCTATCGGCTCGCCGAGTTTGCCTCGGCGCTCTGGATCGGGGCGCCGCTCCTTGCGGTCGGCTACTGGACCGGCCGGCGCGCGCGACGCAAGGCGCGCCGCGCCGGCGATGCGTTCCGTCTCACCGGGACTGGCGGGCAAGTCCTGGCCGCACTTCCCGCGCTCATTACTCTCGTCATCGGGGGGCTGGCGGGTGTCTCGTTTGCACTGGAGCTGTCGATTCCCGGTCCCATCGTGTGGGCCGGCGCGTTCACGGCCATCGGTATCGGCATCAGCGCCGGCATCGCCACGGCGCTCTCCCACGATGATCGGGCTCACGGCGTGACGACCGCGCAGCCCGATCAGCGCGACTCGATCAGCGCTGCTCCGGGAGTCGCATGAGCTGCACTGATATTCCCTGAAGCATGATCTCCCGAGCCCGCGCGACGATGGCATCGGTCGAAGGCGTCGACGCGAACATCTGCTCCGCGCGGCGGCGGATGTCCGCGGCTGACGGAAGGTGCGGCAGGTGCACGTCCGCGATGAGCTCCTCCGCTCGAGCCTGACCCGCGGCGACCCGTTCCCGCAGCTCCTGCAGCGTCGGCGTCTGTGCCCACGCCTCGCGGGCGCGCGCTGCAATCTGGTCGAGCGGAAAGCTCATCGCGAGCTGATGGGAAACCTTCTCGAGCATCGCGCGGCCCAGCGGCCGCTCGTTGCGAATGACATCGGGTGGTGGTACGCCCAGGTCCCAGACCACGCGAACCCAGGACAGCGCCTTCAGCACGTAGAACGTCGGATCGAATTCGTACCAGCGAAAACCCTGTCGGGTGGAGCGCTGGTAGGTGTGATGGTTGTTGTGCCACCCCTCCCCGAGCGTGATTACCGCGAGCCACCAGTTGTTGCGGGAGTCATCGCCGGTGACATACCGCTGGGTGCCGTGCACGTGCGCCAGGGAATTGATGAAGAACGTGCCGTGGTACAGCAGGACCGTGCTCCAGACGAAACCGACCACGAGGCCGGACCACCCGGCCGCGAGCCAGCAGGCTGCACCAAGGATCGTCGCGGGCAAATACGGATGGCGATCCAGCCACATCAGCTCCGGGTACTTCGTCAGGTCGGATACCGCCTCGAGATCCGTCTCGCCGTGCTGCGGCGTGAAGATCCACCCGACGTGCGCGTACCAGAACCCCGACTGCCGCGGTGAGTGGACGTCGTTCGCGGTGTCGGAATGCTTGTGATGATGCCGATGCTTCGCGGCCCACCACAGTATCCCGCGCTGGGCCGAGCTCTGCGCCAGGAAGGCGAGCAGAAACTGGGTGACGCGGCTCGTCTTATAGGTGCGGTGGGAGAAGTAGCGATGATAGCCTGCAGTGACGCCGAACATGCGCACGACGTACAGCGTCGCGCAGAGAATGAGGGCCATCGTCGTCACTCCCGACCAGATCGCGCCGAAACACGCGGCATGGACGAGGACGAATGGAATCGACGGCGGGTAGATGATGTCGTCGTGCGCGGCGGACCGCGCCTCGTGGCTCGGTTCGCCCGCGGTGATGTTGCGCTGCTCTGTCAAACTGAAGCTCCTGTACGGTTGGTTACGGCGAGCGGGGCGTTGCGAGCCGCCGCGCGGCCCGCCGCAATGCACGCATCGCACCACGGTGAACGACGCGCACCGCCAGCCCGTTTCAAGGGGAGTGTGCGTGCACGTCGGCTGCCTGTCGCTCGATCTCGCGCTGTCGGAGCGTCCGCCTCAGCACTTTCCCGATCTGCGACTTCGGCAGGTCGGGCACGATCTCGTATCCCGCGGGCACCTTGTAGGGCGCGAGGCGCTCGCGGCAGTAGGCTTTCAACTCGGCAGCGACCACGGTGCAACCGGGGCGCGCAACGATCCAGGCCTTCGCCACTTCCCCTTTCATCGCATCGGGCACGCCGGCCACGGCAACTTCGGCGACCGACGGATGCGTCGAGATGACTTCCTCGATCTCGCGCGGCCACACCTGGTAGCCGCTCGTCTTGATGAGATCCTTCTTCCGATCGACGATGAAGACATAGCCATCCGGATCGAGGTAGCCGAGATCGCCCGTATAGAGCAGTCGCTCCCCCTGCTCGTTCGTGCGCAGCATCTCCGCCGTATCCTCCGGGCGCTGCCAGTAGCCCAGCATCAGTTGCGGAGCGCGCAGGACGATCTCCCCGACGATGCCCTGGTCCAGCCGCGTGCGTCCGTCGTCGGAGTCGAGGATCCGGACTTCGACGTCCGGAAGCGGCATTCCGACGGAGCCGACCTTCTTCGCGCCGTTGACGGGGTTGGCGAGCACCGCCATCTGCGCCTCAGTGAGCGAATAGCCCTCGACGATCACGCCGCCCGTCATCTCCTCGAACCGCTTCTTCGTTTCCGCCATGAGCGCGGCCGCACCGCAGAAACAGAGCTTGATCGAGCTGAAATCCGCCTTGCCCTTCCGAGTGAGCGGATGATTGAGGAGCCCGTTGAGCAGCGTGGGGACTGCGACGAGGAATGCCGGACGCACACTCGCGATCTCCTTCAGGATGTCGCGAAGCTCGCGCGGATTCGCGATGAGGGAGATCGGATGATGGTTGATCAACGCGAGGCTCTGGACGCCGGCGTTCGCGAACACGTGGAACAGCGGGAGCGGCAGCATCATGACATCGGTCCACTCCTGCATCGCCGACTTGAGCCATGCGCGGAGCTGCAGGCCGGCCACCACCATCCCGCGATGCGTACCGACCACGCCCTTCGGCGCGCCGGTCGTGCCGCCACTCATGAGGATGATCGCGGCATCCGCAGGGGAAACGCGCCTGGCAGGGTGCGCGGCATCGCGGTGACGGTCGAGCAGGTCACCGAGCGTCACGTCGCCCTCGCGAACGGTGATCCGCTCGCCTTCGTCCTTTTCCTTGAGGAACGTGTAGGCGAGCCGCAGCGTCGCCGGGAGATACTCCTTGATGTTCGTCGGGATGAGCCGCTTCACCGACGTGCGCGGCTGCAACGCCTTGAGGCGCTCATAGAACCGGTTCAGCACGACGACGGTCTCGGCACCCGTCGCGTTCAGTGCGTCCTCCATCTCGCGATCACTGTATCCCGGATTGAACGGCGCTGCGATCGCACCCGCTTTCCACGCCCCGAACTCCGCGATCATGAACTGGGGACAGTTTGGAAGGCACAGCGCGACGCGGTCACCCGGCCGGACGCCGATGTCTGCCAACGCAGCGGCGAACGCGTTGCTCAGCTGTTCGAGCTGGCCGTAGCTCACCTTCCCGCCGTTGAACAGCAGCGCGGTCCGCTCGCCGTGCTCGTTTGCGGTTTCCGTGAGGTAATCGCACAGGCTGCGATCGGGGTACGGCTCGAGCGTCGTGGGAACGTCGGCGTCATACCGCTCGAGCCAGGGAAATGTCGTCATTGCATCCCTCCAGGTTGCGCACGCGTCGCCCCCCAATGGGGACGTTCCAATCATGCGCTTACGATCTCCCCGGGGCGTGCTCGCCACCATACGTATCCCTACGTAGCGAGCGACACTCCGGCGGCGCCACCGGCGGGCAGGGTAAGGGTGAACACGGACCCTTCGCCGGCCACGCTCTGCACCGAGACGTCGCCGCCCATCGCCGTGGCGAGGTCGCGGCTGATGGCGAGGCCGAGACCGACACCTTCAGTGGTTCGCGTGAGCCGCTTGTCGATCTGGACGAACGGATCGAAGATCGATGAAAGCCTGTCCGGCGGAATGCCGATTCCACTGTCGCGAACGCGGATGGCAACGGTACTCCCGACCTGATCGGCGTCGATCGAGATGCGACCTCCCGGAGGGGTGAACTTCACAGCGTTCGCAAGGAGATTGACCAGAATCTGTGCGGCCTTCTCGGCGTCGGCCTGCACGGAGAGCGCTGCGTCGATCTCCCCGATCCGGAGCGTGTGCTCCTTCGCCTCGATCTGTGGTACGAGGAGCAACTCGACGGTTCGCACGAGCTCGGCCACACTGACCGGCGCGACCGCGAGCTCGACGTGGCCCGCCTCGATCTTCGCGAAGTTGAGCACGCTGTTGATCAGCGCGAGCAGGTGTCGCTGCGCGTGCTGGATCCGGTCGAGGTACTCGCGCTGCGCCGCCGACACGGGATCGGGGACGCCGATCAGCATCAGTTCCGCGTAGCCGGCGATCGCGTTGAGGGGAGTTCGCAGCTCGTGGGACATGACGGCGAGGAACTCGCTCTTCGCCTGGTTGGCAGCGTCCGCCTCCTCGCGCGCGGCGCGCTCGGCGTCATACAGGCGAGCCCGGTCGAGGGCGAGGGCGCACTGCTGGGCCAGCGCGAAGAGGAAATCCTTCGCGTCGTCGTCGAGCGCGACGCCGCCGGGGAAGTTCATGCCCAGCACGCCGACCGTCCGGCCGTCGACGATGAGCGGGAGGGCCGCCATCGCACCCGCGCCGTTCGCGCGCCGAAGATCGACGAGGTCCGGATAACGCTGCGCGCGTTCGTCAGCGCTTGCCAGGATGATCGGCGTGCCGGAGCGGACAGCTTCGGCAAGCGGGAATGCGGCGTCGAGCGGGATGTGGCGAAAGCGATCGATCGCATCCGACGGATAGCCCACGCCACGAAGGAGTGACAGATGCTCGCCCGACCCATCCAGCATCGCCACCGCGCCCGCGTGTGCACCCAGCGCCGCGATTCCGTGCTCGACGATGACGGTCGCCACTCCGAGCGGCGAGAGGGTCGCCGAGAGCGCCGCGGTGATCGCCTGAAGCTGCTGCGACCGTGCCTCCGATTCCTCGGCGAGCTGGCGGGCGATCTGGGCGCGTGTCGTCGTCGCGATGAGATCAGCGTTCGTCTCCTCGAGCTCTTCGCTGAGGACCTGGGCTTCCTCCACCTGGTGCTCGAGCTCCTGCGACTGCTCGCGGAGGCGCGCGTTCAGGGCCTCGAGCTCGGTGCCGCGTGCCTCCGCTGCCGCGCGCGCCTCCTCGAGCGCCTGCTCGGCCGCAACGCGCGCGGTGACGTCGCGGAGGAACCCGGAGAACAGACGCCGGCCGTTCGCCTCGAACTCACCGAACGAGATGTCGACGGGGAACTCGACACCGTCCCGTCGCACGACCGGGAGCCGAAGGCTGCGCCAGGGAACATGCCGCTGCCCGGTTGCGAGATAGCGCGCCATCCCCGCCGTGTGAGCGGCCCGCATCCGCTCCGGCATCAGCATGTGCAGCGGTTGCCCGATGAGATGCGCCGCCGGATAGCCGAAGATCTCCTCAGCAGCCGGATTGACACTGAGGATCGTGCTCGACTCATCGATCGTGATGATCGCGTCCGGCGCCGTTTCAGCGAGAACGCGATACAGTCTCGCCGGGTCAGGGACCGGCGAGGACTGCGAGCCGAAGTCGGGTTCAGGAGGGACCACGGCGGAAAGCTATTCGTGCGTCGTCACGGTGTGCAGCGCGGTTCCGGGTCCATGATGCAGAAACGCGCCCCCATGGGGGGCGCGTTCCTTCGACCAGGTCCTGCGGAGTCCCTACCGGGAGGCCGTGGCTCCGCAGAGCTTGGCGGCCTGTCTCACGGCTTTCGCCACCCGCACCGCCTCGGCATCATCGCTGACCGGGATGAAGGTCGAGCGGATCTCGGAGGTGATGACACCGGGGGAGACGAAGTTCGCCGAAGCGTAATCGGGCTCTGTGTACGTGAACGCACTGCCGCGCGAGGCTGCAACGTGAATGTTGTTCGCCAGCTCGGTGCGGACGCGTCCGTTCTCATCCTGCGTCGCCCGGCTGATGGCAACGCTCGCGAGATTGACGGACTTGAGCGGGATCTTGTACGTCGAGAAGCGGTAGCCGCGCACGTTGGCCGAATCGGTGTCGACGCTGGCCGCGAAGGTGAGCGTGCACCCTTCGAGCTTCACCGCGCGGATGCGGTGAAAGGTCCGGATCGCGACGCCGTTCTCGAGCTTGTCCGTGGTGGTCGCCCAGGCAAGCCGCGCGAACTCGTTCGTGAACCATGCGGCCGTCTGGTCGGCGGTGCTGTCGATCGCCGGCGTCGCAGCTGCCCGAACGCGCTGCGCAGCGAGCTCGGAGGACTGCGAGCTGGCGCTGAACAGGGGAAGAGCGAGGAGCGTCGCGACGTACGGGAGGGTGCGCAGATTCATTCGCATATGCATCGGTGATCGAGGGTGGACGGCGTGGAGCCCTACCCCTGAAAAACGACGTGGCACGCACTTCGTCACGCGTTTCCACCGTGGCATTTTGACCGCTTTTTTCGTTGACGCCCTCCCTGCGCATTCGACGATGGAAGGACTGTCCGAAGTCATCGGACAAGTCGCGAATCACGTCGATTTGTGACGAAAACCACGATGCCCTTACGGTTAGCCGGACCCGTGGAATGGGGGGTCGGACGGGCGGTCGTACTCGTCGATGCACCAGAGCGAGACCTCGATAATGAGATCCTCGGCGATGCGTCGGAGCTCCCGGCCCTGGGCCTCATGCGTGAGCGCCTGGCGCGCGATGCCGGTGAGCGTGTCGATTACCGTCACCTTCGACTCACCCGCCCGCCGCATGATGCGCACACGGTCGCACACATGGTCGCGCAGCGTGTTCCACGCGCTTGCCGGCTCCGTCGAATGCAGTGCATTGACGAGGGCGCTCGCAAGGTCGTTCGACCGGGCGGCGGAATCTCCGTGAGGTTCTCGAGCGGCCATGGGCACCAGCCTCCGGCGAGCGCTGACGACGTCGTTCACGAGGGTGTGTGTCGGTCCCGCTATATATGGGCAGTGGTGCGGCGCGGGAGAAGATGGGCAGTGCGAACCGTCAGAGACCGGAGGGATGCGGCGAGAGCCAGGCCTCGTACTTCATCCGGAACTCATCACGCTCGGCCTCCGAGGCGAGGATGAGGTCGGCGCCGCCGTCATATGGTGCGAACACTCTCGCGGTCGTCGAGGACACGACGGCGAACGGCTTGAGGAGGTCGTTCGCGACATCGGCGAGCACGTCATCGAGCGCACCCGCCTGCCAGTGGATGCGGACGGATGACAGCGGGATCGACCATGGGGTCTTCGCGTCGACGTCGCTCTCGGTCAGGATCATCAGGGGCTCGAGTGGGAGCCGGCTGAACTGTCGCTCTCCCCGCGCCGGTCGCACGAGAACGGGAGTATGGCTCGGGCTCGCGACGAGCACTGCCGGCGAGTCCGCGCCCAGCAGGTCGGAGGCGATCGTGTTCTGGCGGGTGAGCACGGTCACCAGCTCGCGTGCCGTCTCCGCATAGCGCTTCGCCTCCGGGAGGCTGTGGATGCGGAACCAGCGCGTCGGAAAGCTCTCGCGGAGGAGGAAGCCCACAGGGGGGCAATCGCCATAGTGGGATCGCCAGAAGGTGAGGAATGCTTCGTCGGGCATTTCGAGGGGGCGCGGGGAGCTTGGTTTCCTCCACCAGACGCGCGGCGGGGTGGGTAGTCTCAGCGCACGTCGAAGGCCAGCGTGGATCTCCTGCGCTCGGCGAGCCGGTGGATTGACGCCATGCGTTACAATAAGCGCATGCGGGTGACCGCAGTCACCACCATTCGCCCCGGGCACGTGTGGCCTGGGCCGGACAACATCATGGGAGACAGCGTGCGACTGGCCGATTTCATCGAAAAGAATTGCGAGCCCATCATCGCCGAATGGGTGAAGTTCGCCGAGTCGTCCGGCCCGGCCGGTGGAACGATGGACCTCGTCGCGCTGCGGGATCACGCCCTCGAGATGCTCCAGCACATCGTGGTCGACCTCCGGACTCCGCAGACCAAGTCCGAACAGGTCGAAAAGTCCAAGGGGAACGCCGAAAGCGGCAGCGATGGCGGTGGCGAGGGCGATACGGCCGCGGAGGTGCACGGCTCGGGTCGCGCGGAGAGCGGGTTCACGGTCGGAGAGATGGTATCGGAGTACCGCGCCCTGCGCGCAAGCGTCATCCGCCTGTGGACGGAGGCGAACGGCACGCTCACCGGTGACGACCTCGAGGACCTGATGCGCTTCAATGAGGCGATCGATCAGTCACTGGCCGAGTCGATCACGCGCTACACCACGGACATTGACCGCTCGCGGGAGATGTTTGTCGCGATCCTCGGCCACGATCTGCGAACGCCGCTGGGGACCGTGACCATGGCGTCGCAGTTCATGCTCGAGTCAGGGGACCTCGGCGAGCCCCATCACACAATGATCACCCGCATCCT
>JANOCW010000234.1:0-2620 GCA_031412375.1 Gemmatimonadaceae bacterium | reverse complement strand
CCGAATGTCCTGGCCCGACTCCAGAAGGTGGGTCGCGAAGGAATGGCGGAGGGTGTGGCAGCTCGCGCGCTTGCCGATCCCGCTCGCACGAACAGCCTCACTCATCGCCCGCTGCATCGCAGACGGATCAAGGTGATGACGACGGAGCTCGCCAGACTCCCGGTCACGGTAGCGCCGTCGAGCGGGGAAGAGCCACTGCCACGCCCAGCTCCGCCCGGCATTGGGATACTTCCGACCCAGTGCGTAGGGAAGCGCGACGGTGCCGCCGCCCGCGGCGAGGTCGCGGTCATGCAGCGCGCGTACTCCCTCGATGTGCCGAGTCAGGGCGCCGACGGCTGCATCGGGGATCACGGTCACACGGTCCTTTGCGCCCTTGCCACGTCGGATCCGCAGCTCACGGCGCTCGAGGTCGACATCCTTGATCCTCGGCGTGAGACCCTCCAGCAGCCGCATCCCGCCGCCATAGAGCAGGATGCCGATCAACCGATACACCCCGGACAGTCGCTGCAGTACCGCGCCGACCTCGGAAACAGTGAGGACCACCGGAATCCGGATAGCGCCCCGCGCACGCGGAACCTCGCCGAGCTCCTCGATCGGCCGGCCGAGCACATCACGATAGAGAAAGAGGAGCGCCGCTCGGGCCTGTCCCTGAGTCGAGGCGGCAACCTCCCGAACAGCCGCCAGATACCCCAGAAAGGCGTGGACGTGTGAGGGGCCCAGCTCGGCAGGGTGAACCGTGCCGTGATACCGGACGTATCGGCGGATCCAGTCGATGTAGGCGGACTCCGTGCGCGGACTGAAATGCCGCAGGCGCATGTTCGCACGCACAGAGCGCAGCAGTTTCGTTTTCGGCTGCGAGAGTGGAGCAGGCAGTCCCAAGGAAATATCCACGAGAACAGATTGGTCTCTCCCCCGCGAGCTGCATCACCGATCCTTCGCTGCCGCTACCGGATGCCCGCCATCTCCTTCTCCGCCGCGATATACCCGAACGCCCCCCACTGCCCACCCGCCAGAATGCGCCGGAAGATCGCCTCCGCCTCCGCGCGCCGTCCGTTGTACAGATGCCAGTTCCCCACACCGTACGCCGCCGTCGCATCCGTGACCGACATCTCCCCCGAAGGCGTCAACGCCAACACCGAATCCACCGGCAGCTCGCCCTTGTAAAGCAGCAACAGCCGGTGATAAACCTGATTCTCGATCACCGGCATGTCGCGGGAGATCGCAACCAGGCTCTCCTTCGCCTCGTCCTCACGTCCGAGCCTCCTCAGGCTCATGTACAGCCAGTGCCCCGTCGAGACGATCTGGTCGTAGTTCTGCGCCTCCCCGAGCATGCGGCGGCGATACACGGGGATCGCCCGCGCGAAGTCATGCTTCAGGTAGTACGCGAGCCCAAGGTGATAGTCGATGTTCGAGTGCAGCGTCCCGATCGGCATGTTCCGCGCATTCGGCTGCCCATCCGGCTCGATCTCATCCGGCTTCCCCGCAACGAGCCGCGTCGCGCGCTCGAAGTCGGCGATGGCCCGATCGAGCTCGCGCACGGTGACGTACCGGTGCCCGCGATGCCGGTACAGCCACGGGTTGTCCGGATACATGGCGATCCCCTTGGTGTAGATGTCGATCGACTCACGAATGCGCCCGAGATACGCGAGCCGCCGCCCGAGCCAGATGATCGAATCGACATTCGTCGGCGTCCTCACATACGCCGCATGCGCCTCGGCGAGCTGCTGCTCATATCGAGCACGCGTCGCCGGTGCGAGCGGGAACTCGCGGAGCGTGTCGCCGCGGAACGAGATCGCCTGGACACCAGGCGGAAGCGCCGCCCCTGACGCGCTGGAGACACCAGCCGCACGCGATCCACTCGTCGCACCGGAGCATCCGGCGAGCAACAGCGTCACGATGCATCCGAATGCGAGCCCGATTCCGTACCCGGCCGTTTCGGCTGCAAGCGCCGCCCGCAACCAACCCTGAAACACAGGGGCGAGGGCGGTCCGACCGCGACCCCCTCGCCAATGCTGAATCTCGCCGGTTCTCATTCGCCTCACCTCACTTTCTCGGTGGCACGTCGTTCCAGTTCACGATCGAGTTGAACACCATGTTGAATTCGCCATGGTTCTGCCAGCGATAGATGGGATTGTTCGCGAACAGGATCACGCGCCCTTTCCCATTGTGCGCATTCGGAATGTCCACCGCGAACGGCCGATCCTTGATCAGGTCCGCACCAACCATGAGGCCGCTCAGGATCGCCGAATCACCGCCCACGTATCGCCCGAGGACATTCGCCGAGTCGGCGATGCCGACGCGGAGCACTGGGCCGGAGACGTACTTGATCGGTATGGTCGTCTTGCCATACCCATAGAACACGGGATGGTCCGGCCGCGTGATCGTCGCCTGCACGAGCGGGCGCTGCGCGTTGAGGCCCGTGATCTGGTCGAGGTCCGCGGTGCGCGCGAAGCCGAACTCGATCGGGAAGCGGATCGCGTTGTGCGCGGCGATCAGGGTGCCGCCGCCCTCGAGGAACTCCTCGAACGCGCGCACGCCCTCCGTGCCGAAGCCGCCGCTCATGTCCGGTGACGTGCCGTACATGCCGAGAAACTTGTACTTGTCCGTCGGCGCGTACGCT
>JANOCW010000233.1:0-8333 GCA_031412375.1 Gemmatimonadaceae bacterium | reverse complement strand
CGACGTAGTCGAGGAGTGTGGAACGGCAGGCGTGCGCGGGCTCGTCGTGATCTCGGCGGGATTCCGGGAAAGCGGGGGCGAGGGCGTGGAGCGCGAGCGCGCGTTGATGGAGATTGTCCGGCGCTATCAGATGCGGATGGTGGGGCCGAACTGCATGGGGGTGATCAACGCCGATCCGGCGTGCGGAATGAACGCGACCTTTGCGCCGACGATGCCGCCGTTCGGCGCGGCGGCGTTCGTTTCGCAATCGGGCGCGCTCGGGTTGAGCGTGCTCGACTACGCGGCAGAGTATGGGATCGGGATTGCGCAGTTCGTGTCGGTGGGGAACAAACCGGACGTCAGCGGCAACGATCTCCTGCTTCAGTGGGAGAACGATTCCGCCGTCTCGACGATCCTCATGTACGTCGAGAACTTCGGCAACCCGCGCAAGTTCCTGGAGATCGCGTCGCGGATCACGAAGCGAAAACCGATCATCGCCCTCAAGTCCGGGCGATCCACGGCCGGCGCGCGCGCGGCGGCGTCGCACACCGGCGCGCTCGCCGCGAGCGACGCGACGGTCGATGCGCTGCTCTCCCAGGCGGGCGTCCTCCGGGCGCGGTCGATGGAGGAGTTGTTCGACATGGCGATGGCGTTCGGCGTGCAACCGCTGCCACGCTCGCGGCGGACCGGGGTGATCACGAATTCCGGCGGGCCGGGGATTCTCGCCGCCGATGCACTGGAGGCGCACGGGATCGAGATTCCGGAGCTCGATCGATCGACTGTCGAGCGGCTCGCGCCGCTGCTCTCCGGCGAGGCATCGCTTCGCAATCCGCTCGACATGATTGCCGCGGCAACGCCGACGTCGTATCGCTCCGCGCTCGGCGCGGTGCTCGACGACCCCGGAATCGACGCGGCGGTGGCGATCTTCGTTCCGCCGCTCGGGATCAGCCAGGAGGATGTCGCGGAGGCCATCGTCGCGGCGGCGAAGGCGCATCCCCGGAAACCAGTGCTCGCAGTGCTCATGGGACGCGACGGGCTCCCCGAGGGGCGAGCGGAGCTGAATGCGGCGGGCATCCCGGCTTACATCTTCCCGGAGTCGGCCGCTCGCGCGCTGGCGGCGCTGAATCATTACCGGGAGTGGCTGGATCGCCCGGTGTCGTCGTGGGCGCCCCTGGCGGTCGATCGCGGCCGGGCGCGAACGATCATCGACACCGCGCGAGCCACGTCACGGTCGAAGCTGGACGAGCTGGAAGCCCTCGAGTTGTTCGAGGCGTATGGGATCTCGACCGCGGCGGCGCGCCTCGCGACGAGTGCCGCCGATGCCGGCCGTATCGGTACGGAGCTC
The DNA here is from genome assembly GCA_031412375.1 of Gemmatimonadaceae bacterium. Taxonomy (GTDB): domain Bacteria; phylum Gemmatimonadota; class Gemmatimonadetes; order Gemmatimonadales; family Gemmatimonadaceae; genus JANPKQ01. The sequence goes on along the minus strand of JANOCW010000233.1, from coordinate 7,009 downwards.
GGCTTTCCGGTGGTCCTCAAGATCGTGTCGCCGGAGATCGTACATAAGAGCGACGTCGGCGGGATCATCACCGGGCTGGATGACGCAGCGGCAGCGGAAGGCGCATACCAGCGCATCATCGAGACCGTCCGGCGCACATCCCCCGCCGCCGAGATCAGCGGCGTGCTCGTGCAGCACATGGTGCGCGGCGGGCGCGAGCTCATCGCCGGGATGACGCGCGATCGCCTCTTCGGGCCGCTCGTCATGTTCGGGCTCGGCGGGATCTACGTCGAGGCCCTGCGCGACGTCACCTTCCGCATCGCGCCGATCGGCGATGCTGACGCGCGCGACATGATCACAGGAATTCGGGGCGCGTCGATGCTTGGTGCGATGCGAGGACAGCCGGCCGTCGACCTCGACGCGCTCGTCGCGGTGCTGCGACGGATCTCGCAGCTCGCCGTGGACTTTCCCGAGATCGCCGAGCTGGATGTGAATCCGTTGCTCGCGTTCCCTGACCGTGCCGTCGCGGTCGATGCGCGGGTCCTGCTGGCCGGATGACGCCGTGAGGCCGTGGGTCGCTACGAGCTGAGGAGCGGCGAGCGAGTGGTCGTCTCGCCGCCCGCGCAGTGATCTACCGTGTCATGACCGAGATGATGGCGAGCAATGCCGCGCCCACCATTGCGGCGACCGAGAACATCATCCAGCGCCGCGACAACACGTGCTGGCTCGCCTGATACGCCGTCGTCACGGCGCCGCCGAGGATCACGAGGGCGAGCAGATCCCATGACGTGTCGCCACGCACGAAACTTCGCCAGGCGGTGGCCAGCAGCAGCCCGAACGACAGCACGAGGAACCCCCAGCGGTAGCCTGCATTTTCCGCTGCGACGGTGCGCTCGTCGCGCACGACGGTCATGGTGCTCATGGTGGATCTCCGGTAAGGGTGAACAGTTCATCGACGCGTTTCCCGAGGCGCTTCGCCAGCACGAAGGCGAGCAGCGCGGAAGGCCCATACTGTCCCGTCTCGATCGAACTGATCGTCTGTCGCGTCACACCGGCGAGCCGTGCGAGCTCCTCCTGAGAGAGTTCGCGTTCGGCGCGTGCGACCTTCAGGCGGTTTTCGAGGCGCATGCTCATGAGGCTCAGGGTTCGCCGACCGAGAAGAATATATGGCATGCTTGGCGTATAGACAAGTAGACTTGGCATATTGCCCACTGACCTTGTCGGGATGCCTGACGTGTTACGACCGTGTCAGGCGGCGCTACCCGCCCGATGGGTCTCGGCGCCGGCGCCGATGTACTACTCAGCCCTGGCCAGCAATCGCCGCCACCGCATCGGTGGCCATGCGTCGAGTGCACCACGCTGCGTAGGCCCGACCAAAGAGCAGCGCAAGCCAATGGGAGAAGCCACGTGGCGGAAGCTGGTAGTCGATGAATACCACCAGGCGCGAGCGATCCCCCTCTGGGGAGATGGTGAAGCCCATGCGATAAGCGCCGATCACCAGCAGTCGCGGCTCGCCGCGGGTCTCCCAGGTCTTGCGCAATGGAGGAACTCGTTCGGTGACGACTTCCTCGACCATCAGATTCACGCCGAGCACGCGTCCGGTGACGCGGATGAGCGAGCCGACAGCCTGTCCCTGCTGCGCATCCGTCTCGACTCGCATGGTGGCGCCGGCCATCATCAACGAGGGCTTCTCCATGTGTCCGGCCAGCCGACGGTGGTCGTCCAGATGCGAAAAGAGGCTGCGCGCGTCGGCGTCGACATCGACCTCGCTGCGGTGATGGAGTGGGTAGCGATCACCGACCATGCCCGGCTCCTTCAGGCGCGCCCAACAGTGTGGCCGCGCTTCGCGCCAGGTTCGAACGGTCGCTCAGACGATCTCTCCTGTCTTCTCGAGCGTGATGTGATGCATTGAACCGATCACCAGCCAGATCGCGGTGAGGAGCGAAATGATGGCGCACAGGAGCATCTCGTCCCTCGTCACTCCGAACCTGATTACTCCGGCGGGCCAGGCGAGAATCGCCACGGTCCACATGACTATGCCGGTGAGTCCGAGGAGCACGCTGAGCACGTGGAACAGTTTCGAGAGCTTCATCGCATTCACCCGTTGAGAGATGTGGCAGGGCGCAACTCCCAGACAAAGTTGCATTCGCGCTTGCCATCCGCGATCCGTCCCCCGAGGAGACCACGATCAAACGTCATTTCGTCCGGCAAGTAGGAATTGAACATCGCGTTATCGATCTGGCAGACGATTGGCGTCATCTCCGGGAGGCCGACCGAGACTGCAAATTCATGGAACATGCAGCGCGTGATCTTGATTTCGAAGCGCCGCGCCGAGCGCTCAACGACTTCCATTGTGTTCCAGCGAATCAGGCCAGTGCGGTTGTTCTCGATCTCCAATTCCGAGAAGTTCTGAAAGTTTCGCTCCTTGTGAACCGTATCAAACTGCAGGTTCTGCGTGGCCGTGCCGCCGGTCAACAGCGCGACGCGCATAATCTCGAACGCCCTGTGTTGGCCGATTTTCTTCCTGAGGTTCAAATAGACCCAGGCTGGCAACGCGGCGAGCTCAACCAGCTCGCGAGGAAATCGCCCGTCGATCGTCCGCTTGAATCGACCGAGTGTCAGTTTGCAGCGCAGAAGAAACAATCGTGGGAATCGCACCTCGTGCCCCAGCATGTGCAGCAGGAGGGGCGTTGTGACCTTCTTCATGTCGAATTGCGGAATCATGGAGACCCCATATCGGTTGTCGGGACCAACCGAGTTTCGCATTGAGTGTAGCGCCACGGCGCAGATACATGCTGTCGGGCGATCCAATGATGCTGTGTCGGCGGAATCCCCGGCCCAACGAACATGAGTGTTCTCATCGGGCCTCTCCTCTCGGTGTGATGGCATTCCCTCGCCAGGGGATCACGCCGCTGCGAAGTTGCGCATCTTGACGCGCTTCAACAACAGCGCGTTGGCGACGACGACGAGTGTCGAGCCGGACATCGAGAAAGCGGCGATTTCCGGGCTCAACAGCAACCCGATCGACGGGTAGAGCAAACCAGCGGCGAGCGGGAAGGCAATGACGTTGTATCCGGCGGCCCACCACAGGTTCTGGCGCATCTTGCGCCGCGTGGCGCGGCTCAGGATGATCGTCCCAATGACATCGAACGGGTCGCTTTTGATGAGCACGACATCGGCTGTTTCCATCGCCACGTCCGTCCCCGCGCCGATGGCGATGCCGACATCGGCTTGCGCCAGAGCCGGCGCGTCGTTGATGCCGTCGCCGACCATCCCGACGCGCAGCCCGCGCGCCTGCATCTCCTTGACCTTCTCCGCCTTCTGTCCTGGCTGGACTTCGGCAAAGACCGTCTTGATGCCGAGTTCCGTGCCAACCAGGTTGGCGGTCCCCTGATTGTCGCCTGTCAGCATCGCGACCTCGATGCCCAGCGCCGCCAGTTGCTCGATCGCCCGTTTCGCGTTCGGTCGAATCGCATCGGCGATGGCGATGAGTCCGCCCGCAGAGCCATCCACGGCGGCATAGACGACGGTGTTGCCCTTCTGCTCGAGCGCCTTCGCCTGCTGGTCAAGCGCGGCAAGCGCGACGTTATTCTCGTCCATCAGCTTGCGATTGCCTGCGAGCACCGTGCGCCCGTCAACCGTCGCGCGCGCGCCTTGCCCCGGAACGGCCTCGAAATTCGACGGCGCACTGAGTGTCACCCCCTCTGCCTTTGCCTTCTCGATGACCGCCTGCGCCAGCGGGTGCTCGCTGGATTGTTCGAGCGATGCCACGAGCCGGAGCAACTCCTTCACGGTATCGGGTTTCCCATCGGTGACGACTTCCACGACCTGCGGCTGCCCGATCGTCAGCGTACCCGTCTTGTCGAAGATGATCGCCTGAATTCTGCCCGCCTCCTCGAGCGCGGTCGCGTCCTTGAAGAGGATGCCATTCTGCGCGCCCTTGCCGCTGGCCACCATGATCGCCATCGGCGTGGCGAGCCCCAGCGCGTCGGGGCAGGCAATCACGACGACCGTGATCGCCAGCAGCATGGCGAAGACGAGCGTCGAACCGGCGAACCAGAACCAGCCAGCGAAAGTCGCCACGCCGATGATGACGGCGGAGATGGTCAGCACCTGTGCGGCCGTGTCGGCGAGTCGCTGCGACGGGGCTTTGGAGTTTTGCGCGTTCTGCACGAGCTTGACGATCTGCGCGAGCGCCGTTTCCGCCCCGACCTTCGTTGCCTTGAAGCGGAACGTGCCCGTCTTGTTGATCGTTGCGCCAATCACTTCATCGCCGACCGCTTTGGACACCGGCATGCTTTCGCCCGTGATCATGGACTCGTCCACGTTCGACGCGCCATCCGTCACCGTCCCGTCAACCGGGATCTTGTCGCCCGGACGAATCATCACGATATCGTCGAGCACGACTTCGGACGTCGGTACCTCGACGGGCTGATCGTTGCGAATCACCGTCGCTTTCGGCGGCGCGAGACTCAGGAGCGCCTGCACGGCTTTCGACGCGCCAGCGCGCGCGCGCATCTCGAGCCAGTGACCGAGCAGGATGAAGCCGAGCAACACGGCGACCGCTTCGTAGAACACCTCGGCCTTGAAGAAGAAGGTCGCGCCCACGCTGAACAGGTAGCCCGCCAGCACCGAGAGCGACACGAGCACCGCCATGTTGGCGACGCCGTTCCTCAACGCGCGGTATGCGCCGACGTAGAAGATCCAACCGCCGTAGAGAACAATGGGGGTGGTGAGGATGAACCCCATCAACTCCATCGACATGCCGAACGGCAAGGGCATCACGAGACCGGTTTTCGCGACAATGGGGGTATAAAGGAAGACGAAGATGGTCAGGACGAGCGTGACGACGAATCGGTTCCGCATGCCCCGCACGACCTGCTCCATCGACTCGCCCGCACCGTGTCCCATCTCGGCAGCCATCGCCGCCTTGTCCTGCGACATGGCATCCATCGCGTGACCGGCGTGCTCGTCCGCCTTCGCGACAGTTGGGGGCGGGGACGTAACAGGCTTTGTCTTTCCCTCCGGCCGTTTCGCCTCCGCTGGTTTTTCAGCCAGTGGTTTTCCAACCGACGACCGCGGAACGTTTGCCTTGATCGTCTCCGCGACCGGGGCCCCCGGGGATGGGGTGGCAGGCTGCGGCCCGGCATGATCAGCATGCGCCCTCGTGCCATTGGTCGCTGCTCCAGCCACCCTGCCCGGCTCGCAGAGATGCGCCGGCATGACTTCGCCACGACAGTGATAGCCGCAATCGGCGATGAAGCGGTCGATGTCCTCCGGCGTCACGCGTGCCTCGTCGTACACGATGGTCGCCGAGCCGCTCAGGAAGCTGGCGTCCACTCTCACCACACCGTCGCGGCGCTTGATCTGCTTTTCGACGCCAGCATCGTCGAAGATCGACATCATTCCGTCAATTCGGACCGTAGTCTGCTTCATGATCGTCTTAGCACTCCCCCTAGGTTTGCTCATTGACACGACAGGCCGACGTCGCGCGCCCGCGCGAGTAACTCGCGCAATTCCGCCCGCTCAGTACGGCCACTTCCAATCGCGAATCGGGGGCATGTCATCCCCGTATTTACGGATGTACTGGTCATGCTCGAGCAGCCTGTCGCGCATCGCCTGCTTGACGTGCGCAACCGTTGACCCCAACTGCGGTACGCGATCAATCACGTCCATGACGAGGTGGAAGCGGTCGAGATCGTTGAGGACCGTCATGTCGAACGGTGTGGTGGTCGTCCCCTTCTCCTTGTACCCGCGGACGTGAAGGTTGCCGTGATTCGTCCGGCGGTACGTCAGCCGATGAATCAGCCACGGGTAGCCATGGAAGGCGAAGATGATCGGCTTGTCGGTGGTGAACAGTGCATCGAAGGCCTCGTCGGACAAGCCGTGCGGATGTTCGAGCGGGGGCTGGAGGGTCATCAGGTCAACCACATTGATGACACGAACCTTCAGCGCCGGTATGTGCTGGCGGAGCAGATCCACTGCGGCGAGTGTTTCCAACGTCGGGACGTCGCCGGCGCAGGCCATGACCACATCCGGTTTCACTCCGTGATCGGTGCTCGCCCAGTCCCAACTGCCGATGCCGGCAGCGCAATGCGTGATCGCTGCATCCATGTCGAGGTATTGCAGCGCCGGCTGCTTGCCGGCCACGATGACATTCACGTAGTTGCGGCTCCGCAGGCAATGATCGGTCACCGAGAGCAGCGTATTGGCATCGGGCGGGAGATACACACGCACGACGGCTGCAGTCTTGTTCATGACGATGTCGATGAACCCGGGATCCTGATGGCTGAATCCGTTGTGATCCTGCCGCCAGACGTGGGATGTCAGCAGGTAGTTGAGGGACGCAATGGGCCGGCGCCAGGGAATGCGGCGGACGCTGTCCAGCCACTTCGCATGCTGGTTGAACATCGAATCGACGATGTGGATGAACGCCTCGTAGCAGCTGAAGAAACCGTGGCGGCCGGTCAGGAGATAGCCTTCGAGCCAGCCCTGGCAGAGGTGTTCGCTCAGGACCTCCATCACGCGACCGTCCGCCGAGACATGCTCGTCGCTTGGCAACGTGGTTCCCGTGAAGACGCGGTCCGTCACCTCGAAGAGGGCGTTGAGACGATTCGAGGCCGTTTCGTCCGGCCCCATCACGCGAAAATGCCGGCTGCTGTCGCTGCGCTTCATCACGTCGCGCAAGAAGTCTCCCATCACGCGAGTGGCTTCCGCGACGATCGTCCCGGGTTGGGAAACTTTGACGGCGTAGTCCCGAAAGTCCGGCAGCTCCAGATCCCGGAGCAGCAGCCCCCCGTTGGCATGCGGGTTCGCACCCATTCGGCGTTCGCCCTGCGGGGCCAGTGCCGCCAGCTCCGGCAGCAGCCGTCCGCTTTCATCGAAGAGTTCCTCTGGCTTGTAGCTGCGCAACCAGTCATCGAGCTGCTGCAAGTGCTCGGGGTTGCTCGCCAGCCCTGCCAGTGGAACCTGATGCGAGCGGAACGAATTCTCAGCCGGCAGGCCATCAACGAACCGTGGCCCAGTCCAC
>JANOCW010000232.1:0-21762 GCA_031412375.1 Gemmatimonadaceae bacterium | reverse complement strand
GGGCGCGTACACACCGACGATGTCGAGCGGATCGGGTCGGCGTCCGACGACGATGCCCGGTTCGGTTTCGATCTCGACGGCCACCGGAATGAAGGCTCGATGCGCCGTGCGAATGTTGGTCGCCGCCCGCTCCAGGGATGCACGAAGCGGTGCCGCAAGCTCATCGAGCGCGCGGCGCCGAACGCGGGGTGTCACCTCGAGCGATTCGATCTCGACGCCATCGAACTCGCGGGCGAGTGCCTTCAGCGCCTCATCGCCATCGCGTCGAACCCGCTCGAGGATCATCGCGGTTGCGCTGCGGACCGACTGATCGCTCGGTGACGATCGCTCGAGGACTTCGCGAAGGAGGGTGGGGCGTTGCCGAAGTTCGGCGAGCGAGCCGATGAAGCGAACGAGCTGCGCACTCACGGCATCAGCCTCTCGATGCGCGTGACGAGTATTCCCGTCCCTCCCACTCCCTTGAGTGCGGCGATCGTTCGATAGATGCTCGCTGCCGCCACCACCGCGTGCACGGCGACGTGGCTTCCGCCGTTCAGGATGTCGATGACCGTCGGTCCGTTGATGCCAGGGAGGATTTCCTTCACCCGGTCGAGCGACGCGCGGGGAACGTTGGCCATCAGGTAACGCTGTCCGCGAGCGCGAATGACCGACGCCAGCGCCGTCACCAGCTCGGAGAGCGCGTGCCGCTTGGCGTCCCCGGTTCCGTTGGCCGACGTCGGACCCCCGCTGGCGGCGATCAGCCTTGCGCTCGACTCCAGCACGGTCGCGATCTCCCGCAGTCCGTTCACCTTGAGTGTGGAGCCCGTGGATGTCAGGTCGACGATGATGTCGGCAATGCCGAGATGCGGGGCGATCTCCGCTGCTCCCGATACGGGAACGATTTCCACGGTCCGTCCGGCATCCGCGAAGAAGCGGCGGGTGAGGCGCGGAAACACCGTTGCGACGCGCGGAGCGCCGACGATGTCGGCGACGTCAACGCAGCCGCTGTCGTCGCGGGCGGCGACCACGATGCGACAGCGTCCGAACTCGAGATCGAGCAGCGTCTCGAGGTCCCGCTCCGATTCGGCGACCAGATCCCAGCCGGTCACACCGGCGTCGGCAGCCCCGTCGGCGACGAACTCCGGGATGTCCTGAGCGCGGACGAAGATGCCCTCGAACTCCCCTCCCAGGGATGCCGTGAGCGCGCGGTCGCCGCGCGAACGGACCTCGAGACCCGCGTCGGCAAACAGCTCGCGGGTCTCGTCGGCAAGGCGTCCCTTGTTCGGAAGAGCGATTCTCAGCATGGGTTCTCGTAGTGCGATGGGGCAGAAAACGACAACGGCCCGTCCATGAGGACGGGCCGTGGCGATTGCGGCGCTCAGTGGACTGCCTGTGCAGTCACCCCGGCATGCGCGAATCGCCCCGACCCGTTGGGCCGTGGTGATGCGCGAAATGATGCTGCCGGGTGGATATGGTCACGGGGCGCAACCTAGCCGGAGCGTTCCATTCCGTCAATGCGGTCACCTGAACGTCGTGGACCCGCCCCGGTATCCCGCGCCCGTCGTCCCCCGGCTTTGGAGCGCGGGCGCGCGAGAAGCTCCCCGGCATGGCCCGTGCGCATATGAGTTTGCGTTTTCCCAGCCTTGTGAATAAATTCACAATCCCGGGGAAACTGGACGGGACACGTCCTATTCGGGTCATCTCAATTTTCGTCGTACGTATGACTTTCGGAGGCTTCAAGCAAATGCGGTTCAATGCACTGGCGCTCGTAGCGAGCGCAATCGTCCTCGGCGCATGTGGCGGCGGCGGCGAAGGTGGAACGGTTGACAGCGTCAACGCTGCAGGCACCGGCACGGGCGCGGCGGGAGCCGGTCCGGCGACCGCGGCAGCGGGAACGGCCATGCCGATCACCGGCACCACGCACGAAGTGAAGATGATCCTGGACGGGAACGCGTACCGCTTCGATCCAGCCAACATCACCGTCAAGCAGGGCGACGGCATCCGCTTCACGACGGTTTCCGGCCAGCCCCACAATTTCGGCTTCGACCCCGCACAGATCGCCGATGACATCGAGGCGCAGATCCGTGCCAACATGCCCCCAGGCTCGGTAGAGCTCGAAAGCCCCTACCAGAATGCGGTCGGCGAGAGCCACACGTTCTCCCTCGCCGGCGTCAAGGCTGGCAAGTACCCGTATCACTGCCAGCCACACCTCGCGCTCGGCATGACCGGCGTCATCACCGTCGAGTAAGCAGCACCACTTCTCGTACGGCCGTCACGATCGCAAAACGGAAGCGCACACGCGCTTCCGTTTTGCTTTTCCCTCCTCGCGGCGCGATAGTCGGCAGATCATGATCGCGCGGCGCGAAACTCAGCAATGACGGCGGAGCATAGCCCCGATCCAGCGGCGCACGATGCCACCTGGTTCGCGCGCCGGTCGCGGAACGCCCTCCGACGTCCGCTGCTGATCGCAGTCGCCGGCGGCGTGGCATTTGTCCTCACCCTGCTCGTGCTGCTCATCATCCCACGGCGGGGTGACAACAGCGCGCGGCGCATTGCGGCTCTGGCAAGCGAGAAAGCCGATACGAGCGCCCTCATTGTTGCCCAGGGACGCGCCCGCGCCGCTCTGGCGGCGGCCGAGGATGCGCTGGCTGATGCACGACGGCGCTCCGTGCGACCGCCGCCCGCCGCCCCGGCTGACACGCTGTCGGCGGAGCTCATCGCGCGCCGTGATTCGCTGCGCAGGACCGCGACGGCGCTGAACGGCATGATCGAGCGAGTCGAGAACGCTCCGCTTCCCGCGTCGTATCGCGCGCTCGGGGAAATGCGGGAGTTGGCTGCCGACCCGCAGATCCGGGCGCTCCTGGACTCGCTTGCCGACGTCGAGCGGGAGCGGGAGCAGTTCGGGGCAGTCGGCGGTGTCGATCCGATCTTCGTAGCGCTCACGGCGCGCGCCACGGCGATCGGCCGGGCCATTCAGGCGGTCGCCGAAGCGCGCCAGACCGCGGCACGGCAGGAGCTCGTCCAACTTCGTCCACCGCCCCCGCCGTCTCCCGTGGTCGTCGCCGTGGTCGACACCGGGCCGATCGTCGTGCGACGGGATCTGGCGGTGACGACACTCGATTCCTCGACGCGTCGCCTCGCGGAGACGCGCCAGAACAATGCCGATGTCGACCGCCGCGTGGAGGCAGCACGCGCCGCGGCCAACGTCGAGATTCCTCCGCTCACGCTGCTGGCTGCAGCCCTCGTCCTCGCGGGCGTCGCGGGGTTCGGTGTCGCGCTTCTCGTCGAGATGCGCCGGTCGCGCATCGCCGACCCCGGGGAGGCGGAGGAGGCAACAGGACTTCGTGTCCTCGCGGTGGTGCTTCCGAAGACGGTGCAGCCCGAGCGCACGCGGCGCCGCGCCGATCGAGACATGTCTCCCCTCCTCGATGCGACGTCGGACGCCTATCGCCTGCTGTACCTGCACATCGCCGGCTTGGTCCCACGGCTCTCGCTGCTGACGGTGACGGGTGATGACCCGGCCGTCGCGGCGACCGTCGCGGCGAACCTCGCGGCAGCGGCGACGTACGATGCGCGCAGCACGCTTCTCGTGGACGCCGAGCTCTCGGCCTGTGCGGTCTCGTCGATCCTCGGCGTTCGCCCGGAACCGGGCTTCGGGGATGTGCTCGCCGGCCGCGTGGACTGGAGTGAAGCGGTGATCCCCGCGACGATCGGGCGCGAGCGAGCGCTCGATGTCATCCCGAGCGGTGTCTGCGGAGAGCCGCCCGGCGGATTCGATCCCCTGCCCGCCCGCCATAGCCTGGCCCGCATCGCACGGCGCTACGATCTCGTCGTGCTGGTGGTGGCGCCGCGACAGATCCAGCAGGGAGACGGCGGCATCCTGCCAGCGCCCGATCTCATTTACTGCGCGCGGATCGGCGAGACGACCGTCGCGGGAGTGCGGGCCGCCACCGACGTGCTTCGTGGAGCCGGCGCGAGAATTCGAGGTCTCGTGCTCTGGCATGCAGACGTGCCGCTGATCCAGTCACGGGAACTGCTCGCTGCACAGAGCACCGCGGCGGAGAATGTCGCCCTTACAGCGGGACGAGCGGGTCGCTAGCATCCGCTCTTCGTTCCCTTCGCACCCTCCACGACATCCGCATGTGGTCCGACACGCTGCTCGCTCTCGAGCGCGCGCACCTGGTGCGCCTCCTTGCCTGGGGCGGAACGAGCATGCTCGTCGGGTCTGCCTTGTACGTGCTCCTGACGGTTCGCCGCGCAGATTCGGCGCTGCTCAGGCACTTCGCGATACAGACGTGCGCGTGGGGGCTCGTGAGCCTGGCAATTGCGGCGACGGGGATGGCGCGCCTGGCCGAGCGTGACCTCGCGTCGGCCACGCGCCTCGATCGCATCCTGTGGCTGAGCGTGGGGCTCGACTTCGGGCTCGTGCTGGTCGGTATCACCCTCGCAGCGACAGGTTGGGGACTGGCTCGCCGGCTCGGGATGGTAGGCGCAGGGATTGGCGTCGTGGTGCAGGGTGCGGGGCTGCTCCTGCTCGATCTCCGATTCGTGGCCATCACGGCCCGGGTGCTCTGAGCGTTGGCGGAACATCGCCATGGCCTGCAGGATCGCCGGTGTGCGTGCTTCCTCAGGTGACGCGCCGCTGCGTCCGCGAGAGTATGTTTCGGTGAGGCACTCCCTCCCGTCGTACCGCCCGAGCGAGATGATCAAGGGCTACTCCGACCGCATCAACCACGCGTTCGCCTTCGCCGCGAAGCACCACGATCAGCAGGTGCGCAAGGGAACGCGGCTGCCATATCTGACGCATCCGGCGAACGTCGCCATCATCCTCACGCGCTACGGTCAGGATGAAGACACCGTTGTCGCCGGGATTCTTCACGACGTCATCGAGGACTGCGTCCGCGGCGGCTACACCGCGGACGCGCTGCGCAGCCGGATCGGCGACAAGTTCGGCGACGCGGTCCTCGAGACGGTGCTCGCGGTGACCGAAGTGCGCGTCGGACCCGACGGCAGCGAGTTCTCCTACGAGGAGCGCAAGACGGACTACCTCGCGCGGCTGGCCACGGCGAGCGAGCGTGCCCGCTGGGTCTGTGCGGCCGACAAGATCCACAACGCCAGCTCGATCCTCGCCGATCTGCGGCGAACCGAGTTCCCCGAGAACGTCTGGGATCGGTTTCGGAGCGGGCCCGCCACGCCAGGATGGTACCGGCAGGTCCATGATCGGCTGGCCGAGGTGGGCTTCACGGCGCCGATCATGGACGAGCTGCGCACCGTCGCGGACGAGCTCGAGCAGGCGGCCGCATCATCGGCAGCACCGAAGCCGCCGACCTGGCGATAGGCTGCCGCGCCGTCAGACCCCCGCGGCGACGCGTCCCGAAGAGTAGGTCCGCGCCACGTAGTCCTCGAGAATCCGCAGGAATTCCGGGACGATCGCATCGCCCCGCAACGTGACCGCCAGCGCGCCATCGATGTACACCGGCGCCACGGGATCCTCGAAGGTTCCCGGAAGCGAGATGCCGATGTTCGCGTGCTTCGACTCCCCCGGTCCGTTCACCACGCAGCCCATGACCGCGACGCGCATCTCCTCGACGCCGGGATAGCGGCCTTTCCATACCGGCATCTGCTCGCGCAGGTAGGTCTGGATGTCCTCCGCCATGTGCTGGAAGAAGGTCGACGTCGTACGCCCACACCCCGGGCACGCGGTGACCTGCGGAGTGAAGCTGCGCAGCCCGAGGGACTGGAGGATCTGCTGCGCGACGACGACTTCCTCCGTCCGATCGCCATTGGGCCGCGGTGTCAGCGAGACGCGAATGGTGTCCCCGATGCCCTCGCCGAGAAGGATGGCGAGCCCCGCCGTGCTGGCGACGACACCCTTGGTGCCGAGGCCGGCCTCCGTCAGCCCGAGGTGCAGCGGATAGTCGCAGCGTGCGGCGAGCCTGCGGTAGACCTCCACAAGGTCCTGGACCAGCGAGACCTTGGCCGAGATGAGAATGCGATCATGACCGAGCCCGGTCTCCTCGGCCAGCGCAGCCGACCGTAGCGCGCTCTCCAGCATTGCCTCGATGTAGACGTCGTGCGCCGACGCCGGGATCGGCGCGGCGGCGTTCGCATCCATCATCGTCGTGAGCAGATCCTGGTCGAGCGAGCCCCAGTTCACGCCGATGCGCACCGGTTTCCCGTTGGCGATCGCGATCTGGACGATGGTGCGAAAGTGCTCATCGCGCCGCTTGCCGCCGACGTTCCCCGGATTGATGCGGTACTTGGCGAGCGTGCGCGCGCACTCGGGATACTTGGCGAGGAGCAGGTGGCCATTGTAATGGAAGTCGCCGATCAGCGGAACGTTCACGCCGAGGTCGGCCACCCGCCGGCTGATCTCCGGCACCGCGGCAGCCGACGCTTCGTTGTTGACCGTCACGCGGACGAGCTGCGACCCCGCGCGCGCCAGGGCAGCGACCTGCTCGGCCGTGCCCGCCGCATCCGCGGTATCGGTGTTCGTCATCGACTGCACGACGATCGGAGTACCCGAGCCGACGGGAACTCCACCGATGATCGCCGTGACGGTCTTTCTTCGTTGTCCGAACTTCACCGGTCAAATCCTCGAAGGGCCATGGAAAGCTAATCGCCGCTTGTCATCGTATGCGCTGCGATCGGTCCGAGTTCCCTTCCCCGTGGTCTACACGCCATGCATTTTCCGGATGAGGGTGGGGTGGACGTTCTCAGAGGAGAGATCGATGGCAGACGACAAGGAGTATCCCAAGCGCGGGTACGATACGAAGGATGTCGAGGCAATGCGTGGCAGCGAGCCACCTCGACGCCGTCGACACTGGCTCAGGAATACGCTCCTCGTGGTACTCGTGGTGCCCGCGCTGCTGCTGTCGCTCTGGGCGTGGATCACGCTCAGCTACACCTACTCACGGGGCGAGCGCGCCGGCTATCTGCAGAAATTTTCCGAGAAGGGATGGTTGTGCAAGACGTGGGAGGGCGAGCTGACGCTGGTGAACGTTCCCGGGGCGATGCCGGAGATCTTCTATTTCTCGGTGCGGGACGATCGTGTCGCCGCGGACCTCACTCGAGAGATGGGGAACCGCGTGTCGCTGTCGTACGAGCAGCACAAGGCCGTCCCGACGTCCTGCTTCGGCGAGACCGATTATTTCGTGACGAACGCCCGCGTGATCGATGCACCGCAGGTCGCGCCGACGACACCACAGCTTCCTCCGGTGCAGCAACCGCCCGTGCAGCAACCGCAGCAGGTGCCGTCACCGTCGGTGCCGCAGCCCACGCCACCCATCGTTCCGGCTCGCCCCCCGGCCGCCCCGTAGACCGAACGTGGCGCGCGGGCGGCCAAGGGACACCATGCTGACGCCCCGCACATCATCTCCTCGCAACTATTGCTCGAAACGCGGGGCCTCTTCTATATTTGCCGCGCGTGAGCAGCCTCGCTCCATAGAGGCAAGGCTCCAGGTCCAGCGCGGGGGATCACATTGGTCCCGCGACAACGTTTTGTCAGGGCACGGCGCGTTCCGCTCCCTCGACAAATATCTACCCAGGAGCAGGAATGCGTACGACTGGCAAAGTGAAGTGGTTCAACGATGCGAAGGGATTTGGATTCATCACCCCCGACAACGGCCAGAAGGACTGCTTCGTGCACTTCAGCGCGATCCAGGGCAATGGCTTCAAGTCGCTGGCCGAGGGCGATGCCGTCGAGTTCGACATCGTGCAGGGTCAGAAAGGTCCTGCCGCCGAGAACGTGACGAAGGCTGGCTGAGCATCACAGCACTTCACGCAGTGGGACGGGGCGCCATGCTGGCGCCCCGTTTCTTTTTTCCCGGGCGTTGCCGTGGATGTATCAGCGGTTGCCGCGTGGAGGTCTCCCACGACGCGGGGGAGGGTTCGCTTCGACCGCCTCGTTCAAGCTGAGTGCGATCCGCCTTTCCACGGCGGCGACATCGAGGCGGATGACGAGCCCCTCGGCAGGGCTGTGCTCTCCGGTGTGCCGCAGGACGGCCGCTAAATTGAGCGCAGTGAGAAGGGGCATGCCGAGATGCTCGGTCAGCTCCATGGCGACCGCCACCGTGAGAACGGCGCTCGGTGGAATCGCCCGACTCTTCCCCTGTCGATGGGGCGGCACCCCTGGGAGTCGGTGCGTGGCGATCAGGGTGTCGAGCCACCGGCGATCGACCCCGAGTGCGCTGGCGACGACGGCAGTACTATAGGCGCGCAAATGATACCAGCAGAGACGGAATCATTAAAATCGCGTTCGGTGATGCCCCATTTGATTGACCGATCCGATTCCGCGGCCGCCACGGTGTCGTTGGATTGCCATCACCGGCGCATTGAAATGGAAGCCAAATGCTTTGTTCCCAATCGGTTCAACGAGACATGCGCACGGCAAGACACGTCCAAGGAAGAAATAATTGCGGGCTCAACCGGAATAAATACGGCACAGCGCAGGTCCGCAACAGGTAGACCTGCCATCGTTGACCGCAAAGAGGGACAACGCGATCGGAGCCTTTGCCAACATCAGGTGCGTGTCCAAGTGGCGGCGACCCGATGGGCGTTGCCTACGCCGAGTCCGGAGCAGCGTCGTAGGCCGGCTTCCAGAAAGCTGTTGCCTTCCCCGGGCAGCACGAGCTCGCCATTGTTCTGTGCGGGAGTCGAGCAGTGATGGAGAAATTGATACTGGCGGTCCAGAATCGAAAATGCTATAAGTCCCGCGCCAAAAAGCAGGGTAGACGCGTCTCATCCAATCTGGGAAGTGACGCAGCCAACTCTACAGGAAACAAACGCTTGGGAGTGTTCGTGATGTGACCAAACGAACTCCCGATCGTTTTACGGCGCGGAGCACACCTGCTCCGCCTCGCGTGCCGCGATACCGCAGCCTTCGCCGCGGACCGCGTGGCACACCCATTTGATCTTGCATCAGACTAAGGAGATACTCGATGAAGCGCACTGTTCTTGGCGTCGTCTCGGCCGTCTTCGCGCTCTCTGCCAGCGCCGCGGTCGTCCACGCGCAGAATCCCATGACGTTCGGTGTTGCAGCCGGCGCGACATTCCCCGTGGGGGATCTCGGCGATGGCGCGAAAACCGGGTTTCACGGCTTGGTGACCCTCGGTGCGATGCCAGCGATGGTTCCATTCGGCGTCCGCATCGATGGCATGTACAACTCGCTGGGAATCGACGACGATATCGAAGACATCGACTTCCAGATCCTGGGCCTCACGGCCAACGGCGTCTTCTCGATGCCGGGAATGATGGTGACGTCTCCATATCTGATCGGCGGCGTTGGCTACTACAGCACCAAGTTCAAGTCGGACGCGGGCGATAGCGATGGCGAGAACGATTTCGGCATCAACATCGGCATCGGCGCGAAGTTCAACCTCAGCGGCTTCGGAACGTTCGCTGAGATCCGGTACCACAACATTTTCCACGACGATGCTCTCACCGGTCTCGGGAACGTATCCTTCATCCCACTGACGTTCGGCATCATGTTCTAGTCGGCCCGGATCCGTCGACGTTGACCATCGTCTACGCCGGGATCCGTCGTGAGCTGCCGCCGACGTGCATCGCACGTCGGCGGCAGTCACATTCACGCCATTCGGCTTGACAGACGGCGCCACATGTCCGACGGTATGCGCGCGTCATGCAGCCCATTGTCACCGAATCTCAATCGTACAGCATTGCCGCATGACGGCGGCATCGCGCCGCCGCTACCCCACCCGAGGAAATTCATGAACCGGATATTCGGCACCATTTCACTCCTGTCGATAGCTGTTGCTCTTCCATCGACCGTTCGAGCGCAGTCGCCAGCAGCCTCCCCGGTAACACTGGTCCTCATGGCCGGCGCCGCGCTGCCGATGGGGGATCTCGATGATATCGGCAACGCGGGATTCACCGTCGCCGGCGGTGCGGAGTTCGGTGTGTCGATGCTCCCTTTCGGCCTCCGCGCTGAACTGGGCTACACACGCTTCGGTGCATTCGAGTTCTCGAGCCCGGATGGCGACGTCTCGAGCAGGCCGAGCAACCTCGCCGTCACGCTCAACGCCATCGTTGGACCGACAGTCCCTGCCGCCCAGATCCGTCCGTACTTCATCGGTGGAGTCGGCTTCTACAACGCCAAGATCGCCGCGAAGGTCAGCGGAAGCGGGTTCAATTTCTCCGGCGATGAGACCAAGGGAGGCCTTGGCTTGAATGGCGGCGCCGGCGTTCGCTTCCAATTCGTTGGCTTCTCGTCCTTCATCGAGGCCCGCTACCACCACCTGTTCAAGGGCATACCGGACGTGAACTCGCAGGACGAACGCTGGACATCCGCGGGGTACCTGCCGATCGTCTTCGGGGTCAGCATCGGGGGCTGAGCCGCGAGAACCCCGATGTCGACGACGCCCCGCGGATCTCCGCGGGGCGTCGTTTCGTTCGTCATGATGACGCCGGTCAGCCCACGCGTAGATCGAGCTGATTGCCGCGCGCCACGTCCCAGCTCGGCCGCAGCGACGCCCGCGCGGCCTCGACCTGCGCTCTCACCGCCATTGGCCCGGTGCCCCCGGGGACTTCGCGGCGTGCCACCGATGCCACGGGCGACAGGGCATCGAACACATCCGCGCCGAACTCAGCGTGCGCGCTCGCGAACGAGGCGTAGGGCAGGGCATGCAGGTCGGTGTCGGTGTCGAGGCTCTCTCGAACGAGCTGACCGACGCTGCCGTGCGCATCGCGGAAGCTGACACCCTTCGCCACCAGGTAATCCGCGAGATCGGTCGCCATCATCAGGCTCGACACCGCAGCCCGCATCCGCGCTGGCACGAACTTCAACTCGGCGAGCGTTCCGGCGACGGCCGGGAGCACGAGCAGCATGGTGTCGACGGCGTCGAACAGTGCCCGCTTGTCGTCCTGAAGATCCTTGTTGTATCCGCTCGGCAATCCCTTGATCGTCGAGAGGAGGGACGTGAGGTCGCCAAGCACGCGGGCGCTGCTGCCACGCGCGATCTCCAATGCGTCGGGATTCCGCTTCTGCGGCATCATGCTCGACCCGGTGGTGAAGGAGTCACCGAACCGCACGAAGCCGAACTCGCTCGAGCCAAAGAGGATCAGGTCCTCGGCCAGCCTCGAGAGGTGGACGCCCACCATGGCGATGGTGAACAGCAGCTCCGCGACGAAATCGCGATCCGCCACCGCATCGATGCTGTTCTGCGACAGGGAGGCAAAGCCGAGACTTCCCTGAAGCAGAACGCGGGAGATCGGGTAGGCGCAGCCGGCGATCGCCCCCGACCCCAGGGGCAGCACCGCCGCGGCGTGGGCGGAGACCGTCAGGCGATGGCGATCGCGATCGAGCGGCCAGAAGTGGGACAGCATCCAGTGCCCCGCCGCCACCGGCTGCGCGCGCTGCATGTGCGTGTACGACGGCATCAGCGCGCCGTCGAGCGCCGTCGCATGCGCGAGCATCACTTCCTGAAGCTCACGGATCGCCGCATCGAGTGTGCGGGCCGCGTCGATCGCCCAGAGCCGGGACGCTGTCGCGACCTGATCGTTCCGGCTTCGCCCCGTATGCAGCTTCGAGGCGGGGTCGCCGATCTCCTCGTGCAGCAGGCGATCGATCAGCGTATGGACGTCTTCATCGGTCGCGAGCGGGGTGACGCCCGCCGCGAGCCGAGCGGCAACGGCGTCGAGCCCGAGCTCGATCTGGGTGCTCTCCTCGAGCGTCAGCACATTCGCGCCCCAGAGCGCAACGGCCCACGCCTTCGACAATCGGATGTCGAAGGGCCAGAGTCGATAATCGGTGCCGATCGACCGGTTGAGCTGCTCGAGAGCAGGCGCCGTCTGCCCCGAGAATGCACCTCCCCACAACCGGTGTGACCGCGGGCGCTCGGTCACGAGCTCGAGCGGCGTCATGCGATCGCGAGCGCCGGCGCCGCGCCTTCCGGCGCTGCACCCTCGGGCTTGTTCCGGCCGATTCCCAGCTCCTGATCCTTGAGAGCGCGGACTCGCTGGGAGAGCCCGTACAGCCGGATGAATCCGGCGGCGTCGTTCTGCTGGAACACGTCATCCTCGCCGAAGGTGACGAAGCGTTCGTCGTACAGCGCGTGCAGGCTCTCTCGGCCCACCACTGCCATCGTCCCGCGGTAGAGGCGAAACGTGATCGATCCCGTGACGCGCTCCTGCGTGACGTTCACGAACGCGTCGTATGCCTCGCGCTCGGTCGTCCACCAGCGACCCTCGTACACGAGATCCGCGTACCGCGCCGCGATGAGGTCCTTTGCCGCAAGCGTTCGCCGATCGAGGATGAGCTGTTCCAGCTCGCTGTGCGCGGCATAGAGGAGCGTTCCACCCGGCGTCTCGTAGACGCCGCGCGACTTCATCCCGATGAGCCGGTCTTCCACGAGGTCGATGCGCCCGATCCCGTGGCGTCCACCAAGGGTGTTGAGCGTCGCGACGATGTCCACCGGGTCGAGCCGTGCACCGTGCACGGATACCGGAGTGCCGTTCTCGAAGCCGATGCTCACATCCTCGGGACGGGATGGCGCTTCGTCAGGCGATGACGTCAGCTCGTACAGGTCATCCGGCGGCGCCGAGTTCGGATCCTCGAGCACACCTCCCTCATGCGAGAGGTGCCAGAGGTTGCGGTCGTGCGAGTAGATCTTCTCGCGGGTGGCAACGATCGGAATATTCCTCGCCTCGGCGTAGGCGATCGCATCCTCGCGGCTGCGGATGTCCCATTCCCGCCACGGGGCGATGACCGGAAGGTCGGGGGCGAACGCCGCGAACGTCAGCTCGAACCGGACCTGATCGTTCCCCTTGCCGGTGCATCCGTGCGCGAGCGCATCGGCGCCGATCGCGCGCGCGATCTCGACCTGGCGGCGGGCGATGAGGGGCCGGGCCATCGCAGTGCCGAGCAGGTACTTCCGATTGTAGACCGCGCCTGCGCGGAGTGTCGGCCAGATGAACGACTCGACGAACTCGTGGCGCAGGTCCTCGATATAGCACTCCTCGGCACCCGAGGCGAGCGCCTTTTCGCGCACGCCAGCGAGCTCGCCCGCGCCCTGGCCAACATCCGCGGCGACACAGATGATCCGTGCGCCGTACCGCTCGCGCAGCCAGGGAACGATGATGGAGGTGTCGAGGCCCCCGGAGTAGGCGAGGACGATGGTTCGGATCATGGATGCTCCAGCGCGGGATTTTATTCGGCTTGGCCGCATATTTAACCATAATGCGGCGCCGCGTCAACCCGTCGCCGGTGGCGCTGGATCGCCCTCCCCGGCCTCAGGCGCTGGCAATGGCCGCCAGCCGCCGCACCAGCCGCTCGCGGGCCCCTGTCGACCGGCACACAATGAGGATCGTATCGTCGCCGGCGATCGTTCCCAGCACGTCGGGCCAGTCTTCGCCATCGAGTGCGACCGCGATGGACTGGGCGCCTCCGGGGACGGTGCGCAGCACGACCAGCTCGCCGACGCCGTCCACCCGGTCGAACAGCGGGGGAAGCAGCGTTTCCAGAGCGGGATGTGCCCCTTCGTCGGACGCCCCCGTCGAGGAATAGCGCGCACCATCCCCGTCAGGGACGCGGGCGACGCGCATCTCGCGCAAGTCGCGCGAAAGCGTGGACTGGGTGACGTCCCAGCCGCGCTGGAGCATCAGCCGGCGGAGTTCTTCCTGGCTGTGCACCGGCCGCGCCGTGATGACTTCCCGAATCGCCCCCTGACGTTCCCGCTTGTTCGCCATCCCACCTCCCATGGTTGCGGGCAGCATAGCACGGTGCGCCAATCCGGCCAAGCAGAGGATTGACAGGGGACGTGTGCAAATATATGCATTATGTGTGCATAGAATACCAGTGGGAGTTCTCGGAGCCAGCGGGTATGCAGGGCGCGAGCTGTGTGCCCTCATTGGCCGCCATCCGCGCCTGACGCTCGCGTTCGCTGCGGCCCACGGCCGCGCCGGCGAGTGCATTCGCATTGGCGGACGCACACTCCGGCTCGATGCGGTCGCCGAGGCACCCCTGGACCAGGCGCGACTGGTCTTCAGCGCGCTTCCTCACGGCGTTTCAGCGTCGTGGGTGGCAAAGGCACGACTCGCCGGCGCCAAGGTCGTCGATCTGTCAGCCGATCTGCGACCAGGAAACGGCGCTGCCGCCCGGGTGCCCTATGGCCTCACCGAGATCGCGCGAGATCAGGTCCGGGCGGCCGAGGTCGTCGCGAACCCCGGGTGCTATCCGACGGCGATCCTCTTCGGTCTCCTCCCGCTCGCCCGAGGCGGCCACATCGCCGCAGGCCGTACGATCGCGGTCACGGCCGCGAGCGGGACGACCGGTGCCGGGTCGAGCGCCCGCTCCGATCTGCTCTTCTCGGAGATCACCGAGGATTTCCGCGCTTACGGCGTCGGCAACGGCCATCGCCACCTTGCAGAGATGTCGTCGGTGCTGCGCGACATGGGCGGCGATGCCGATATCGTCTTCACGCCGCACCTGCTTCCCGTGGCTCGCGGAATCCTGGCGACGATGGTCGTTCCGCTCGAAGCACCGATTGCCGACCCGATGTCGCTGTGGCGGGACGCGTTTGCCGGCGAGCCATTCCTCGAGACGAGCGCTGAGCCGCCGACCCTTCGCGATGTGACACACAGGAACGTCGTGCGCGTGTCCGCGGTGATGGCGACCGGAACACGGCAGCCGACGCTGATCGTGCTATCCGCGATCGACAACCTGATGAAGGGGGCGGCGGGGCAGGCGCTGCAGAACGCGAACCTCATGCTGGGCCTCGACGAGACCGAGGGTCTGCCATGCTGATGCGCGTCATCAAGATCGGAGGCCGGGTCCAGTCCGATTCGCGGCTGCCCGAGGCGATCGCCACGGCCTGGCGGGCCAGCCATGGCGCCCTGTGCGTCATCCATGGCGGCGGCGACGAGATCACCACGCTGCAGCGCGCCCTCGGGCACGAGCCGGCGTTCATCGGAGGGCGGCGCGTCACGGCAGCGGCGGATCTCGACATCCTGCGCATGGCGCTCTCCGGATCCAGCAACAAGCGCCTCGTCTCGGCGCTGCTGACTGCGGGCGTGACTGCACTCGGCCTGTCCGGCGAGGATGCCGCGCTGATCATGGCAACCCGCATCACGCCTGATACCCTCGGACACGTCGGAACGCCGTCGAACATCTGCACATCCCTGCTGCACACGCTCCTGCGCGACGGATATCTGCCCGTCATCTCACCGGTGGCCCGCAGCACGGACGACGGGGCCCCGCTCAACGTGAACGGCGACGATGCCGCGAGCGCAGTGGCCGTGGCGATAGCGGCGGCGGATTTCCTGCTCGTCGCCGACGTCCCCGGCGTCCTCGAGCGAGGCCGCGTCGTGGCATCGCTCGATGTGGACGCTGCCCGTGCGATGATCGCCGATGGCACGGCCGCCGGTGGCATGGCGGCGAAGCTCGATGCCGCAGTTCATGCAGTACAATGCAATGTCGCGAGCGTGCGAATCGGGGGCCTCGACGCCATCACCGATCTCCACGCCGGAACGATGATCACTCCTGTCCAGGTTGCCGCATGACTGCGATCCCGCTCGCTCCACCGGTGCCGCATTCTCCGGCGACAGCGCCCAATGCGCTGCTTGCGACGTACCGCCGCGCTCCGATGGAGCTCGTCCGCGGGGAAGGGTGCGAGCTGTTCGACGCGGATGGCCACAGCTATCTCGACTTCGCGAGCGGGATCGCCGTCAACGCGCTCGGCTACGATGACCCCGGGATCCGCGCGGCGATGCTCGCGGCCATGGACACGGGTCTCATCCACGTCTCGAACCTGTACCGCACGGCGCCGGGCGCCCAGCTCGCGCGTGCACTCGTCGAGCGCTCGTTCGCGGCGTCGGTCTTCTTCTGCAATTCCGGAGCGGAAGCGAACGAGGGGGCATTCAAGTTTGCCCGGCGCTGGGCTCGCGCGCTCGGCGGCCCTGCCAAGCACGAGATCATCGCCTTGCGCGGCGGATTTCATGGGCGACTCTTTGCGTCGCTGGCGGCAACCGACCGGCCTGCGTACCGCGCACCCTTCCGCCCGCTCGCAGGCGGCGTGAGCATCGGCGAGCGGTCACTCGCCGAGCTCGATACGCTACTGGATGCGGAGACCGTCGCGGCAGTGATCGTCGAGCCCGTGCAGGGAGAGAGCGGCGTACGCGTGCTCGAGGCGGACTTTCTGCGTGGACTGCGTGAGATGACCAGCGCACGCGGGATCGCCTTGATCTTCGATGAAGTGCAGTGCGGGCTCGGGCGCACGGGACACCTCTTCGCGTACGAGCGTTCTGGCGTCGTTCCTGACCTCCTGACACTCGCCAAGCCACTCGCCGGCGGCCTTCCGATGGGTGCCGTGCTTCTCGCCGAGCATATCGCATCCTCGATTCAACCCGGGGATCACGGCACGACGTTCGGGGGCGGTCCGTTCGTCGCATCCGTTGCGCTCCATGTGCTCGAGCGGCTCTCGGATCCGGACCTGCTCGCCCGTGTGCGCGACGATGGCGCGTGGCTCGGCGCGCAGCTCGACCGAATGGCGCGGACAGGCGCACGGGTGCGCGCGGTGCGAGGCCTCGGCTTCATGTGGGGAATCGATGTCGTCGCGTCGGCGTCCGAGGTCGTCAGCCGTGCGCTCACAGCGGGGCTGCTGGTCTGCACGGCGGGTGAGCACACCGTGCGACTTCTTCCACCTCTCGTCGCGACCCGGGACGACCTCCAGCGCGGCCTCTCGATGCTTGCCGATGCGCTTGAGTGATCGATCAGGGCCCGATCGTCGCTGACGGTGCGGTAAGCCGGGGGTCGCATGTCCACGTATCATCGCCGACAGCGTGCCGAGGTCCTGCAGGCGCTCGATGAGGCCAGGTTCGGCCCTCAGCGCATTCTGAACCTCCGGGAGTCACTGCCGACCGCGGCCGATGCCGCGGCTCGCGCCGAATCATGGCTTCGTGAGCGGCAGGTGGGAGCGTCTGGCGATGTGCTGATCATTACTGGTCGAGGGAAGGGTAGTCACGGTGGCGTGTCCGTCGTCCGTGAAGCGGTTCAGAGGATCCTCGGTTCGCTCAAGCGACGCGGCGTCGTTGCCAGCTTCAGTGATCACACTCCGGGGTCATTCGTGGTGACCCTCGCCCCGGTCTCCATGCTGCTCGATGCGCCGCGTCGAAACAGGGATCGTGGCGAGACGCCGCCGGAGGTACCGACCATTGCTGCACTCCGCGCGCTGGAGCCCTCGACGCTGCGACTGCTGCGAGAGTTGGCGGTGCGCTCGCTCGACGCGCTCGGGACAGCGCTGCCCGGAACTTTCGTGGATGCCGAGATGCTGCGGCAGTTCAGCCTCCTTGCCGCAGGGGTTGCCTCGGGAACAGGAAGCGAATCGCGGCTTCGGGAGGCGATCAGGCGCGCAACCGATGAGATCGACGAGCGCTGACCTACGAGCGCGGGCCGTCGCTCATCTGGTCTGGCGCACCAGCCGCGCCGGCGGCGATCGATGCGGAAGCAGTTCGCTCATCATGTGCCCGCGCCGACGCCGCTACCCGTGCAGCCGGCCGCGCGCGCCCGTGATCGTCCGCGGCGTTGTCCACGGCTGCCGGGGCGGGCAAGCGAGTCACCGGGTGCTCCGCCGCCGGCGTCGCCGGGTCGGTGGCAGTGGGACGGCGCCTTGCAACGTAGGCTCGTGGAAGCGTGCGCCCCGCAACGCGGGCCATCGGGACGGTGAGCTGTTGTGCGCGGATTCCGGCCACCGGTGAGCGGCGACGCACGGCGAGCAGGGTCGCCGCCACGGCCCTGTGACCGACTCTGTCCGCTTCTGGCGGCGACACTCGCCCCGCGCCCCGGGCCGGCGGGACGTCCACGATGGTGCCGAGTTCACCAGCGCTGACATCCGTTCCAGTGCTCCCGGTATCGATCGGGTGAAGCACGTCTACCACGACGGTGACATCGATCACCGCGCTGGCCGCACGCGGCGGCTCGATCACCGCGACCGCTGCTCGTGCACTCCGCGCTGGAATGGCGGCGGCTGCCCCGCTGCAGGCGCATCCGAGCCGCGGCGCAAGATCAATGAGCGCGCATTCATGCGAAAGAAGATGCTGGGCGAGCTCGATCAGGTAATCCTCTCCGTCGAGCTCCACGAGTGATCTGCCGTTCCCGACACTCCACAGCTGCTCGGCTGACGGCACGCCGCCAGCGGTGGAATAGAAGCGTCGGCGATCGGGGGGAAGGACGGAGTCGAACACGCGCGGTTGATCCGTCAGGCTGATCCCGGCAGCGGCAAGGGACGAAAAGAACTCTCCCGGCATCGCGGCCGCATCGATCACCTCATCGCGTGCACCCGGACAACCCCCGACATACGTCAGGTGCAACCTGTCACGACCGTAGAGAGCCTGCAGATAACGCGCGACGGCGACCGGGGGTGGCACAAGGGAAACGAGCACCGGCGCGAGATCGGGCCCGACTGCCAGCAACTCCGCACGGACGTGCGGACATGAGCACATCACCGCGGGTCGCGGGCCACGCTCGGCGAGCTGTCGAAGGCACTCTGCCGCGAGCAGCTCATCGCCCCAGCTGGCCGGAACGGCGACATCGTAGCCCGCAGCCAGGCAGGCGTGCGCGATCTGCACCGGCGTTGCGGGCAGTGCCGCGAGCATCGCGTCTGCCCCGAGGATGGCAAACGCCAGGGTGCCCGGACGGCGCCCGGCGTGGGTCGCGGAATGCATCAGCAGATCAGGGCACGCATTGGATCACCAATACAAGCGATAATCTGGAGCGCTGTCCAGACGGCCCGGACATTGCAAAAAGTTGCAAAACGCCAGCAGTCTCAGAGACCGCAGTGGATGGATTGACTAACGACATCGAGAAACTCTCGCAGGCCGACCGAGCCGCCATCGCCGCGTATGCGGCGCTCGCGACATGGCCGCCGGGCTTCATGGTCTATGAGACCGCCGGGCGGGCGGACGGCGTCTTCGTCGTCCTGCGTGGATGCATCGTCCTCAGGAATCGGGTCAAGGCAGGCCGGGGGTTCGTCCCGGCAATGGCCGGCGGGGGAGAGACGTTCGGCTCCGAGGGGCTCGCCAGGCAGGGACGGTACGCGACCGACGCACGCGCTGATGGCGAAACCGAAACACTGCACCTCAGCAGCGCTGCCTTCCGGGCATATGTTCGCGAGCAGCCGCAGCACGCCATCGCGCTGATCGGACAGATCATGCGAGAACGCTCCACGCTGCTCCAGCGAATGAGGGAGCTTGCGACGCTCGGTGTCGAGCAGCGACTCCTCCTCGCACTTCTGCGCATGGCGCGATCGCGGGCCTTCGCGAGCGATTCCGGCCAGGTCGTTCTTGGCACGACCCAGTATCGCCTCCTGTGCGAGATGGTGGGCGCCACACGGGAGTCGGTGTCGCTGGTGCTCGGCCGGCTGGCGCGTGAGGGACTCGTCACGCGCGATGGCGTCCGCTACGTGATTTCGCCTCCTGGCGCGCTGGAGCAGCGACTCGACCGCCCCTCCTCGGAACACGACAGGCCTCTCACGCTTACGCACGCCGACGACGAGCGCGCAGAGATGTGAGCCGGCCGCGGCCGCGACGATGATCGCGGCCGGTATATATTTCGACCGTGCGTGATTCGCGAGGCGCGCCGGCGCTCACCCCCGAAGAGCTGGTCCGCTATAGTCGCCACCTCATCCTTCCTGGTGTCGGCGGCGAGGGGCAGCGCCGGCTGAAGCAGGCGCGCGTGCTCCTTATCGGCGCCGGCGGTCTCGGATCGCCAACGGCTCTCTATCTCGCGGCCGCCGGTATCGGTCATCTGGGGATCGTCGACGGTGATGTGGTCGACCGGACGAACCTCCAGCGTCAGATCCTTCACGGAACCGGTGACATCGGTCGCCGAAAGACCGAGTCCGCCGCCGACCGGATCACCGACATCAACCCCAACGTCAACCTCAGGACGTTTGATACGGTGCTCACTTCGGGGAACGCCCTGGAGATCCTCGCGGACTACGATATCGTCGTCGATGGGACGGACAACTTCCAGACGCGGTATCTCGTCAACGATGCGTGCGTGATCCTGGGGAAGCCGAATGTGTATGGCAGCATCATTCGCTTCGAGGGTCAGGCATCCGTGTTCGGGCATGACGGCGGGCCCTGCTATCGCTGCCTTTTCCCCGAGCCGCCGCCGGCAGGGATGGTCCCGTCGTGCGCGGAGGGTGGAGTGTTCGGGGTGGTTCCGGGAATCGTCGGGTCCATCCAGGCGACCGAGACGATCAAACTCGTGCTCGGCGCAGGGGATTCGCTGAGCGGCCGGCTCCTCCTGATCGACGTCCTGCGGATGCGATTCCGCACCATCCAGATTCGCCGGGATCCAGCATGCCCCGCCTGCGGAACACGCGAGATTACCGAGCTCATCGACTATGACGCGTTCTGTGGCGTGGCATCCGACGCGGGGGGTGCAGCGGAGAATGCCGACCTTGTGCGGGAGATCACGCCGCGTGAGCTCGCGACTCGCCGCGACCGCGGCGATGATGTCGTGCTCCTCGATGTCCGCGAGCCGGGAGAGTGGGCGGTCGCGCGCATAGCGGGGGCGCAACTGGTGCCGCTCGGGACGCTTCAGGATGCTGCTCCCACCCTGGACCCTGCACGCGATATGGTCATCCATTGCCATCATGGGATTCGGAGTGCGGCTGCCGTTCGATATCTCCAGTCGCAGGGCTTCACTCGCCTGTGGAACCTCGCCGGCGGCATTGCGCGATGGAGTGCCGAGGTGGATGAATCCATCCCGCAGTACTGATCGTCTGCACGGGGGATGAGTATTCGCCCGACCGGTCGGGAAACGTGAAATGAACGCCGTCGTTCTCGTGGTCGTGCTCGCCGTGGGTTGGCTGCTGCGCCGCACTATCGCGACACGGGTGGAGCGCACATCGCTCCGCGACCTTCCACGCGGGCCCGACGGCATCATCGAGGGCGCCAGCCCGATCGACCGTCATGTCGGCCGGCAACGCGCGGTGCTCATCCTTCACGGTTTCGGCGACACGCCGCAGACGGTCGGCTATCTCGCGGAATACCTGCACGGCCTGGGATTCAGCGTCCGTGCTCCCCTGCTCGCTGGTCACGGTCGGACGCTCCGTGAATTCGGCGGGAGCACGGCGGAGGCATGGCTGGACGGCGCGGCGCGTCAGCTCGCCGCCATCCGCAGTGAATACGACGCGGTGGGGGTCGTCGGCGTCTCGATGGGCGGAGCGCTGTCGGTGATCCTTGCGGCGGGAGCGGCTGACCAGGGGCGATTGCCGGACGCCATGGTACTGATCGCACCCTATCTCAGCATGCGGCCCCGCGCACGGCGATTGGCCGCGCTGCACTGGGCACTGACGCCGTTCATCCGCTACCTCCCTGCACGGGAGGAAGCGTCGATCAAGGATGAATTCGAGCGGAGGAGCAACCGCGGATTCGGCACGGTCACTCCGCGGCTGCTGAACGAGCTGCAGCGTCTGGTATCCCGCGCCAGGCGCGCACTGGCGGATGTCGCGGTTCCAACGCTCGTCATTCAGTCACGGGATGACAACCGGATCGAGCCTGGCGCCGCGCAGCAATCGTTCGATCGTCTCGGTGCCCGTGAGAAGCGGTTTGAATGGACTGATGGTGGCGGCCATGTCATCACGGTCGACGTCGGCCGCGAGCGGGTGCTGGCCCTGACCGGGGAGTGGCTGCTCGCCCGGGTGGGGGGAGGCGGATCACCATCGCCCGCGGCGACCATACAGTAGCCCAGTTGCCTGCGACGTCAGGGGGCGGATGTACACAACGGGGAGCCAGAAGGCTCCCCGTTGTGTACGCGAATCC
>JANOCW010000231.1:0-4100 GCA_031412375.1 Gemmatimonadaceae bacterium | reverse complement strand
CTGCTCCTTGCTCAGCACGGGCTTCCACGCCTTGTGCGACTTCTTGAGCTTCTTGACGGGATCGGGCCCGCTGGCCCCCGGCACATCTGGTGAGGACGACATTGGATGGATGGATGGGAAGGACTCGAGCGCGTGCGCGGCTGCGAGAGGCGCGAGCAACGCCGAAGGGAGGACGGCGAGAAAGTGACGACGGTCCATCAGAAGCTCCGGTGTTCGGCGCGCGCTGTGGCGGTGGGCGCGGAATGCGCATCCGCCCGCGGCGCTGGATGTGTTGAAGAAGTTGTCGTGTGCGGCGTTGCATCCGGCCGTGGCGCTGGACGAAACACGCGTCCGAGGTGCAATGCGTCCGCGTCGCGGAACGCGATCAGTACGAGCACGCCGGCGAAGATGATCAGCGAAGGGAAGAACAGCGCATTCGTCCGCTCGAAGATCCATCCCCACGGGTCGACTACCGATCGCCAGACGCCGAGCAGCGTCAGGCCGGTCACGCCGGCGAGCACCGGGTACGCATACCGTCGCGCGAGACCCACGACGACGAGGAGCCCAAGCGCGATCTGCGCGGCGCCCAGTACGGGCATCATCGCCGCCGAATCCAGCAGCCCGAAGTAGAAGCGGCCAGCGACTGCCACGCCGTGCTGCGGGTTCGCGAACTTGTCGAGCCCCCAGACCAGCATCAGCGCGCCGAGGGACACGCGCAATGCAAGCAGAGAGAGCGCTTGCTTCCTGATCAATTGATACCCCGAAACAGGTACGAATGTGCCCGTCATGAAGCGTCCAGGGTTGGCTGCGACTCGACGGCTGCATTGCCGTTGTCCCGCAGTGCGCGGCGTGCTGCTCGCGTAATCAGCACGGTCACCACAAGCGTCGCCATCAGCCCGAGCGCGAGAAGCGCGTAGTACGCCACGCCGCGTTCCGGACCAGTCGATCCCACTGCACCGGCGACGACGCCGGCAACCGTCCCCGAGTACACATAAAGCGTGGTGCCCGGGACGATGCCGATCATCGCGATGAGGAGATCCACGAGCCGGAGCTGCGTAAGGCCGAGCGCGTAGTTCAGCGCTCCGAACGGGAACACCGGTGACAGGCGCATCAGCAGCACGATCCGCCGCCCGTCGGCGCCGACGACCCGGTCGATCGCCGCGAGTCGAGGATCGCGGGACAGCCTCCGCTTCACCGCGTCTCGTGCGACGTAGCGCGCGATGAGGAATGACGCCGTGGCGCCGACCGTTGCGCCGGCGAGCACGAGCGCGATCCCGACCCCCAGGCCGAAGATCGCGCCCGCCGCGATGGTGAGCAGCGACGCCGGTATGAAAAGGACGCACGCGATGGCATAACCCGCGACGAAGACCACGGGTCCCCACACACCAAGTCGATCCACCCACCCGGAAAAGGCGGGGATGATCTCTGCCGCGGAGCGGCCGAGCAGGATCAGTGCTGTGAGGGCGACGAGCGCGGCCAGCACGTGCTTCCAGCTTCGCAGGCGCGATGGACGTGCCGTCACGGCGCCGTGCGGGGGACCCGCAAGTGTGGAGGGAGACGATTGCACACCTGAGCTAGACGCGAGGACCCGAAAGAGTTCCCGGCCAGCTCAAAGCGGCCGGGTGCGAAGTGCGCACCCGGCCGCTTTGCAGGCGTAGAGCTATCACGGATGCAGCTTTTCGCGACGGGTCAGCATCTTCACGAACTCAGCGATTCGCCGCGCGCGCGTCTCCGGCTTCTTCACGGTCTGGATTCGGTGCAGGATCGCGTATCGGTTGCGCGAGTCGAGCCCGACGAAGAACGCGGACGCACGCGGGTTTGCCTCGAGCGCCGTGGCGAGGTCCTCGGGAACTGTCGCGGCGCTCGGTGAGTCGTAGGCGCGATCCCAGCGTCCGTCCTCCTTCGCTCGTTCCACTTCCGCCAGCCCGGAGGCCCGCATCCTCCCGGTGGCGATGAGCGCCGTCGCCCTCGCACAGTTGATCTTCGACCACAGGCTTCGGGCGCGGCGTGGCGTGAACTTCTGAACGTACCATGTCTCGTCGACGCGTCGACTTTGGCCATCGATCCACCCCCAGCAGAGCGCCGACTCGAGCGCCTCGTCGTACCTGATGGACGCAATTCCCGACGGGATCTTGGCGAACCTGATCCAGAGGCCGGCCGATGTCCCGTGGTGCTCGGCCAGCCAGTCCGCGAAGGCCTGCTGGGTGACGAACGGGAGGGTCGGAAGGTCGGCGGTGGTCGTCTTTTTCGTGGGCATTGGTGTCGCTGCGGATGCCTCCGGAACGTCGCGTGGCCACATTGTGGAGTTGACAGTGCACTGATACTATCATCAGTGCACTGATATGCACACAAGGGGGACCATGGGAGAGGCAGTCGAGGAGCGCGTCGGTTACCTGGTCAAGAGAGCACAATACTCGCTGCGGTCGGCGATGGACGCGGAACTGCGGGCGCATGGCATTACGACGCCCCAGTACGCCGCCCTCAGCGCGCTCGAACAGCACGGTGTCTTGTCAGGCGCGGAGCTCGCCCGCCGGTGCTTTGTCACGCCGCAGACAATGAACGTGATCGTCGCCAACCTGGCAGGCACTGAACTGGTTACCCGCCGGCCTCACCCGAAGCATGGCCGGGTGATCGAGATCGCGCTCGCGCCACCGGCTCGGGCGCTCCTTCGCAAGGCGCACGCGACGGTGCGGGCCATCGAGGAGGCGATGCTCGACGGCATGAGCACTCAGGGACGTCGCAAGCTCGCGCGCCGGCTGCGGCACTGCATCGAAACTCTCGAAACCCGGCCTCGGCCGAAGCTATCCGTCCCTGATTCGCCCTCGGCCGCCACCCGGGATGTAATGGCGCTGGAGTAGCCAGTCGCCGGCACGGAGCGCGATATCCGGATCGATGTCTGAACGCGTTCTCAGTGGCCATTCCGTATCGGCCGACTTTGCGACTCTCTCGCGTGCGCTTCATCGCCACACCGCGATCTCCTCCAGCGGTTTTCGAGCGAGATCCGGCACCCGGGCGTCCGCCGCCGGATACCCGACCGGCATCACGAGCATCGCGCGCTCGTTGTTCGGTCGCCCCAGCAGCTCGCGCAGGAATGCCATGGGATTCGGTGTGTGCGTGAGGGTCACGAGTCCCATCTGGTGCACTGCGGCAATGAAGAACCCCGCCGCAATGCCGCACGATTCCTCCGTGTAGTAGTACGTCCGCTTGCGCCCCTCGGCGTCGAGTCCATAGGCACTCCGGAAGAGGACGACCACCCACGGGGCATCGGTGAGGTGAGGCTTGTGCTCGTCCGTGCCGAGCGGAAGCAGCGCCTCGAGCCATTGGCGGGGCGCCTTGCCGTGATAGAAGTCGTGCTCCTCCCGCTCGGCGGCTTCGCGGATCTGCTGCTTGAGCGCCAAGTCCGCGATGGCGACGAACGTCCACGGCTGCTGGTGTGCTCCGCTTGGCGCGGTGCCCGCGGTTCGAATGGCGTACTCGATCAATTCGCGCGGGACCGGCTCCGTCGAGAAGTGTCGCGTCGTGCGACGGCGACTCATCTCGTCGTGAAACGCCCTCGCGCGGTCGTGCGACTCACCGAGGCTCCGCCGAGTGAAGCGAAGAGGAACGAACGGGAGCGGCCTCACGCTCGATTGCGTCTCGTCGATGGGGGGCATGCCACAAGAATGTCATCGGGTCGGGTATCCCGCACCGCCGAGCGCAGGCAGACGAGCGGCAGGAGTGCTGGTGGGTCTCGAAGGACTGGCAGGTCATTCCCAAGCCGCTCCGTGTGGGCTACAGTGCAGGCAATGGCGGACACCCATCTCATCCACCCTTCAGTTCATCTGTGCCTCGGAGCGCTGGTGCTCGTCGCCGCCGCGGTCGGCTGTTCGGGCTCCGGTGAGATCAAGAAGAGCCAGCATGCGACGCTGTCGCAGACGGTCGGGCGGACGGAGATCGAGATCGAGTACAACCGACCGGTCGCGCGCGGACGCACGCTCTTCGGCGCGATCGTGCCGTACGGTGCACCCTGGAATCCCGGCGCTGATCGGGCGACCGCGATCACCTTCAGCAAGGCCGTTCGAGTCGAGGGACAGCCGGTCGACGCGGGGACGTACAGCATCTGGATCGTTCCGGACACGGCG
>JANOCW010000230.1:0-5203 GCA_031412375.1 Gemmatimonadaceae bacterium | reverse complement strand
GACGTCGAATATCGCGATGGCGTGGTGCGCCAGTTCGATGCGAACATCGGCCGGCAGCTCCGTAGCGACGGGTTCTTCCATCTCAGTGGCGAGTTCCGCGACCGCGAGCGCACGAACCGCGCACGGGTCGACAGCACGCCGCAATGTTTCGCGGGATCGACCACCTGTACGGAGATTCCGGACGGCACGAACATCTACGATGAAAGCCTCCGTCAGAGCTGGTCGGGCGATGCGGAGACCCGGGACTGGATGGGCTTCGTCAATACGGAGCTTCCACTCGACAACGGAATCCGGCTCTATGGCTTCGGTGGCTACAGCATGCGCGATGGCACAGCCGCGGGTTTCTTCCGCCGCCCGACCGACGACCGTACCGTGCGCTCGCGGTATCCGAACGGCTTCCTCCCCCTGATCACCAGCGACATCGTCGATGCCTCGGGCTCGGTGGGCGCGAAGGGTACATGGAATGACTGGAACTGGGACCTTGGGGGCGTCTACGGCGGGAACGGGTTCGGGTTCACGATCGAGAACTCGGTCAACACCTCGCTGGGCGACCCCAGCCCGACGACCTTCGATGCCGGAAGGCTTGCGTTCAACCAGGGCACGCTGAACCTCGATGTAACGCACACGTTCGCGTCGTCACCGCTCGGAGCGCTGAATGTCGCGATGGGGATCGAGGCGCGCCGCGAGAATTACAGTATCGAGCGGGGTGACCCGAACTCCTATGCTGTCGGGACGCAGCCCATCCTCGACGGACCGCGCGCCGGGCGGCCGGCTGCCCCGTTCTCGCAGGTATTCCCCGGCTTCCGTCCGGAGGACGAGGTCGATGAGTCCCGGAACAACTATGGTATCTACGGCGAGCTCGAGGCGACGCCGTGGTCGCCCCTCCTCATATCGATTGCTGCGCGGGCCGAGGACTACAGCGACTTCGGGTCGACGACGGACGGGAAGATCGCCGCACGACTCGAGCTCGGCCCCGGCGTCGCGATCCGCGGTGCGGCGCAGACAGGTTTCCGTGCCCCCTCGCTCGCGCAATCGTACTTCTCATCGGTCGCGACGAATTTCATCAACGTCAACGGCATCAGCACGCCGTTCGAGATTCGCACACTGGCGGTCGGCAGTCCGGGCGCCCGGCTGCTCGGCGCGCAACCGTTGCGGCCCGAGGAATCGAAGAATCTGAGCGTCGGCCTGACGCTCCGGCCCTTCCCGGCATTCTCGCTGTCCACGGACTACTACTTCGTGAACATCGACGACCGGATCGTGTTTTCCGGGAACTTTACCGGCCCTGCGCTCGAACAGCGGCTCGCGACCATCGGGATCACGGGCGTGAGCGGTGCGCGCTACTTCACCAACGCGATCGATACCGAAACCGAGGGCCTCGACATCGTCCTCAACTATGGTATCGACCTCGGGCAAATCGGCTTTACGCGCTTTACCGGTGGCTACAACCGCAACCGTACGATCGTCACCCATGCCGATTCGACGCCGCCGGAACTGGCGCTCGCGGGGTCAGTCCTGTTCGACCGTGTGCAGCGAACGCTCATTCAGCGCGGACAGCCAAAATCGAGCGTAAGCCTCACGCTGAACCACCAGGTTGCTGGGTTCACAGCGAACGTGCATGCCAGTCGATTCGGCGAGATCACCGTTGCACAGCCGAACGCTGCCAACGACCAGACATTCGGCAAGAAGGTGATCACAGACGCTTCACTGGCCTACCGCTTCCTCGAGCAACTCACCGTGACGGTAGGCGGCAACAACATCTTCGACGTGTACCCCGACACACTGATCACGGCGAACCAGACTCGGGGCATCTATCTGTACAGCGGGGCATCGCCGTTCGGGTTCAATGGCGCCTACTACTACGTGCGCGGTGCGTACGATTTCAAGGGTCTCACCAACCCCTTCCGGCGCTCGGCTCCCGTGGCCGACAAGCCGCGGATCATGCTGCCGGTGATGAAGCGGTAAGCACGATCGGGCAGTGAACCGTCGCCAGCGCGCCGTGAATCGATCCTGATTCACGGCGTTGCGGTTTGGCGATCAGAAATGAGCGCGCAGCTCGCTGACCGCGGCGAGCTCTTCCGCTTGTCGCTGGCACCTCGCCGTTCAAATCCTCCGTGCCGATGATGCAGCCGGCATCTACGAGGTGCCAAGCCGACCGCTGATGTCCGCTGTGCTCTGTGAGTCAGCTGCGCGCTGCCAGCATGCAGGTGCGAGCCGTGGGCTGCATCGTCGCGGCGTCGAGTCGACAAGGAGGTACCAGCGACAAGCTGAAGAGCATGCAGCTACGAGCTGACCAACCAACCACCGGCACCCGTAGCCGTTACCAATCATTCGCTTGTTCGTCCGCACGTGCTCCGTGACCTGACAGCGGTGGGCACCGTCTCAATAGCAGTGCTGTCGCAGTACCTACGAGACCCACTATCCGCCCCCCACATGTCAGGAGATTCCATGAACAAGTTCTTCACCGTCGCAGGCGTTGCGCTCGTCGCGTTCGCGAGCCAGGCCGCATCCGCGCAGGTCAGCGAGAAGGATCTCGCCGCCTACGGCGCCCTGATGTCGACCCCGCACGGCGCCCTCCCGGCCGTTGCCTCGCCGCTCATGGCCGGCGAAGCCCGCGCCGCCGCGGCCCTCGATGTCCGCTATGGCCGCTACTCGTTCGACGTCGCTGGCCAGGATGTCGCCGTGAACAACATCGGCCTCGGCGGCAACTTCGCCGCTGGCGATCGTGGCCGTGTCGGCTTCATGCTTGGCCGCTCGACCTGCGAAAACTGCGAGAGCACCACGATGGCGGGCGTCGACTACAGCATGTCGCTCTTCTCGCGCCCCGTCGGCACGTCGACGTCGAGCAGCCTGAACATCGGCCTGCACCCGGCGTTCGGCTATGGCAAGCAGAGCAACAACGATGGCAACGCGATGTCCGTGGCGCTCGACGTCCCGGTCTCGTACGCGATGGGCATGAAGACGGGCATGCAGTTCGTGTCCTTCCTCGCCCCGGGCCTGGGCTACGGCCGCCTGTCCGATGGCATCACGTCGCTCAGCGGCACGCGCACGACCCTCGGTGGCGGCGTTGGCCTCCTGAACATTGGCAACGGGCTCGGCGTCAACCTTGGCTTCCGCAAGGTGTTCCTCGAACAGGCGCCCACCCAGTGGGGCCTTGGCATGAGCTGGAGCCGGTAGTCCCCCCGGCTGGAACGAGCCCGCGGCGGATCTCCGTCGCGGGCTCGTTCTGCATCCGGCCATCAGGCGTCGCGAACCCCGTTCCGTCGGATCCGCCGTCGGGTGACCAGGGCGCCACTACTTCAGGCGCGCCAGCCCGACCCTCGGACCCTTGAGCGCGGGATCGAGCTTCTGTCCGAGCTCGTACTCGCGACGCGCCCCGTCGCGGTCACCACGCTTCTCGAGGATCATGCCCAGCCGCCAGTGGGCCGCAGCGAGCGACGGCTCCCCGGGCTTCAGTTCATGGCTGAGGTACTCGCGCAGCGCCTTCTCTCCCTGGTCGGAACGCTGCCCCGACTCCGCTGCCATTCGCCCAACGGCATACCTTGCCGCATACGAATCGGGAGCGCGACCGTTCCACCGGTCGATCGTGCGCCACCCATCGGCCCACTGGCGGCGCGCGGCATAGATCACCGCGAGCGCGGAGTGTGGACCGACGCTGTCAGGAAACGCCTCGATCAGCGTTTCGTAACCACGAATCACGGCGCTGGTGTCGTTGCTGCGCTGCGCGACCTTCAATGCCGCCAGTTCGCCGCGATACGGGTCGATCCGCTTCATCTCGGCGGCCTGCGCGCGCGCCTTGTCCACGCTGCCGCCGACGATTGCCGGCGCCTGGAGATAGAACTCGACGAGCCCGTCCCGCGCATCCAGGTACGCGGGCGCAAGCGCTGACGCGCGCTCGAGCTCGGACTTCGTCCGACGCGCGAGACCCGGCTGGCGCAGGGGATTCGCATCCTCCGCCTGTTCTCCGAGCGCCCGGGCGAGCCAGAAGTGGTAGACGGGGTTTGCGCCTTCCTGCTTCACCGCGCGCTCGAATTCGTCCGTCGCCTTGCCAGCCTTGCCCTCCGAGAACCGCTGGCAGCCTCGGAGGAAGGCGATTCGTGCGCCCTGCCGTCCAGCCTCTGCCATCTGGAGCGCCGCCGCGAGTTCCTGGCGTCCGATCGGCGCGGCGTTGTCGAGGGCGCGCTCACAGAGCCGCCCAGCGTTCATCGACGCACTGTCCTGCGCCAGCGGAACCGACCCGATTGCAATGATGAGAATGGGGAGAATGCCGATCATGGGTGCGATTTGGTGGCAGAAGGGAGGGACGGTCGAATGTCGCGACGCAGAGGGGAGGTGATACCGCGGCCACTGCGTTGGGTTTCACGCGCCACCCGTCTACAGCTCCATCTTCCGCACCAGCGCCTCGAATCGCGGATCGCCGCGTAGGGGGTCGAGGAGTGGATTGACCGTCAGGTACGCAAGCCAGCCGCGCCGCTCGGCGTAGGCCTGTTCGGCCCACCGCATCGCCGCATCGAGGTCCCCTAGGCCGATGTTGATGGTCGCGAACGCGACCGGGGACACATACCCGTTGGCAGCGATGGCATCCAGCTCCGCGAGCAGTCGCTCCGCTTCTGCCCGCCGGCCAGCGCGCGCGAGCACATAGCCGAGCGCAGCCGGCGCGTAGGTCCCTGTCCCCGGCAGCGCCGCGCCTTCGCGGAGCACGCGTTCCGCCTCGACGAGGTTGTCCTGCTGTGCCAGGACGAACCCGAGCACTCGGTAGCTCTCCTCGGCGACCGGGTTCATCTCGATCGCACGTGCCAGGTGGACTCTCGCCTGGTCGTAGCGCCGTGCGTAGTAGTACAGCCACCCGATGGTTCGTCGCATCGAGATCGAAGCGGGGTCGAGCTCGAGCGCCGTATGTCCTTCGAGCAGACCCTCCTCGCACTTGCCCTGCGAGGCAAGGAGGAACGCGTACCACTGGTGGGCCGTCCCGTAGTGCGGGTTCAGCTCGATCGCCCGGCGGAACTCGCGTTCAGCGCCCTTCCAGTCCCAATCGTGGATGAAGAGCGCCCAAGCCAACGAGGCGTGCGCTTCCGCAACACTCTCATCGAGCTCCAGCGCTTTCAACGCGTAGGCCTTCGCTCGCTCGAAACCCTCCGCCACCGGCACGCTCCGGTAGTCGAGCTGCAGCGCATACGAGTCGGCGAGACCGGTGTAGGCGAGGGCA
>JANOCW010000229.1:0-2845 GCA_031412375.1 Gemmatimonadaceae bacterium | reverse complement strand
CGGTCGACCGCGCTCGTGATGGAACCCGTGGTGAGCAGCACCTTCCTTCCGATGACGTTCACCGGAAGCGGGCCCTTGTGCAGCAGTGTCTCGAGAATCGCGAAATCGCTCGCGCACAGCCCCGTGCCGGTGATGCTCCCGTGCGCGCGCGCCTCGACGGCCCGCGCCGCCTTCCAGAGGATCAGCCAGCTGTGCACCCCGGTCGGTACGTCCTTCTGCTTCGGGCTCACGACTGATAATCTGGAGTTCAAGTATCTTGTTGTCAAGATACTTGGTTCGTGGTTGCGCCGGTGCGATCCGTCCGGCCTGGCGACCAGCCCCCCTGGCGCCCCAAGAAGCGAACGCCGATGACACAGAGAACGCCGATGACGCAGAAACGGCATGTAACATTGAATATGCCGGGCAGTCCTCTCAGTCGTCGTGATCCACGGCCCCCGGCGTTCACACGGGGCGGGGTACTTTTTCCGCGTCCTCTGCGAAATCCGCGTCCTCTGCGTTCGCCGTTGGGAATGCGGCACACTCCCCCGCCTCTCACCGCCATCGTGACCGACACGCCTCTGTCCCCACGCGAGCGCTTCATGGCGTTCCGGCGTGGCCTCCCTCGCCCGCCGCGCCTGACTCGGCAGATGGTGCAGCTCCGCGGTCTCCAGCTCGCCGTGTTCACGTCGCCTGAAGTTTCGGATAGTACGCCGCTCGTGTGCATCAACGGCGGCCTGCTCTTCTCGCACGATATCCTGTGGCCGGCGCTCGCGCCGCTGGCGCTGCACCGACAGCTCATCTTCTACGATCAGCGCGGGCGCGGCGAGAGTCAGGCACCTCCCGGACCACGCGCCGCCCGGATCGAGCACGATGCGGGCGATGTCGCTGCGCTTCGGCAGGCCATGGGCCTGGCACGGTGGGACGTGCTGGGACACTCGTGGGGAGGCGGAGTCGCGATGCTCGCAGCGGAGCGGGATCAGGACGCCGTACGAAAGCTGGTGCTCGTCGATGCGGTCGGCATGACCAGTGACTGGCTCGCGGACCTCGTACCGTCTGCGCTCCCCCGACTCGAGGCAGCTGATCGCGCGACGCTCGAGCGAATCGATCTCGCCGCGCTCGTGGAGCCGGACCCACAGATCCACAGCGCGTACGCGCGCGCCATGTATCCCGCCTGGTTCGCCCAGCGCGATCTCGCGGCGCTCTTCTCGCCGCCGCGGAGCACGAGTGTGACCGGCGCCGCGATCGCGGCCCGAATTCGCCGCGAGGGGTACGATTGGCGTGCCCTGGTTCGTGGCCTTCGTATCCCGACGATCGTCATTCACGGAGAAGCAGACCTCCTCCCCGTTTCACTGGCGGCGGAGACCGCCGGTACGATCGAGGCCGCACGACTCCTCCTCATTCCCGGCGCGGGCCACATGCCGTTCTGGGAAGCGCCTGAGCACTTTTTCGGTGCCGTGGATGCCTTCCTCTCGGAGTAGACGCCGACGCAGGAATCCCGCCTATGAACCGCCTTCAACTGATCTCGGTCACATGTGCGTCCGCGGTCGTGGCGCTGCTGGCGACGGGTCTTCGCCACGCGGCGCTGACTCCAGCGGCCGGCATCACCGAAGTGACGCGCGGCGCGACATGGATCGATGACGCGAAGTCGTCGCCCGGATCCCGCCGCGGCCGCAAGCGTGACGTGCAGGAGGTTCGGCGCCGACTCGAGCAGGGTGCGACCGGCACGTACATCTCCGACGTCCTCTTCGAGCATGACTCCGCACTGGCGCGCTGGCCCGATCGGGTCGAACGGCCACTGCGCGTATGGATCGACGACGATCCGCCGCTCGAGGGATGGAATCTCGACTTCGAGGGACAGGTTCGTGCGGCGTTCGCCGCGTGGACCGAGACCGACATCCCGGTCCGCTTCGTATTCGTCGCCGACTCCGCCGATGCGGATGTCGATGTCACGTGGGTGGATCGCTTCGACGAGCCGATCAGCGGCAAGACCCGGTGGGCGCGCGACAGCCGCTGGTGGATTGTCGACGGAAGCATCACGATCGCGCTCCATCACAACAGCGGCCCGACCCTCAGCGCGACGGCCATCCATGCGATCGCCCTCCACGAAGTCGGCCACCTGCTCGGTCTCGATCACTCGCGGAACCCCGAGAACATCATGACGCCGCGCGTCCGCGTGAAGGCGCTGTCGGACGAGGACCGCGCCACGATGAAGCTGCTGTACACGCTGCCACCGGGCACGGTCCGCTAGCCCCATGCGTGGGCTCGACCTCGTGCCAGTCGGGCTGGTGCTCGCTCTGGCCGGCACGGTCGGGGTCATGGCGGTCCGCTCGTCCAGCCCACTCCCGGCGCCAGCGACGCCGCAGGACACCATCCAGATCGATGCCGGCACGCCGACGGCGGTCGCAAGCGGAAGCCGTCGGGAATCCGTGGTACTGAATCGCACGCGAGCCGACGTCCAGTCGGAGCTGCGGCGTTCCAGGCTCGCCGCCCCGGACTTCGATCGCGACGATGTCCTGCGCCGCCTCGGTTACGGCGCGAGCGGCACGTACATCATGGCAATGCTCGCGGAGGACTCTGGAGCAGCGCGCTGGCAGGACAGGCCGATGGAGCCCATTCGTGTCTGGGTCGATCCTGCCTCGAGGATTCCCGACTGGCGTGCCGACTACGCGCGCGCCGCACGCGACGCATTCGAACACTGGCGGTCCGCCGGGATTCCCGTCCGGGTGAATTTCCTGGTCGACTCCGCGGGCGCGGAGGTACGCGTGACCTGGGTTGATCGCTTCGATGATGAGCGTATCGGATCGACTCGCCGTTACCGCGACCAGCACTGGTGGCTGGTCGCTGGCGACATCACCCTCGCGCTGCA
>JANOCW010000228.1:0-2729 GCA_031412375.1 Gemmatimonadaceae bacterium | reverse complement strand
CGTCACGTTCGATCGGACAGCGCGGGGGTCGCGCACATTCCGCTGCGGCAGCGCGGCATCTGGTACCTCAAGTTCATCCATATGGCGCGCGTCGCGGCAGACAGCGTCGACTACGAGTCGAGGTGGGCCACGCTCACCTTTCAGCTTCGATAGCCGAGGCATTCATCGCAGCAAAGTTTCATTATGGGAGCGAGAGATCCAATGGAGAGCACAGACCGCTCAACGAAAGAAACCCCAGCGCCTGAAGTATCCGATCGTCCGCTGAGCCGACGGCGCTTCGTCGCCGCCGGCGCGGCCGCCGCAACGACGCTTCTCGGCACGGGCTGTTCCGCGGCCATGCCCGCCGCCATGCCCAGCGTGCAGGGGGCGGCGGCCGAGCCCTGTTCGACGGTCACTGATCTACCGACCGCGGTACGTCCCGATCCACAGGAGAACTGGCGTGTGTTCAGCGCCCCGGAAACGACCCTCGCCTTTCGGAACCATGGAATGCAGGCGGAGTTGCTGCGCGAGCCGATCACGCCGCTCGGTGCGCACTTCCTCCTCATTCACTTCGACATCCCCCGGCTCAGCGCCGACAATTATTCCGTTGCCATCGGGGGCCGGGTGCGCTCGCCCGCCGTGCTGCCCCTCGCCGACATCAAGTCGCGACCGATCGTCAGCCAGGCGGTGACGATGGAGTGCGCGGGAACGGGACGCTCGACGATGCGTCCGCGCGCGGTCTACGTGCCCTGGTTCAAGGAGGCCATCGGCACGTATCAGTGGACGGGCACGCCGTTGCGGCCGATCCTCGAGCAGGCCGGACTGCTCGACGACGCCGTCGAAGTGCTGTTCACCGGGTGGGATACGGGAGTGGATCTCGGCGTCGAGCACGCATTCGAGCGAAGCCTTCCGATCGCCGAAGCGATGCGCGATGAAGTCATGCTCGCGTGGGAACAGAACGGGCAGCCGCTGCTGCCGCAGCACGGCTTCCCGCTCCGGCTCATCGTGCCGAGCTGGTACGGAATGACGAGCGTGAAGTGGCTGCGAGCGATCACCGTGCTCGATAAGCCCTTTCAAGGTATTCAGCAAGCCAAGGTCTATCGGTATCAGCAGCGGAAAGGCGAGTCGGGTGAGCCGGTGCAGAAGAAGCGCGTGCACTCGGTGATGATGCCGCCGGGAATCCCCGACCTCATCACCCGACACCGCTTTCTCGCACCAGGCCGCCACACCCTTCAGGGAACGGCATGGTCGGGGTCGGGCCGCATCACGCGGGTCGAGGTCAGCACCGATGGCACCTCGCGGTGGAGGGATGCCGAGCTCATTCGCGTCTCTCCGGACCCGTATGCCTGGGTCCAGTGGCGGACCGAATGGCAGGTCGACGCGCCAGGCGATTATGTACTGGCCTGCCGCGCCACAGACGAAGCGGGCAACATCCAGCCTGTCGATCCCAACGCCCGCTGGAGTCGACAGGGAATGGGTGGCAATGGCGTTCAGAGGATCCCGGTCACCGTTCGATCAGGAGTGGGAATCGCCGGGAGTCGCGTTCCTTCGCCGACGCAGGCGTTGGTAGCGGGGGCGGAGGTGCCGCCGGCGTAGTTTCGGCGATCCTCCAGCCGCGCTTGAAAAACGGCCACCCGCTAAGCGGTGGCCGTCTTCGTTGGCGAAATGGAACGCTGAACGACCAGGCGTGACTCGGCCTAGTTGTCACCATGCCCGCGATGATCTTCGTCGGCACCGACCTTGATCAGTGCGCGCATCCAGGGATGAATGCAGCACATGAAGCGGTGATTGCCAGCCGACAGGCCCGATACCTGAATACTGCCCCCCGGAGGAACGTTCAGCGACCGGAGGCACTCGGGAGCAGTCACGAGCCCCTTGTTCAGCGCCGGCGACGGCACCTTTCCGCCACCGAACATGGCGACTTCGGTAAACGTGTGAACCCGGCCGCCTTCGTTCCGGACATGAACCACCTTGCCCATCTTGATCTCGAGGTAGGATGGATCATTGCGCCAGGCTTGATGGCCAATCACGGACGCCGCAAGCGCCGAGTTCATCTCGGCATTGAACTCGGCGAAGGTGACGTCTCCTCTCCTGAGCAGACATCCTCCAGTCGGCGCCCATGCCGGGTCGCGCGGATCGCAGTCGTCGCGCATGGCGATCCGCCTCCTTCCAGAGCCTCCGTCGTGTCCGTCGGAGCCGCTGGCGTCGATCGAAGGAGTTTGTGCATCGGGGGCAATCAGCTCGCGCCTCTCGGAGCCCTTGTCGCAGCCAGTGGTGTACCCCAGCGCGATGAGTACTGCGCATCCGGCGTGAAACCTGGTCATGGTCGCCTCCTCCTCGAGTGGAAGAACGGTCAGCTCGGCGCGCCGAACGTAGGTGATCTCGATAAGGCCCGCAACTGCGACCAGCTAGCGTCGCGTCTCGAGACGCGTCAATCAGCGCCCGGCAGCGAGTCGCGGGATGAAGCGGACCGCGCGTGCGGTCGCTTCGTGCAGTTGGACGAACGGCCGCCAGATCCCGGTGAGCCCCACCTTCCGCTGAACCGTCGCCTCGAGTGGATTCGGCCAGCGGCGCAGCAACGCGGGCAGGATCTCGCCGGGCGTGCGCAGGGAGAGCGACATCGCGGTCGGCCGGAAGACCCGCGCATCGAATGGCGTTCCCCACGTCCGCAGCACTGCGCGTGGGAGCCACGCGGGCAAGCGCCGCCGCCACCGTGAAGGCAGCGGGCGCGCTGGCCTCGCTCCGAGGAT
>JANOCW010000227.1:0-2135 GCA_031412375.1 Gemmatimonadaceae bacterium | reverse complement strand
GAGTGCTCGCTCTTCTGGTCGCCGCGCTCGCGCTGCTCCCCATCGCGAACTGGATTCCCGGTGGCCACGAGATCGACACCTACTCGTACGCCATGAACGATTGGCTGACCGGAGC
Organism: Gemmatimonadaceae bacterium; assembly: GCA_031412375.1. Lineage (GTDB taxonomy): Bacteria > Gemmatimonadota > Gemmatimonadetes > Gemmatimonadales > Gemmatimonadaceae > JANPKQ01. The sequence continues at coordinate 2,020 of JANOCW010000227.1, read as the reverse complement.
GCTCATCGTGATCGGCGGTGGAGTCGTCGCGGCGATCCTGTCGGGCCGCATGCTAGCGTTGTGGCGCGAGGGGCTCTGGAAGCGCTGGTCCGCTCGACTCGACGCGCACCGGACACTCGCGACGGTCGGCATCGCCGGGTTCGCGCTTGCCGCGTACGTCATCGTCGCCTGGGTCATCTTCGACGCGCGTCCGCTCCTGATGGACGAGCTCGTATCCGTCCTCCACGCGCGGATCCTGGCCTCCGGACACCTGTCCCTCCCGGCGTCGCCCTATCCCGAATTCTTCAGCGCACTGCACCTCGTCGATCTCGACGGGCGTGTCTATTCACAGTATCCCGTCGGCGGCCCCGCGATGCTTGCGCTCGGCGAGCTCGCCAACGTTCCGTGGCTCGTCGGCCCCCTGTGTGGAGCGGTCGCCGTTGCCGCGTTCCTCGCGTATCTCCGGATCGCGGAGCCGCGGCGGGAAATCGCATACGCCGCTGTGCTGCTGTTCGCGCTGTCCCCGTTCGTGGCATTCATGTCGGGAACGCACATGAATCACGTTCCGCTGGTCATGTGGGTGCTCATCGCCAGTGCTGCGCTTGCCCGGGTCGTCGAGGCCCCGGCGGCGCGCCCGGGACTCTCCCTCCTCGTCGGATTGGGGTTCGGCTGCGCGGCGACCATCCGCCCGATCGATGCAGCGGCGTTCGCACTCCCTGCGGGGGTGTGGCTCCTCTGGCGCGCGATCCATGACCGCGCGCGATGGTTGGACGTGATCGCCGCCGGCGCGGGTGTCGCGCTGCCCGTGCTCGCGCTCCTGTGGGTCAACGCGCGCACCACCGGTAGTCCCCTTCGCCTCGGCTACACCGTGCTCTGGGGAAGCAGCCACGGGCTTGGATTCCATGCTGCGCCCTGGGGCGATCCGCATACGCCGGCACGCGGGCTCGAGCTCATCAATCTGTATTTCTTCAGGCTGCAGACATACCTGTTCGATGCACCCGTCCCCTCGCTCATCCCCGCCATTGTCGCACTGTTCCTCACTCGCCGACTGGAGCGACTCGACCGCTATCTCCTCACGAGCTCGGCGCTGCTCGTCGGGACCTACTTCGCGTACTGGCACGAGGGCCACCATCTCGGGCCCCGCTTCTTCTTTGCCCTCGTGCCGGCCTTCGCACTGTGGACAGCCCGCTTCCTTCCGCTGGTCCGCGAGCAGTTCGGTGTCGGGGGCGCCTATCGAACCGCTGTCTATGGATCACTCATCGCCGGCGCCGTTGCAGCGATGGTGCTCATTCCGATTCGCGCGACTCAGTACGCATCGCTCTACACCACGATTCGATGGGACGCGGACAGCGCTGCCGAGGCGGCCGGGGCGCGCCGGGCGCTCGTGTTCGTGCGCGAGAGCTGGGGCGCACAGGTGATTCCGCGCATGTGGGCGCTCGGCATTCCACGCACGGATGCGGATCAGTTTTATCGCCGTGTCGATACGTGCCTGCTCGAGCAGGGGGTCGGGGTGCTGGAGCGTCAGTCGCTGCGAGGGCCGGCCGCGATTGCGGCGCTGAGGCCACTGCTCAGGGACTCCGCGCGCGTGGTGCGGTCGACGCTCTCCCCCGACTACACCGAGCGCCATCTGCCCGGAACCGTGTATCCCCCGCAGTGCCGGCGACGGCTTGCCGACGATCGTGCGGGCTTCACGCAGCTCGCCCCACTGCTGCTCGCACGGGGTGGGGGAAACATCTATGCACGCGATCTCCATGAACACAACGGACTGTTGCTCGCCGCATATCCGGACAGGCCGGTGTTCCTGGTGCGGCCGCCGAGCTCGGAGGCCAACGTGATGCCGCAGTTCGTTCCGCTGTCGCGCGATTCGCTGGTGCAGGCGTGGGGCGCCGGGCACCCGTAGGCCGATCCCCGTCGGACGATACGGCATGCATTCGTTCAATGGTGTTCTGCGTCACCGACGGTGTGACCGTGGGCGCACGGCCCTGCGTCGGGACTTCGCCAAGTCGCGCCCGGGGGCCAATGCGCCGACTGCTCGTTTCGA
>JANOCW010000226.1:0-3536 GCA_031412375.1 Gemmatimonadaceae bacterium | reverse complement strand
CGCCTGGCCGAGGCCATCAACGAGATCAACATCGTCCGCGCCCGCGCGGGCCTGGGCAGTCGGACGATCGTCGACCTGCCGTCGCAGGCAGCGGTGCTCGACGAGATCTATCGCCAGCGCACATACTCGCTGTTCGGAATGGGGCTGCACTGGGCGGATCAGCGGCGCTTCGGGCGAATCTCGGAAGCCAAGGTGCGCTACCTGCCGTACCCCTTCTCCGAGAGCGCATCGAACCCGAACACGCCGGCGAACCCCCCGTGAGGGCTGGGGCCGGCGGCACCGCCTGACCGACCGGGAGGGAGCGGCGGTGCCGGAGACCAACCGCGACGACGACATCATCGCGAGCTGGGTCGCGAATGCGGGGGCATGGACGCGAGCCGTTCGCGCGTCTCTCATCCCGAGCCGTGTCGCCGGCACCGACCAGGCGATTCTCGACGCCGTCCGGCGGCACCAGCCAAACTCAGTGCTCGATGTCGGCTGCGGTGAGGGGTGGCTCACCCGGGCACTGGAGTCAGACGGCTGCACGGCATGCGGTATCGACGGAAGCGAACCGCTCATCGCGATGGCGCGCGAGCTCGGCGGGGCCCGCTACCTGTTCCTGCCCTACGAGGGAGTTGTTGCCGATCCCCGCCGGGCCGGCGGCCCATACGATGTGATTGTCCTCAACTTCGCGCTGTTCGCCGAGCGCGTCTCGCCGTTGCTGGCAGCGCTCGCGACGCGCCTGAATGCCGGCGGCGCGATGGTCGTGCAGACACTGCACCCATGGTCATCGGCCGAAGACGGCGGATACGTCGATGGGTGGCGCGTCGCGACGTTCACCGGATTCGGTGGGCCATTCCCGGAGCCGATGCCCTGGTTCTACCGCACGCTGGCCAGCTGGGTCCGTGAGTTCGCTGACGCGGGGCTGGCCGTTGAAGCCGTGGATGAGCCGCGGCACCCGGAGACGAACGAGCCGCTCTCCCTGCTCCTGACAGTGCGGCTCACGGGCACCGTCCCTCCCACCGCTCGTTCGTAGACTGACACCCTGTTGCCCCCCGCCGGGCCCCGGGGGCCGGCCAGCCTGTAACGGGAAGCGCGCCCCGTCGTCTGAATCATTAGATGAGCCCAATCACACTTCTCAGGATTCAGGTCATGTCATCGCGCTCCATCCTTCCAATCACCCTCTGCCTCGCGGCTGTCGTCGCTGCATCCCCCGCGTCCGCACAGGGCATCATCGAGTTCGGCGGTTTCGGTGGGTACACGACGTTCGACAACAGCTTGTCGCTAGAACGGCAGGCGGCTCCCGGCGCGCGCTTCAGCGTGATATCGGGGTCGGGCTGGAACACGTGGGTGCTCGAGGCCGAAGCGGCCTACGCGACCCAGGCGGTGGGACCGCTCACGCTCCGCTATATCCCGGGGCGCGCCCGCATGACCTACGCACTACCGCTCGGCGGCAGTGCCTCGTTCCTGCTCGGCGCCGGTGGCGTCCGGAACGACTACAATCTCGGTAGCGGCTCGACCGTCGAGTACGGTTACACCGGGCTGGCCGGTTTCAGGTTTCGACTCGGCCCGTTCCTGACGATGCGCGTCGACGGAGTCGTCGACTACATCGCCAACCCGGCCAACGAGACGGCTGTTCGCAAGGACAACATCAATCACGGCTTCCAGGCCGGCCTCTCGATCCCGCTGTACACGGATCATGGTCCGGTCAGACCCGCGAAACCGGAGCCGATGCGCCAGGTCGCCGAGCCGGTGGCAGCGGCCCCGATCTCGGCCGATGCGGATCGCGACGGAGTACCCGACGCGCAGGACGGCTGCGTGAATACGCCTGCCGGCGCGACGGTCGACCCACAGGGGTGCCAGGTTTATCGCGACACCGACTCCGATGGCGTGATCGATCCCCGTGATGCGTGCCCGGCAACGCTCGTCGGGGCGAATATTGACGGACGTGGCTGCGCGATCGGCGACGCCGATGGCGATGGCATCACGAACACCGCGGATCGCTGCCCCGGTACGATGGCCGGCGAGCGCGTCGATGCGACCGGCTGTGCGATCGTGATCCCGAAAGCGATCATCGACACCGACAGCGACGACGACGGCGTGCTCGATTCGCGCGACCGTTGCCCCGCCACACCGGTCGGGATCGCCGCGGACGCGTCGGGATGCCCGATTCCGAAGGCGGTCGTCGAGGTCGACAGCGACAACGATGGCGTTGTCGATTCGCGTGACCGCTGCCCGGCCACTCCGGCTGGCACCGCCGCGGATGCCTCGGGATGCCCGATCCCCCTGTTCAAGAACGCCGAGCGCACTGTCACCCTTCGCGGTGTCAACTTCGCGTCGGGTCGTGATGAGCTCACGCCGGGCTCGTTCGCGGTTCTCGATGACGTCGCGCGTCAGTTGATCGAAGCGCCGACGGTGCGCGTCGAGATCGTCGGACATACGGATGCCACCGGCGGCCGTACGCGCAACATCAGTCTCTCGCTCGCGCGAGCGGAGGCGGTGCGTGCCTATCTCGTCATGCAGGGTGTTCCCGCCGAGCGTCTGATTCCGCGCGGTTACGGACCCGACCAGCCGATCTCGAACAACGGGACGGCGAGCGGTCGGGCGAGCAACCGCCGCGTGGAGCTTCGCAAGGTCAACTAAGCCAGGCAGGGCCCGATCTTGGGGCGCCGGAGGAAGGGCCACTGTGGCTCGTCCTCCGGCGCTTTGCCTTTCCAGGGTGGACGGCGGAAGTGCGCTCTCAGGGCATCTCAGACGAAGGCTCATCGGATGCCGCGGATGGAACGGATGAAAGGGCATCGGGTCCGAGTGCAGCGCGAGTGACGGCGCAGCAGTCGGGATCTGACTGTTTGATTGAAATGTCGACTGCAACTGAACGGCAAGAAAAACATCCACTGCACTCATACGGGGGTGCAGTGGATGTTGCCGTTTCCAACAAGAACGGACTCGATCCAACAAAATGATCAGCCAGGCGACTTGGAGATCGCCACATACCGGGTTCGCTCTTTCATCCGTTCCATCCGCAGCATCCGATGAGACTTCGTCTGAGGTGCCAGTCGAGGAGCTGCGGGGCCACAGGGACGATGGTTGGTTCCGCTTCCGGGAGCGCCATGCTCCAGCCCTACCCAGCATCAGAGCCGGTCGTGCGTAGAGTCATCGAAGGTGCACCAAAGGCATGGCGCCCGGCCTGACTCGGCATAACTTGAGGGTCGCACACCGGCGTCTTTTCCCGACCCGCCTCCGCACGGCGGGCAGTCGTGCGCTCGTCGAAGACCCCACACCCGGAGCGGTTCGGCCCATGCCAGTCACCTTCACAGTCAACGGGAAGTCCGCGACCGTGGACGTCCCCTCCGATATGCCCCTCCTGTGGGTGCTTCGGGATGTGCTCGACCTCAAGGGCACCAAGTTCGGGTGCGGGGTCGCTCAGTGCGGGGCGTGCACCGTCCACCTGAACGGGAATGCGACGCGGTCGTGCATCCTCCCGATCACCGCGGTCGAGGGCGCGGAGATCACCACCATCGAGGGGTTGTCGCCCGACGGCTCGCATCCACTCCAGC
>JANOCW010000225.1:0-16293 GCA_031412375.1 Gemmatimonadaceae bacterium | reverse complement strand
AGCAGTTGCGACGTGACGCCCGCGTACCAGATCCCTTCCGGATAGACTGCGACGATCGGGCCGCCTCCACACACTCCGAGGCACGGCGTCTCGCTCCGCTTCACCCGCTGCGGTCCGAACAGGAGCCCTTCTCGCTGAAGGAGCGCAGCGAGCTGTGCGTATAGTCCACGGCCCCGCCGGTCGGGCGAGCAGAAGGCACCGACGCACACGAGCACGTGGTGGCGGTATGGCTCGAGGATGGCGGGGAGTGTCGGCACAGGGAGGGAACGCAGGAAGGAGAGGAAAGGTTGCGGTCAACCACGCAACACCTCGGGTGACGATGGCAGGGCCGTGTCTTATTATCTCTGTCGTGCTCCAGGCCCTGCACATCGACGATCTCGCCGTCACGGCGGAGATGCCCGACAATGCGTCGCGGCCCCCGATCCTGTTCATCCATGGCATCCTCGGCGGGCCCTGGTATTTCGAGGGATACCAGCGCTACTTCGCGGCGCGGGGCTACCCGAGCTACGCCGTGAGCCTGCGCGGCCGACCCGGGAGCCGACCGGTGCGCGACCTGGGGCGCGTGTCGCTCGATGAGTTTGTCGCCGACGCCCACGATGTGGTACGCGTCCTCGGGCGGCCGATCATCGTCGGGCACTCGATGGGAGGCCTCATTGCGCAGCGGCTTGCCGAGGAGGGCATGAGCGACATCGTCGTGCTGCTGTCGTCGGCGCCGCCGGGCGGGATCACGCTCGCCACTCCACGCCTCGTCGCGAAGCAGATCATGAACCTCGGCCCATTGCTTCGGTCACGTCCGCTCAGCGCGACGGACGGCGATGCCGATGAGTTGATCTTCAATCGCATTCCCGTGGATCAGCGTGCAGGCCTGCGCGCGGCGCTGGTGCCGGACAGCGGACGCGCCGCCCGCGAGATCTCCCTCGGAACGATGCGCATCGATGCACGGCGAGTCCGCTGCGCAATGCTGGTGGCCGCGGGGCTCGAGGACCGGTTCGTGGCCCCGCGCGTGGCGCGGCAGGTCGCGACGAAGTACGGCGCACCGTGCTGGCAGTACCCGCGACACGCCCACTTCCTGCCGATGGAGCCCGGGTGGGAGCAGATTGCGGAGGATATCGAGGCCTGGATTCGGCGCCGCCTCGATCAGCCGGCGTCCTCACGTGCCGAAACCGTACCGCTCGCCTAGCCCTCGCCCATGCCAACTGCCGACGAATTCGCGGCGATCGACATTCGCGTCGGGACGATCCTGCGCGCGGAACCCTTTCCCGAGGCACGGAAGCCCTCGTTCAAGCTGCTCATCGACTTTGGTCCGGACCTCGGGCTGAAGCGGTCGAGCGCCCAGGTGACCGTTCACTACGCGCCGCAGCAGCTCGAAGGGCGCCAGGTCGCGGCAGTCGTGAACATCGGCGAACGCCGGGTGGCCGGCTTCGTGAGCCAGGTCCTCGTGCTCGGCGCGCTCCCGCAGCCCCACGAAATCGTACTCCTCGCGGTGGACCACCCCGTGGCGAACGGGACCCGAGTCGGCTGATGTCGCTGTCGGGTGAACCGACGGCCGCCCATCGGCGTTAGCTTGCGGGAGTACGTCACGAGGAGAAATCATGGCAATGCATCTCAGCACCGCCGAGCAGGAGCCCGAAATCGCGAGAAAGGGATACGTGCGCACCGACGCACTCGTGTCGACGGAGTGGCTCGCGGCAAATCTCCACGATCCGTCGCTGCGCATCCTCGAGAGTGACGAGGATGTGCTGCTCTACAATGTCGAGCACATCCCCGGCGCGCAGAAAATCGACTGGCACGCGGATCTCAACGACCCGGTGCAGCGTGACTACGTCTCGCGCGAGCAATTTCAGGAGCTGCTGCGCTCGAAGGGGATCGACGAGTCCACGCCGGTCATTTTCTATGGAGACAAGAACAACTGGTGGGCCACCTACGCGTTCTGGGTGTTTCAGCTGTTCGGCTTCAAGAACGCGCGCATTCTCGACGGTGGTCGGATGAAATGGGAAGCCGAGGGCCGTGCAATGACGACGGACGTCCCGCGGTTCCCGCGCACCGGCTACACGTCGCCGGAGCGGACGGACTCGCGGATCCGAGCATTTCAGCAGGATGTGCGCGGCCACATCGATCGAAAGCTGCCGCTCGTGGACGTACGCTCGCCGCAGGAGTTCACCGGTGAGCGTCTCCACATGCCGGACTATCCGCAGGAAGGTGCCATGCGCGGTGGCCACATCCCCGGCGCGCGCAGCGTCCCCTGGGCGCGGGCCGCGAACGCGGATGGCTCGTTCAAGAGCGCCGACGAGCTTCGGGCGATCTACGAGACAGAACAGGGACTGAAGAAGAGCGACGACATCGTGGCCTACTGCCGGATCGGCGAGCGCTCGTCCCACAGCTGGTTCGTGCTCACCTACCTCCTCGGCTACGACCGGGTGCGCAACTACGATGGCAGCTGGACCGAGTGGGGTAACTCCGTTCGCGCGCCGATCGAGAAAGGTCCTGGAGCGAGGCCATGACCGAGCGAGCGAGTTCGGAAGCGCCGGCGGCCACCGCGCCCAAGCCGCCGGCCCGCGTGACGACGACGTGGGCGGGTGGGCAGCGCTTCGACAGCGGGCGGCCCGGTGGCCCGACTGCCCGATTCGACGGGTCGGGTGAGACGGGTCAGGGCCCTGTTGACGGCGTGCTCAGCGCCCTGGCGAGCTGCGTGTCCATCGATGTCATCGAGATCCTCGCGAAGCGCCGAACACCGGCGGCGACCCTCACCGTCGATGTCGTCGGCCAGCGGGCCGATTCCATTCCACGGCGGTTGAAGTCGGTCGCACTCGACTTCCACGTCACGGGCGCGGGGATCGAGCGCGAGCACGCGGAGCGTGCGATCGACCTCGCGATCACGCGCTATTGTTCCGTGCGCGACTCGCTGGCAAAGGACATCACGATCGACTGGAGCCTGACTCTGGCCTAGCTCGGCACGGCTCCGGGACACCGGAAGCAGTTCAGCGACTCGGGCTCGCCTCTCGCCTCGCCGCAAGGAGCGCGTGAAGGCGCGCGGGCGCACGCGTTGACTGATCAGACGCCCTGACCATGCGGAGCAGCGCGCGGTCGAAGCTCATGCGCCGGTGGCATCGCTCACAGGCTATGATGTGAGCGCCAATGGTGCGCCACATGGTGGGCGTGAGCTCCTTGTCGAGGTACTCCCACAGACTGCCCATTGCACGTTCGCAATCGGGGCGCTGGAGATCGTAGCGCGCGAGGGTCGTGATCGCGACGGGCTGACTGCTTTTCATGGCGAGTAACTCATTTCTGCCCGCCGAGGTTCCCAACTGTCAGCCCGGCGGTGGGCGTCGTACTCCGCCGCCCTCCCCGCCACGCCCGCCTCCCGGTCCGGCAAGCGGGTTCTTGATGCGCTGCGGAACCCTGGCCCACTGCTCCGGCGTCAGGACCCTCTGGATCGCGTCCAGCGTGGCCGCGAAATCCGCCGTCGAGCGCGCCAGCTGCGGCCGCAGCTGCTGGAAGACGACGCCTGGATTCTGCGAGCCCGCCGCCTGCACCTGTGCCGCCACCGCGGCGGCGACCGAGTCGTTCTTCGCCGCGAGCGCCGCGGCGAGGGGCGCGAGCTGCGCAACCTGCTCGGCGGACAATCCCAGCGTGTCGGCCAATGCGATCACGGCGTCCACCGGATTGGGGAGGAAGCGACGAACCGCGGCATTGACGTCGAACACCCCACCTCGCCCTGCGCGCTGGCCCTGCCCACCCGCACGGGCATTGGCTCCGAAGTCGCCTCCACCGAGCAGCCCCTGAAGGCCACCCGCGGATCGCGGATCGAACCCGAGCTGAAACGACCCCTGAATGCCGAGTGCGAAGGGCGTTCGGATGGCGTTCTGCGCGCTGCGATTGATGCCGAACCGTTCGTTCACCTCGTACACGAATTGGCCCGACGCGCGATCGAAACCGCGGACGTAGAGCAGCGTGGGATCGGGGCGGTTCTGCTGACCCCAGCCGTGAAGGTTGCGTGCACCATGCAGGAGCTGATCGATGCCGGTGAGTGGATTGACCGCCGTGATCGAGAGGTTCAGTCGGCGGCCAAGGCCCGGGATCGTTGGGCGGAGGTTTGCCCGCAGGTCGAGCGAGGGCACCCACGGGGCTTCACAGCTGTTGCGCGCCGCGATCCGGCCGATCTGCGAGCGGAGGCATTCTCGCACGCGAGCGGGGGATGTCGAGAGCAGCTGGTCGATACCGGCGGCGAGCGCCGGGTCCGACACGGCCGACGGGTCGAAGATGAACGCGCGGTCGTTGCGTACGCCGTCACCATTCACATCTCCCCCAACGCGCGGAGTGAACGCCGCACCGGCGGTATAGCGGCCCACCGCCGACAGGTCGATCCACGGGCGAACGGCGTACGTCACCGTTGTCTGGATCAGGTGCCGTCGCTCGAGATCACTCGTCGCCCACTCGCGCAGGTTTGGGTCGCCGCCCGTCGTGGCCGACGTGAAGCCGCCGAGCGCCGACGCTCCCCCTCCCCCGCCGGCCCGCCCCCCCGCCGAGAACGACGACTGGTCGCGCGCCCGCGCGAATGTGTACGACGCGCTCACCTGCAATCCCTGACGCACCAGGCCGCCGACATTCACGATCACCTGCCGCGTGTCGGAGCGCAGGTCGGAGTTCACCTCGAGCACATGGCCGAACTCGTCGTAAAGGCGCGATGGCCCGATGCCGATGGCGCCGCTGCCCGGGACGATCGACATGGAATCGGCGTAGACCGGCCGATTGCCTTCCGCTGCGAGCGTGAACGCCGGCGCGCGATCGAGATTCAGGTCGCGAACGCCGTATTGTGACAGGCCGAGCGAGTAGGTCGCATCGATCGAAACGCTGTAGCGGGTGAGGAAGCGTCGCTGAACGCCGAGCGAGGCTCGCCAGCTCCGCGGCGTCGCGAAGGCCGGGGCGAACAGCGTGACGTTCGGGCGGGCATTCGCGAGTGCGGGCGCGAACACGCCGTCGGCGCACGTCTCCGGGATCGTCGTTGCATCTGCGGAGTAGGCGGAATAATCCGGGGTGGGGACCGCGTCGCCAACGCACGAGAGCTGCGTCGCCGCGCTGGGAAGCCCGGTTGCATCGATCGCCGATGAGAAGAGAGCCGTGGGCGCATTGCCACGGAATTCACCAATGCCTCCGCGAATCGTGCCGGTGGCGAGTCCACCGCCGGCGATCTCGAACCCACCGATGCTCGCTCCTCCCCCGCCGCGTCCCCCCGCGCCGCCACGACCTCCGGCTCCCTCACCACCGCGGCCGCCACGACCTCCCTGTCCGGCGCCAGGATTCACGCCAAGCGTCCACGTGAACCCGACACGGGGGCTGACCCCGATGTCGGTGGGGAGGTCACTCGTGCGCCGGCCGAACCGATCGTCGACCAGCGGATTGTAGGCAGGAGCGCCGCGAACGCGCGCCCCTTCGAGACGAAGCCCGTAGTTCACCGACAGGCGCGCATCGCGTCGCCACGTGTCCCCGACGTACGCCGCACCGGTCATGCTGCCCCCGGCGCGCGCACGGGGCGAGATCGTCCGCGTGAACGCGGATGGGACGAACGCGGCGAACTCCTCGAGCGAGTTGAACTGGAAGGACCCGAATTGGTTCGACGACGCGCTCTGGGCGAAATCAGTGTAGCCGAACAGCATTCCGAGCTTGAACCGGTGTGCAGCCGCCGACGAGAGCCAGGACACTTCGTCGGACAGCTGCAGGTTGGCCTCGTCGGAATACTGCGGCAGCGCGGCGTTTCCCCCGAACTGGAGAGTGCTCACACTGCGAAGCCCATCGCCGAGATCGGACGTGACGCGAACGCGTCCGCTCGGAAGCTGGAGATACGGTTCGGTCTCTGCCGAGCTGCTGGCGACCGCTGCCCGGAACTCATTGATCACACCCGATCCGATGATCGATGAGAACGTGACCTGCGCACCGCCGCCGGAGTTGTCGCTGCTGCCCCCACTGTGCGGAACGGCGAGCGACGTGATGCGCCCCGCGTCGGTCAGCCCGAGGCGCCAATCGCCGCGGAGCGCCAGCGTGTGATTCTCGTCGAGCCGGTAGTCCATCCGGCCCAGCAGCGTGATGTTGTCCGCGAGCTGATCGGGCGGAATGCGGCCGAGCGTAGGATCCAGCCCGTACCGGCTTTGCAGGATGTCGAGGAAGCGCTCGGCCGAGTCGGGGCTGACTCCGAGTCCCTCGAGTGTCACGCTGTCGGCCGAGCTGATCGACCGCACCGCGTCGATGCGGCGGCGCAGCTGAAATGACCCGAAGTAGAACACCTTGTTGCGGACGAGCGGCCCGCCCCACCCGCCGCTGACCTGATGCTGGGTGTATCCCTGTCCGAAGATGCCGGCTTCTTCATCTTCCCACTGCAGCTCGGGATCGCGCAGCGAGTAGGTGAACGAACCCGTCGGCTGGTTCGTGCCGCCGCGACTGGTCGAGGCGATCTGCCCCCCGGTGAACTGGCCGCGCGACACATCGTACGTGCTCGTGATGACCCGCGTACTTCGAATCGCCTCCTGCGGAACGGAAGAGCCGGTCGTCGCCAGGCCGTCGAGGGTGACCGCGTTCTGGTCGGGACGCTGCCCCGCGATCGAGACGCCAGCCGCCGTCGTGTCGGTGGCATCGAGGGTGACGACACCGGGAGCGAGTGCTGCGAGGGCGAGCGGATCACTTCCGTCCACTGGGAGGCGCGCCACGAATTCGGCCATCAGTGCGCGTTCGAGCGCTCCCGGCTCGGGCCGCGCGTTGTTCGGAACGGGAGCCTGCGCGATAATGGTCTGGGTCTGCAACACCGCCGGCATCACGGACATCGTGAAGTCGGCGACGAGCCGATCCTCATCGCCCTGCCGCAGCACGATCATCGTGGTTGGCGAGTACCCCACGTGGCGCGCGACCACCTGGTAGCGGCCGCCGCCATCGGGGAAGAGGATGGTGTACTGGCCCTTCGCGTTCGTCTCTCGGCCCCGGGTGATCTGCGTCTCGATCGACGTTGCCTCGATCCGCACCCCGGCGAGCGGCCTGCCGTCGGGCGACAGGACGCGGCCGAGGAGGATGTCCGTCGTGGCGCCAACCTGCGCGCCAGCAACGGCAGGCAGGATCAGGGCGGCAAAGGTATAGAGCGCAGAGCGGACGGTCATCGGACGGTCTCGCGTTCGGTAAGCAGCAGGGGCACGTTCTCCGGAGGGAACGCCGGCGAAGCACACGGCGATAGACGAGTCGCACTGGGGCTCGTTAAGCACCGCCGCCGTACGCTCGCGGAGTGCCGCGAGCGTCGCAACTGCACCACCGCGCGCTCGGCAAGGTCTTGCCCGCCACCCGATGACGCCCTGATTATTCGTGGCTCGCCAGTAAAACAGCAGGCAGACACACCTCGCGCCGCGGCGACGCTGGCGGAGGCATTCAGGAGGTTTGCAATCGGGCGTACGAGCGCGAACACCGGGCTTTTCGTGGCCCACACACCGAGTCGCACCTGATGGCCGACCCCCGCCAGTCCGGCTCCGCCGACCAGGGTTCGCGGCCCCGCCCACCCGTGGCGCATCGCGAGTCGACCGAGGAAGCGGTCGCGCGGCTGGAGGGCGACCTCGACAAGCTGCGAGCGCTCCTTCGGGAGCATCTCCTTCAGCGTGAAGCGGTCGAGGAGGAGCTGCGTGCCAGCGGCGAACAGTACCGGATGCTCGCCGAGTCGATGGAGGACATGGTGTCGCTCCACGCCGAGAATGGCGCCATTCTGTATATCTCGCCGTCGTCGATGCGACTGACCGGGGTCCCGCCACACGAGTACCTGCGTGGCGAGCCATGGGCGTTCATTCATCCGGACGATCGCGGCATATGCATGGATGGCGCACTTCCCGCCGTGCTCCGGGGCGAGTCGCCCACGGTCGAGCTGCGTGCGCTGTGCGGCGACGGGTCCGTCCGCTGGATCGAGCTTCGGGCGCGTCTCGTGGCGGCCGAGGGACGCAACCCACGCCGCGTACTCTGCGTCTCGCGCGACATCGAGCAGCGCCACAAGGCCGAGGAGGCGTTGCGCCGTTCCGAGGAGCGCTACCGCTCGCTCTTCCTCCGCGCCGAGCATGGCATTTTCCGCACGGACGCCGAGGGCGCGTTCATCGGTGTGAACCCCGCGCTCGTGAAGATGCTGGGGTACGAATCCGAGCAGGAAATGTTGACGGTGAACATGTCGATGGTGTACCGCGACGCGGCAGAACGGGCGAGCGTCGTCGGGCGGCTGATGGCGGGCAACCTTCGGGACTGGTCGGAGGTTCGGTGGCGCATGAAGGATGGAACCCCGATCTCCGTGCGACTCGCCATGCATGCCGTGCACGGTGAGGATGGTGGCCTCGACGGCTATGAAGGCATGGCTGAGGACATCACCGAGCGGCGGCGGCGCGACGAGCTGCTGCGTCGAAGCGAGCGCATGGCGAGCCTGGGCACGACCCTCGCCGGCGTCGCACACGAGCTGAACAACCCCCTCGCGGCGATTGGCGGCTTTGCGCAACTCATGCTGCGCGACAGCAATGCGTCGGAAGAGGATCGGTCTGCACTGCAAACCATCCATCACGAATCGAATCGCGCGGCGAAGATCGTCCGCGACCTGCTCACCTTTGCGCGCCGTGAGGAGGGCGAGCAGCGGGAGCGCGTGGACATCAACGACGTCATCGGCTACCTGATGGCCACGCAGCGCTACGCGATGGAGACCCGCGGCATCGAGCGTGAGGTGCAGCTGGCCCCCTCGCTCCCGCCAGTGTATGCAGAGCGCACGCAGATCGAGCAGGTCGCGCTGAACCTGCTGGTCAATGCGCGCCAGGCGCTCGAGGGGATGATCGATGCGCCCGCGGAGCTGGGGTCGGGGCCTCGGCAGCGACGCCCGCGGATCGGCGTACGCACCTGGTCGGAGGGCCGGCGCGTGCTGCTCGAGATCTCGGACAACGGGCCGGGCATCGATCCCGACATGCGATCGCGCATCTGGGATCCCTTCTTCACGACGAAGCCGGAGGGCGAGGGCACCGGACTCGGCCTCGCGATGGTGCACGGCATCGTGACGAGCTACGACGGCACCATCGAGCTCGAGAGCGATCTCGGTGCAGGCACGCGGTTCATCATCTCCCTGCCCGCCGACACGCGGCCGTCCGCACCGCTCGACACCGAGGTCCAGGGCAACACATCGCCCCCGCGCGAGCAGGCTGCGCGTCCGCTCGATGTGCTCGTCGTCGACGATGAACCGGGGATCCGGCAGGTCCTCACCCGCTATTTCGCATCACGCGGCCACGCCGTGGTGTCGGCGCGCGACGGGGCCGAGGCGGTTCGGCTCGCTCGGCAGAGCAGCTTCGATGTCGTGATCTGCGACTTGCGACTGCCGGGGATGGACGGGTACGAGGTCGTTCGCCGGATCCGCTCGCTCCCGGCCGGTGTACGGACGAGGTGCATCATCATGTCAGGCGGCTCGACGGAGGTCGTCGAATCGCTCCGCGATGACACCGTGATGGTGTCTGCCGTGATCGCGAAGCCCTACGACATCGAGGAGCTGCGCCGAGCGGTTGAAGGCTAGCGCACACATTCCCCAACACCGGTCTGTCGAATGAGCATGGTATCCCTCGCGCTTCTCGCACTGCTTCAGCAGCCGACCGCCCCCGAGCCGCGGACGCTCCCGGCGTCCCCGGTCGCGCGGATCATCGTGACTCCGGCGATTCGCACCGTCACCGCCGGAGACTCGATCCGGCTCTCGGCGACGGCCGTCGATGCCGCCGGGCAACCGGTTCCGGGCGCGATCATTCGCTTCCAGGCCACGGGAGGCGAAGGCCAGGCAGGGATCGATTCGACGGGCCGGATCATCGCGAGCTCCGTCGGCAAGGTGCCGATCAACGTGGTCGCGCTGGTGGCAGGCGCGCGTCCGAAGTTCGAGGCGATCGAGATTCGCATCGTCCCCGGACCGGCGACACGCGTCGACATTCAGACTCGGGTGGGGAAGATCGTCGTGGGCCAGCAGATGCGCCTGGCCGCGGTGCCCTTCTCCGCCGTCAACGACCGCGCGCATGATTCCGTGACGTGGTCGAGCAACGCCCTGGGCGTGGCCCGGATCGACGCGGATGGCGTGCTGAGCGCCGTGGCGGCGGGCCGCGCGACCATCACGGCGACGGCGGGCGCGGCGAGGTCGGTGCGTGCGGTCCAGGTACTGGCGCCCACGCTCAGATCGGTCGCGATCACACCCGCGAAGCCGCACGCCAGGCAGGGCGACGTCATCCGGTTCAGCGTCACCGCGCGAACGGCGGGCGGGAGCGCGGTCACCGACCTCACCCCGACGTGGACGGTCTCACCCGGCAACGGAGTCATCGAGTCGGACGGCAGCTTCGTGGGCTACGAACCGGGCGATTACCTCGTGACGGCGAATCTGGGCGCGCGGTCGGTGAGCACTCTCGTGCGACTGGCCGAGCGCGATGTCCGACGCTCTGTGACCGTCGTCGGCCGGCTGCCACGCACGCTCTTCCCGACATCCGAGCTGTGGATTCATCCCAACGGCACGGTCGCGTATCTCGGAACCCATGGGGGCGGGGACAGACTCTACTCGATCGACATCAGCAATCCGGCCGCTCCGGTCGTGGTCGACTCGATCCAAGCGAACACGCGACTCATCAATGACATGATGACGACGCCGGATGGCAATTACATGGTGTTCACCCGGGAGAGCGCGGCGGATCGGAAGAACGGCATCGTCATCGCGGATACTCGCGATCCGCTGCACCCGAAGGAGATCGCCCACTTCACCGAGGGCGTCACCGCCGGCGTCCACTCGGCCTATGTCTACCGTCAGGAAAAGTTCGGGACGCACGTCTA
Source organism: Gemmatimonadaceae bacterium (assembly GCA_031412375.1). GTDB lineage: Bacteria > Gemmatimonadota > Gemmatimonadetes > Gemmatimonadales > Gemmatimonadaceae > JANPKQ01. Next base: position 5,463 of record JANOCW010000225.1, on the reverse strand, counting down.
CCTGACGAACGATGGAACGGGAGCCATCCACGTCATCGACATTGGCGATCCGAAGAGTCCCAGGCAGGTTGCAGAATTCCGGACGGCGCGGCCGGATGCCGCGCGATACGTGCACGACATCGACCTGCACGACGGGCTGCTCTACGCCAGCTACTGGAACGACGGCCTCGTGATTCTCGACGTCGGCAATGGCGTGAAGGGGGGCCGTCCCGACAAGCCGGTGATGGTGTCGCAGTTCAAGTACGATCTCGACTCGCTGTATCGCGAAGTGGAGCAGGCGTCCGCGTCGGGCTTCGACCGTGGGACGCACACGGCATGGCGGCAGCGAAACGGCAGGTACGTCTTCATCGGCGACGAGGTGTATCGGAACGGGGGTGTGCAGGGGGCGAAGGACGCTGCGGCGAGCCGCATGTACGGCACCCTGCAGGTGGTCGACGTGAGTGACATCGAGCATCCGAGATCGGTCGCATGGTACAAGCCCGAGAATGGGGGCGTGCACAACTACTGGGTCGTCGGCGACACGCTGTACATGGGAGCCTACGATGGCGGCTTCCGCGTGTTCGACGTCTCCGGCGAGCTGAAGGGCGACCTGCGGGCACAGGGGCGCGAGATTGCATCGCTCAACACCGCCGACCTGCAGGGCAACACGCCCAATGCCGCATTCACCTGGGGAGTGGTCGTCAACCCGAAGGACGGGCTCGCGTACGTGAACGACTTCAACAACGGCCTGTGGGTGATTCGGGTGAACCCGAAGCCCCGCGCGATCGTGCCGTGAGGCAATTGCGTCTCGCGCTCCTCGTGGGCGCGGCTGCGTGCGCGAGCACCCCGAGCCGGACGACCCCCGCCGTCTCCCCTGGCCCTGCGGTTACAGCAGCGCCGGCGAGCGCAGCGCCGCGCGGGCGGAGCTATCTCGCACTCGTCGCGGCGGAGGCCGTCGATCGCATCTCGCTCATTCGCTTCGAGCCGGATTGTGGTCGCCAGCAGTGCGCACGCATCGAGCGTGAGACGAAGATCGGGCTGAACCCCACCGAGCCCGCGGGCCCCCATGGGCTCGCCGTGTCACCGGATGGTCGCCACTACTACGTGACCACCGCGCACGGCTTTCCGGGCGGATCGCTCTGGAAGCTGACCCTCGTTGGCGACAGCGTGAAGGGAACGGTGAAGCTGGGCGCGTTCCCGGCAACGCTGCAGATTTCGCCCGACGGTGCGTTCGCGTACGCGGTGAACTTCAACCTGCACGGCGACATGGTTCCGTCGTCCGTGTCCGTCGTCTACCTCGACGACATGCTGGAAGTTTCGCGCATCCCGACGTGCACCATGCCGCACGGCTCGCGGCTCACGGCGGATGGGTCGAAGCATTACTCGGTGTGCATGATGGATGACATGCTCGTCGAGATCGACACGCGGACAATGGGCATCTCGCGTCATTTCATGCTGGGACGGGGCGGCGAGCACGGGATGGCGGGCGCGCCTGCGCGACGCAGCCGCGCGGAGGGTGCCGGCCAGCACTCGGGCCACGCACTGGAAGCACCGACGGCGCCGGATGCCGCGTGCTCGCCGACCTGGGCGCAGCCGAACGCGGACGGTTCACGGATCTACATCGCGTGCAGCAAGGCCAGCGATGTCGTCGAGGTGGACGGCGTGACATGGACGATGCGCCGGCGCATCCCGATGGGTCCCGGCGTCTACAACCTCGCAATAACGCGCGATGGTTCGCGGCTCGTCGGCACGAACAAGCGTGGCCAGTCGGTGTCGATCGTGGATCTCTCGAGCGGGCGCGAAGTTGCGCGCATCCCAACGATGCGGCGAGTCCCCAGCGGCGTTGCCCTCTCGACCGATGACCGATATGCATTCGTCACCGTCGAGGGCATTGGGTCGGAGCCAGGCACCGTCGAGATCATCGACATGCTGCGCCTGACGACGGTGGCGACCGTCGACGTCGGCCAGATGGCCGGGGGCATCGACTTCTGGAAGATCGAACCGATTCGCTGATCGGCGGGGAGGCTCGTCGGATGGAAAGGCGAGAGGAATCGAACGTGCAGCATTCGATTGTCGAAGGGTTTCCGCGCGCCGACTCCAGCGTCGGTGCGGACCCTCCTCGTTCACCCGTCAACGAAACGGTGCTCAGCGTCCTGGCGACGCGGGCCCGATCACACTCCCGTACTCACCTGGCACTTGCCGCGAGCATCGGTGTCGCCGACGCCGTCGTGCTGGGGTGGGCGCATCCGCACTTCTGGCCGATTGCCGCCCTCTTCGCCGCGGCCGGTGCGTATGCGTCCTGGGGCCTGGTCGATCGCGCGCTGTCGGACCGCCCTGGCGGCGGGCCGTTCGCCACTCCGACGAAGTACGCACTCCGCATCAGTCGCGTAATCACTGGCGTCGCGGGAATTCTGCTGGCGATCGCCGCGCTCGGAGGCATCTGGGACGCTGCACTCGGTGGCTGGCGGCACTAGCGGGCTGTTGCTTCACCGCGGCGCTGGCGACGCCGGCCATCGGTCGCACCGGGACGGCCGTTGACGCGCCCGGTGCCGCTCTCCTACCCTTTGTGTGCGGACAAATCACCCCCGCGAACCACTCAACCCGAATCCTGTCTCCGAGGCCCCCCGATGCACCACCCGATTCTGCGCACGACTCACAACACCGTCCTCTCGCTGGCGACCGTCGTCCTCATCGCTGCCTGCAGTGGCGGCGAAAAGTATGACGCCGACACCGCCGCTGCCGCCGCAACCCCCGCTCCCGCTCCGGCCGCACCTGCAGCCCCCGCAGTGACCGACCCGCAGATTGCCGCGATCGTCGTCGCTGCCAACAACGCGGACATCGAGGGCGGGAGAGTCGCAGCCGCCAAGTCCAAGAACGCGAAGGTGAAGCAGTTCGCGCAGCAAATGATCACCGACCACGGCGGGGTGAACAAGGCGGCGACGGCGCTCGTAACGAAGCTTGGCGTTACCCCGGAGGAGAACGCCGCCAGCCGGCAGCAGACACAGGCTGGCGAGGAGGCCCGCGCCTCGATGAAAACGATGACGGGTGCAGCGTTCGACCGCGCGTACATGGCGAACGAGGTGACCTATCATCAGGGGCTGCTCGACGCGATCGACAAGACGCTCATTCCCAGCGCGCAGAACGCCGAGCTCAAGGCGCTGCTCGAACAGACGCGTCCCGTGGTCGTCCAGCACCTGAAGAGCGCGCAGGACATTCAGGCCTCGCTCGGGAACGGCTAGCCCGCGGCGATTCCTGGCCCCCGGGACGTGAAGCCGCGTTCCGGGGGCCGCACTCGCAGCAGCGCTCAGCCCTCCTGCTCCTCCGGCTGTCGCACCCGGACGAGCATGCGGCCCGAGTGACCCGCGATGAGGGCAATGCCGAGCTCGTGCTGCCCGGGAGGCAGGGTTATCGCGATGCGATCGCGATCGGCGAGGTCCAGGCCTGGCGTGGTCGCCATCGTGTCGCGCACTGCGGTCAACGCACGCCAGTCGAGCGGTCGCCCGTCGAGCGTGAGGCCGACGACGAAGCGCAGGCTGTCGGGCGCACCTTCCGGGACGACGAGCCGCACTTCCACCATCGCGTGGCTTCCATTCACCGTGGCCACCGCCGGCGATCCCGTTTGCGCCGACCACCACCGCTGGGACTTGCCCGCGGACTCGATCCGCACCAGCTCGTTCCCGGCCAGCGGGACCGTCTCCCACGCGATGCTCCGCGGTCCCACACTCGCGTTGGCAACCCACCCGCCGAGCGCGAGCGCCATCGCGATCAGCCCCGCGGCGAGCCAGCGGGTACGCCTCCAGTAGACCTGCGTGCGCCAACGTCCCTTCCAGATCGCCGGCCACACCTCGCGCCGGGCCACATCGAGATCGTAGGGGAAGTCGATCTCCGCCCACGGATATCCAGCCACGTTCACGCCGTAGACCGGTACCTGCGAACAGACCGTCCGGGTGGCCTCGATGACCCAGGCGTTCTCATTGCCGTCAGTCACGAGCGCGTCGGCTGCCTTGATCATCGCACCCGCACCGTCGGCTTCGAACTTCAGCATGCCCAGGCTCTCCCCGCGCGCCGAAGCGGCCGGCAGGTCCTTGCCGATGTCGACCAGCTTGCGCTGCCGGATCGCCACCTTCGTCTGCTCGCGTCCCCGGGATGAGGTCGAGTCGTACGCGAGCACATTCCCGGGATCCTCGAGCACGCGGGCGAGGATTTCCGGATCGAAGAGCAGGTCGCAGTTCAGCAGGACGAAGGGACCCTTGATCCACTCGCGGGTCAACCAGAGCGAGTAGAGACTGTTCGTTTCGGCGAAGCGATCATTCAGGATCGTTTCGGCGCGGTCCCCGATGACCTGCTGCACTTCGTCCCCGTGATGGCCGATGACGACCATGACCGGCCCAACGCCATGGTCCGCGAGCGCTTCGAGCTGGTGAAGGATCAGGGGACGCCCTCCGATGTCGACGAGGGCTTTCGCCTTCCCGCCGGTGAGGGCCTTGAGGCGGCTGCCGAAGCCGGCGGCCAGAATGACGGCTTGCATGATCAGCGCTCCGTTGGAACGAGTTCACCGGCGATCGGGATCCGCCGGGAGTGTGTCGCGAGATAGGCGTCGGTCGGGCCCGCGTAGGTCAGCGTGCCGCCGTCGAGAACGATCACCCAGTCGAGCCGTGGCACGAGCGCCGGATCGTGCGTGACCCAGAGCGTCGTACGTCCACGCGTGCGATCGAGCAGCATCTCGGTGACCTCGGTTGCCGAGTCCGGATCGAGCCCCGCCGTCGGCTCATCGAGCAGCCAGAGCTGTCCGTCGCGCAGCAGCGCGCGAGCGAGGGCGATGCGCTGGCGCTCGCCGCCGGAAAGCAGCGAGCCTCCGCGGCGGATCATCGTGTCGTACCCTTCCGGGAGGCGCTCGATGATCGCATCGGCCCGTGCGGCGACCGCGGCAGCGCGTACGACCCTGTCCGGCACCTCGTCGAGGATCCCCAACGCGATGTTTTCCCGCACGGTGAAGCCGGGAAGCACTCCATTCTGGAAGACGACGCTGGTGTGTCGCCGGATGGAGTCGATGTCGTAGTCGCGCAGGTCGCGACCGTCGAGGCTGACGACGCCGCCTGCCGGATTGGCGAGACGGAGGACGAGGCGAATCAGGGTCGACTTCCCGGCGCCGTTTCCGCCGATGACCGCGACCCGACGACCCGCGGGAATGTCGAAGGTGACTTCGTGAAGCGCCCACTTCCGCCCGAGGCGCGTGCGTTGCGGCGCCTTGGCCGAGACGCCAGCGAAGGCGACCGAACCTGCGAGCGCCGGGACGACAACACTTCCATCCTCCTCGGCTGCCGCGGGCCGGTCCGCGATGGCGGCCAGCCGCTCGACGCAGGCCTGCGTGCGCCCCAACCGCACCGTGTGCACGGCGAACTCGGCCAACGGACCGCGCAGTGCGACGGCGTAGTGGAAGAACAGCACGAGATCGCCCGCTGTCAGCGCCCCGGACAGCACTCC
>JANOCW010000224.1:0-4374 GCA_031412375.1 Gemmatimonadaceae bacterium | reverse complement strand
AATCAATGCCCTCCTCAGCGGCTCGATCTGCTCCTCATGCAGCGCCGACACGAACACCGATGACGGCGCCAGCGGTACCACCCGGTCCTGCAACGTCCCCAACTGCTCAGCCGACAATGCATCGACCTTGTTGAAGACATTCAGCACAGGCTGGTGCTGCAAGTCGAGCTCGGCCAGGACCTGCTGGACCACCGCCCGCTGCTCTTCCCACGCCGGGTGACTGGCATCGATGACGTGAAGGAGCAGGTTCGCCTCCCCAGCCTCCTCCAGCGTCGCGCGGAACGACGCGACCAGATGATGCGGGAGCTTCCGGATGAACCCGACGGTGTCGGTCAGCAGTACCCGACCATGTTCGCCGAGGTCCACCTCCCGCGTCAGCGGATCCAGCGTCGCGAACAGGCGGTCCTCGACGTGAACGTCGGCCTCCCCCGAGAGCGCGCGGAGGATCGACGACTTTCCCGCATTCGTGTAGCCAACCAGCGCGACGCGGTACTCCGACTTCCGACTCTGCCGCTGCACTTCCCGCGACCGCTGCACTTCATCGAGCCGCTCGCGAATGGTCTTGATCCGCTTGTTGATCAATCGCCGATCCGTCTCGAGCTGCGTTTCTCCAGGTCCCCGCACACCAATCCCGCCGCGAAACTTCTCGAGGTGGGTCCACATGCGCGTCAGCCGCGGAAGCATGTACTCGAGCTGCGCGAGCTCGACCTGCAGCTTGGCTTCCCTGCTCCGCGCCCGGACGGCGAAAATGTCGAGAATCAGCTCCGCGCGATCCACAACGCGCGTGCCCGTCGCCTCCTCGAGATTCTTCCCCTGTGCCGGGCTCAGCTCCTCATCGAAGATCACGAGCGACGCCGACAGCTCCCCGATCCGATCGCGCAGCTCTTCGATCTTCCCCTTGCCGAGGAAAGTGGATGGAACGGGACGGTCGAGCTGTTGGGTCACTTCACCGACGACGATGGCGCCGGCGGTATCCGCCAGGCGCGCAAGCTCGCTCAGGTGCTCGACCATCTCCTCCCGTGCCCTTGTATTCCCTCGACCCCTCCGCGGGGCTCCGACCAGGATCGCTCGCTCCGAAGGCGGAGCGAGCGAGATCATTTCTCGGCTGATGGGTTTCTCCGAAGAGGTCTAATCGCGGAAGAGCGAATATCGCCCTGTCTGATCATAGGGCCGGGTGAAGTTGCCGATCGGCGTCGCAACCTCGATCTCACCCATTACGCGGTAGTTCACCGCCCCCTGGTTCTGCATCTGCCGAGCGGCGGCGCCAAGACCTGCGTACGTGAACGACAGCGGCAACCGGATCTGGGTCGAATCGCCGTTCTGCACGGTGAAGCGCTGGTCGAGCGACCCGCCTCCAACCGCCGTACTGTCCGCAAAAACACGGTAGGTGATGCGACTCCCGTCGAGCCGGAAATCATTCGGATTGTACACGTTCAGGAGAATGTCCAGCGTCCCGCCGGTCACTCCGACGCCGACGAGCTTGACGTCACGCAGGGTGACGACTGGCTCCTTCAGCATCTGCCGTCCCACCGTCTTGCAACCGCTCGCGCCGGCGAAGACCAGCGCCGCGGCCATCATCACGACTCTACGCATTGATTCCTCTCTGACAGTTAAGGTGTTTCGGACTCGTCCCGCCCCGCCCCCGCAGCGCGCGCGCGAAGATCCGCCCACCACGCCATCCGCTTGGCAATCTCCTTCTCAAAGCCGAATCGACCAGGGCGATACAACCGCTCGTCGCGCAACGCCTCCGGAAGGTACTCCTGCGGGATGTATGCCTCGGCCGCGTCGTGCGCGTACTCATACCCTTTTCCGTAGCCCAGTTCCTTCATCAGGGCCGTGGGAGCATTGCGGATGTGCATCGGGACAGGCTCCCCGGGGTAGGCCCGGGCAGCATTCATCGCGGCGTCGAGCGCCGTCTTCGCGCTGTTCGACTTCGGGGCCGTGGCGAGGTAGATCGTCATTTCGGCCAGCGGCAGGTATCCCTCCGGCGGGCCAAGCATGTGGAATGCCTCACGGGCGGCCACGGCCAGCTTGAGCGCTTCCGGGTCGGCCAACCCGATGTCCTCGGCAGCCATGGCGATCGCGCGCCGGAAGATGACCATCGGATCCGCACCGCCGTCGATGATCCGTGCCATCCAGTACAGTGCGCCATTGGGGTCGCTGCCCCGCAGCGACTTGTGATACGCCGACAGAATGTTGTAGAACTCTTCGCCGCCCTTGTCATAGCGCGCGAAACGCCGCTGGAGCGCCTCGCGGATGACATCGAGGGTGAGCACACCGCCCGGACCGACATGCTCCGCCGCGGCCTCGAGGGCGCCGAGTGCACGACGTGCATCACCATCGGCGTGCTCGGCGAGCACCGCGTTGGCATCATCGTCGCTCTGCAAGGCGAGACCACCAAGACCGCGGTCGGCGTCGGCGAGGGCGCTCCGGATCACGCGCTCGATGTCGGGGCGATCCAGCGAACGCAGCACGAACACCCGCAGCCGCGACAGCAGCGCCGCGTTGATCTCGAACGATGGGTTTTCGGTGGTCGCACCGATCAGGGTTACAGTGCCGCGTTCGACATGGGGCAGGAATGCATCCTGTTGCGCCTTGTTCAACCGGTGGATCTCGTCGGCGAACAGGATCGTGCCCCTGCCCATTTCGAGCCGCTGCTCGGCCTCCGCCACGATCTCGCGGACTCGCGGCACGCCTTCGGTTACCGACGAAAACGGGACGAACTCGCGATCGGTGGTGCGGGCAATGAGTCTCGCGAGCGTGGTCTTGCCTGAACCGGGCGGACCCCAGAATACCATCGACCCGACGGTTCCCTTCTCGATCGAGCGTCGAAGAGGCTTGTCCGGCGCGAGGAGATGCTGCTGTCCGACGACTTCCTCGAGCGTGCGTGGCCGCATCCGCTCGGCCAGGGGTCGCGCGGAGTCCGGGACCTCGAGCAGTGACGGCTGACGCGGGGGCGGACGTCGGTACGCTTTGGGCATCAGGGCGCGGTGCGGAGAGCGGAAGCATCGCCATCCTGCGCGACGCGACGATTGCGAGATGCCATTAACGCGCCATCTGGGCGGCAACGAGATACAGCGCACAACCGGCGAAGAAGGCGCCAGGGAGCCTCCACCCGGCCTTCGCCTGGAACTCCGGGACGAGGTTCGAGGCCGCGACATACAGCGTCACCCCACCGGACAGGGCAAGTCCGTGTTCTCCGAGGAGGCCTACGACTGACGTCAGCAGGGCTCCGGCGATGGTGGCGACGCCGAGCAGGGCTGCGGCGCCGAGCGCTCGACGGCGCCCTGCGCCAGCGGCGAGGAACAGGCTCGAGATCGCGAGGCCCTCGGGAAACTTGTGGAGGACGACGGCTACGAAGATCAGCGTCCCAAGCTCCTCGCTGACCAGGAAGCCGCTCGCGATCGCCACGCCGTCGACGAAAGTGTGAAGAAGCAAACCGATCAGTGCCGACATGCTGACCACCGACGTGACCTCGTGGGTCTCCTCACCGAAATGAAAATGCCGGACGAGGGTGTGCTGGGTCAGGTGGACGAGCATGTAGCCGCCGAGGGCCACGAGCGCCGCGGTCCGACCGCCATTGAGGATGACTTCCGGAAGGATGTCGACGACGGCCACCGAGATCATGAACCCGGCGGCGAGCGCGACCATCATGTTCAGCGTCTCAATGCTCCATCGCGCGCGCCAGGTCACCGCAACCGCACCGAGGATGTTGGCGCTCGCCGCGATCAACGCGAAGCCCAGCTCCGGGTGATTCACCCGCTGGCAGTCAACGCGAGGCGGTCGACCGTGGCGCGCAGCGCCTCGTCGAGGTCCGGAGCTGCAGGAAAGTCGCCACGCGACGCTTTCCAGCTTCGCGTTCGGACGAGCCGCTGCTCCTCGAGACCCTTGCCCTGAAGGACGTACAGCCACGAGTCGGTGCGCGCGTAGATGAACAGCTCGAGATGCGGGTTCAGGGTGATCTGGTCGTCGGGACTGTAGACCGCGAACTCGACCCCACCGGATTGGGCGAGCGGCACCTTCAGCCTCGCGATCGCTTCGCGCACGTCGGGGAGCGCGACATTGTCGCCCTTCCACACGCGCTTCGTGCGCGCGTCGGTGATCGCGATGTCCACCGCTGGCGGCAACTGTGCGGTGAGCACGTGAAAGAGATCGGCGACCCGCTCCGCATTCGCGACGATGTGCGCGGCGTAGTAGTCCTCTTCCTTCACGAACGTGAACCCGTCTGTGCCGGCCCGGAATCGCTTCCAGATCGAGGTCTCGGGCTGTCTACCTCTGAAGAACATCGCTCAGCGTTCCTTCGCAGGGTCGGATGATGGACGCGGCAGCGCGAGGGCGGCCGCGATCAGTGCGGCGTGCGTATTCCGTGCGGGA
>JANOCW010000223.1:0-6265 GCA_031412375.1 Gemmatimonadaceae bacterium | reverse complement strand
CGACATTGAAGGCTTTGTGCCCGTCAGTCAGCTCAGCATGGGACACACGGTTACCGACCCCGCCGAGATTGCATGGGAAGGCATGAAGCTCGAGGTCCGCGTCCTCGAGGTCGATCCCATCCATCGCCGCATCGTCCTGGCAGTGACGAGCATTCCGGAGGATCAACCCCCGCGGCCGGAGACTCCCTCGAAGGTCATCCCGATGGATGCCGAAGCGGAAATCGGCTACGGCATCGTACCGATGGGCGACGAGTCGGCAGGCGATCCAACCTGATCGCTCCCGCGGTATGAAGTGGTGCGACGCTCTCTGGCGAAGGATGCCAGGGAGCGTTTGCTTTGGGGCACGGTTTTCTGGTCGTTCAACGCGGAGCGTTCGTGGCGGACTTCGGTCGTTTGGCGGCGGTGGTGCTCGGCAGCTATGCGCTGGGGTGCATCGTCGGCGCGTACTACCTCGTGCGCTGGCAGACGGGCACCGACCTGCGCTCGATCGGGAGTGGCAACGCGGGCGCTCGAAATGCGTCGAGAGTCCTGGGGCGCACCGGCTTCGTGATCTCGCTGCTGATCGATGCGGGGAAGGGCGCGGCCGCTACCTGGATCGGGCTACGTATTGCGCCCGCACCGCTCGCTGCGGTGCTGGCCATGACAGCAGTCGTGATCGGACATGTCTGGCCCGCGCAGCTCGGCTTCCGTGGGGGGAAGGGCGCAGCGACGGCACTCGGCATCATGCTGGTGCTCGACCCCACCGCGACCCTGTTCCTGTTCGCTGCGGGACTGCTCACGCTCGCCTTGACCCGTCGGTTCACGATCAGTGGCCTGACCGCCATCGCTCTCGCCCCTGTGGCGGCGGCATGGCGCGGACACGCGGCGCTCGAAGTGTGGGGCCTTGCCATCGTCGCGGTCATCGTCGTGTACGCCCACCGATCGAACCTTCTCGAACATCGCAAGTCTCGCGGAGATTCACCCGCCCTGCAGCAGGAGCCTACGCGATGAGCAGCACACGATGAGCAGCGCACGATGAGCAGCGCACGAGGATCTGACGCCGACGAGCCCCTGACGTTCAAGGTGGCGACCGACCACGGGGAGCTCGAACAGATCCACCGACTCAACTATCGAACCTTCGTCGAGGAGATTCCCCAACACGCGCCCAACGTGGACCGGGAACTCATCGACCGCTTCGATCATGAAAACGCCTATGTCGTCTGCCGCCGCGGGGAGCGCGTGCTGGGGATGATTGCCGTGCGCGGCGCTCGCCCCTTCTCGCTCGACGCCAAGCTGGAGAATCTCGATTCCTATCTTCCGCCCGATCGATCGATATGCGAGATCCGATTGCTGGCGGTGGAGCCCGAGCACCGCACCGGAGTCATCTTCCGCGGCCTGGTCACCGAGCTCATGGCATACTGCCTTCGTGCGGGGTATGACACAGTGGTCATATCGGGAACGACCCGCCAGCTCAAGCTCTATCGCCACCTCGGGTTCGTACCATTCGGCCCCCTGGTTGGGACGACGGACGCGATGTATCAGCCAATGTACCTGACGCGTGAGGCGTTCGAACCGCGCGCGGTGGCGTTCCTCCGTCCCGAGGCAGCGTCGGTCCTGGTCGCTGCACCGCGGCGGCAACCTGCGGAAAGCTTTCTGCCGGGCCCGGTCACCCTGCATGACGATGTCTGGCGCGCGTTCAGCGAGAAACCGGTGTCGCACCGCCACCCCGCCTTCGCCGCCGACCTGCGAACGGCGAAGGATGCACTGTCCAGCCTCACTGGAGCACAGCGCGTCGAGATTCTGCTCGGCTCCGGTTCGCTGGCCAACGACGTCGTCGCTGCGCAGCTCTCGCTCCTCGAGACGCCGGGGGTCGTGCTGACGAATGGCGAGTTCGGTGACCGCCTCGCGGATCACGCCGCGCGTGCCCGGGCACCGCATCGCGTCGTCCGGCGCGAGTGGGGTGCAGTCTTCGAGCGCCCGGACCTGATCCGCGAGCTCGACGGAGTTCCGCGAGGCGGATGGTGCTGGATGGTTCATTGCGAGACGTCTACCGGAGTTCTGAACGACCTCGAGGATGTCGCGGCGCTATGCGCGAAGCGGGGAATCCACCTCGCTGCCGATTGTGTCAGCTCCATCGGGACGGTGCCGGTTCGCCTCCGGCATGTCTATCTCGCATCAGGTGTAAGCGGCAAGGCGTTGGGCGGGCTTCCGGGGCTGTCGTTCGTGCTGCACCACCACCCCGTCGCCTCCTCCACCCGGTTGGCGCGCTACCTCGACCTCGGTCTGTATGCAGAGCTCGACGGCGTTCCGTTCACGCAATCGTCGAATCTGCTCGCGGCGTTGCGTGTCGCGAGCGAGTACGCGCTCCGCCGGGCGCCCTTCGAGCAGATGCACGCACTCGGCACATGGCTTCGCGTCGAGCTGCGCCGATTGGGCTACTCGCTCGTTGCCCCGGAGGCGCTGGCCTCGCCGGCCATCGTCACGATCGCGCTGCCGGTGCAGATCCGCTCCAACGACTTCGGTGAACGCCTGGCACGAGCTGGGTTCGAGCTGAGCTTCCGCAGCGGCTACCTGCTGCGCCGGAACTGGATCCAGATCTCCCTCATGGGAGAGTGCACTCGCGAGAAGGTCGAGCGCCTGATCGCGGCCCTGCGTGCGGACGGCTCGCGCGAAGGCTCGGCGGAATACAGCGAGCCCGTGGCAACATTCGGATCGCCACGTCGCGCCTCGGCATAGAGCCCGCGGTCTAGAACCCGTCGCGCCGCGGGGGTAGCTTTCCGCCCCTATGACGATGCGAGAGAAGCTCGCCCTGCTGGAGCAGCGGCGCGCCGAGTCGGAACTGGGTGGTGGCGAAAGCCGCGTTGCTGCACAGCACGCCAAGGGCAAGCTGTCCGCCCGTGAGCGGCTGGATCTCCTGCTGGATCCGGGAAGTTTCGTTGAAGCCGACCGCTTCGTGGTGCACCGTTCCCACGATTTCGGGCTCGACGAGCAGCGGGTCTATGGCGACGGCGTGGTAACCGGCCATGGTCGCATCGACGGGCGACTCGTGTACGTCTTCTCACAGGATTTCACCGTGTTCGGCGGGTCGCTCTCCGAAGCGTTCGCCGAAAAGATCTGCAAAATCATGGATCTCGCCGTGCGGAACGGTGCGCCGGTGATTGGGCTCAACGACTCCGGAGGGGCGCGAATTCAGGAAGGCGTCGTCTCGCTCGGCGGGTACGCCGAGATTTTCCTGCGGAACACGCTTGCCTCCGGGGTCGTGCCGCAGATCTCGGCGATCCTGGGCCCCTGCGCCGGGGGTGCGGTCTACTCCCCGGCGATCACGGACTTCACGTACATGGTACGCGGCACGTCGTACATGTTCGTGACGGGACCGAACGTCGTGAAGACGGTGACCCACGAGGATGTGAGCATGGAGGTGCTTGGCGGCGCAGACACGCATGCCGGGACCTCCGGAGTCGCGCACTTCGCCTTCGATGGCGAGCCCGCGTGCCTCCAGGCCGTGCGCGAGCTCTTTCGCTACCTCCCGTCCAACAACATCGCCGATCCACCCCGGGGATCGGGGCGCGATCCCCGCGACCGACGCGATGAGTCATTGCTCGACGTCGTGCCAGACAACGCGAACAAGCCCTATGACATGCACGACGTCATCAGGCGCGTGGTGGACGATGGGGAGTTCTATGAGATCCATCGCGACTACGCAGGGAATATTCTGTGCGGGTTTGCCCATCTCGGGTCCTACAGCGTTGGCATCGTCGCGAATCAGCCGGCTGTGCTCGCCGGGGTGCTCGACATCAATGCGTCGCTGAAGGCGGCGCGCTTCATTCGCTTCTGCGATGCATTCAACATCCCTATCGTGACCTTCGAGGACGTCCCGGGATTTCTCCCCGGCGTTGCCCAGGAGCACGGCGGCATCATCAAGCACGGTGCGAAGCTGCTGTATGCGTATTGCGAGGCAACGGTGCCGAAGCTCACGGTCATCACGCGCAAGGCGTACGGAGGCGCGTACGATGTCATGAGCTCGAAGCATATTCGCGGCGACTTCAACGTGGCCTGGCCGACCGCGGAGATCGCGGTGATGGGTCCGAAAGGCGCGGTCGAGATCCTGTTCCGCAAGGAGATCGCCGACAACGGCGAGCCTGAAGCTGCCACCGACCGGAAGATCGCCGAGTATCGCGAGAAGTTCGCGCACCCGTACATCGCGGCCGGACGCGGCTATCTCGACGACATCATCGACCCGCGCGATACGCGTCCGCGGCTCATCGACGCGCTCGACACGCTGCAGGGAAAGCGCGACCGCAATCCGCCGAAGAAACACGGCAACATTCCCCTGTGACCGTCCGGCCGGCTGGACCGTCGCGGATGTTGAAGAAAGTGCTCGTGGCGAATCGCGGTGAGATCGCCGTGCGGATCATGCGCGCATGTCGCGAGCTCGGCATCCCGTCGGTAGCCGTGTACAGCGACGCGGATGCCTCGGCGCCGCACGTTCGGGCCGCCGATGAGGCGGTCCACATCGGCGCCGCGCCGTCGGCCGAGAGTTACCTGCGCGGTGAGCGCATCATCGAAGCGGCACAGCGCACGGGCGCTGACGCCGTTCACCCGGGGTATGGCTTCCTTGCCGAACGGGAGTGGTTTGCGCGCGCCGTGCGCGATGCGGGACTCACCTTCGTCGGTCCCCCGCCGGAAGCCATCGCGGCGATGGGCAGCAAGACCGCCGCCCGCACGCTCGCCATCGCGGCAGGGGTTCCGGTGGTCCCGGGAACGACCACGGCATTGCGTGACGCCACGGAGGCGCGCGACGTCGCGGAGCGGTTCGGCTTCCCCGTGTTGCTCAAGGCTGCTGCGGGCGGCGGCGGGAAGGGCATGCGGGTCGTGCACGCCGCGGAGGAGCTCGCCGCCGCGCTCGATGCGGCGCGGCGCGAGGCGAAGAACGCGTTCGGCGATGACGCCGTGTACGTCGAGAAATACATCGCGGGCCCGCGCCATGTGGAGATCCAGATCCTCGCCGACGCGCATGGCAACGTCGTGTCGCTCGGGGAGCGCGAGTGCTCGGTGCAGCGTCGTCACCAGAAGATGATCGAGGAGGCGCCGAGTGTCGCCGTATCGCCGGCGTTGCGCGCGGAGATGGGCGCAACTGCCGTCCGCGCGGCCCGTTCTGCCGGATACGTGAGCGCCGGCACCTGCGAATTCCTGCTCGATCGCGACGGACGCTTCTATTTCCTGGAGATGAACACGCGTCTTCAGGTGGAGCATCCCGTCACGGAGCTTGTGACCGGAATCGATATCGTCCAGTGGCAGCTTCGCGTTGCTGGCGGTGAACGGCTGTCGTTCACCCAGGACCAGGTCGCGCCGCACGGGTGGGCAATCGAATGCCGAATCACGAGCGAAGACCCGGCCAATGGTTTCCTTCCCTCGACGGGAAGGATCTCGCACCTCCAGCTCCCGAGCGGACCCGGCGTCCGATGGGACGGCGGCATCGAGACCGGGAGCGTCGTTGGCCTGAACTACGATCCGATGCTCGCGAAACTCATCGTGTGGGCGCCGACGCGAATCGAGGCGATCGAGCGCATGCACCGGGCGCTGCTCGAGCTCACGATCGAGGGCGTCGAGACGTCGCGGGACTTTCACCTCCGTGTCATGGAGGACGACGACTTTCGACGCGGAGACATCGACATTCAGTGGCTCGAGCGGCGCCTGCCGTCCATCCTCGCCGTCGCCCCGCCGGCCGGGAACCTTCGCATCGCCGCGATCGCCGGCGCCCTCATTGCTGACCAGGATCGTCGGCGACGGACAGGTGGCGCTGTGCCTGGCGTTGCTTCGCACGGGCCCGATACGGCCCCGGTGGCTCCAACGGAGAATGGAGCTGCCTGGCGACGCGCCGCGCGGATCGAGGCGTTGCGTCCTGCATGACGCGAACACTGGACCTCACCATCGATTCCATCGCCGCGGGCGGCGACGGCGTTGGCCGGTCGAATGGTCTCGTCGTCTTCGTTCCGCGGTCTGCGCCGGGAGACACGGGACGCGTTCGCATCGACAAGGCAGGGCGCTTCGCGCGTGCGCACTGGGATTCGATCGTCGAGCCCGGCCCCGAGCGTATCGATCCGCCGTGCACGCATTACGTCGTCGATCGCTGCGGAGGGTGCCAGCTCCAGCACATCAGCTATCCCGCCCAACTCGCGGCGAAAAGCGACTTCATCCGCGATGCGCTCCAGCGGATCGCGAAACGACCGGCCATCCGCACGCCAGTGCGGCGCAGCCTGGCGGAGTGGCGCTACCGACGAAAGCT
>JANOCW010000222.1:0-17114 GCA_031412375.1 Gemmatimonadaceae bacterium | reverse complement strand
GTCAGAGAAATGAAGTGGGAATCGGTTCGCGCTCATCGGCGGCCGGTGTCGCTCCGCTGTCCACGCCGTAGAGCTCGCGCATCGCATCGGCCATGCGACTCCAGACGACCTGGGTCAGCTCGTCGCGCTGCTCATAAGTGTATCCGGTCGTCGCGACAGGCTCGAGAAAGTGCACGTTCGCCGTGCCGGGGCGCACCCGGAAATTTCCCTTCCGCTGCACCTCGATCACGCCGTGCACGATGGTCGGAACGATCGGCACGCCGGCGGAGATCGCGAGGACGAAGGGCCCCTTCTTGAAATGACGGAGTCGGTAATCGTACCCGCGCGTGCCTTCGGGGCAGACGATCACCGACTTCCCCGTTCCCACCATCTTCGCCGCGTCCTTGTACGACTCGAATGCTGCCTTCCGGTTGGCGCGCTCGATGAAGACGATGCCGACCGCGCGCGCTGCGCGGCCGAACAGGAACAGCCGCGACAGCTCGGCCTTCGCGATGAAGGTGTAGTTCCGCAGGTGCCCGGCCAGCGCGAAGATGTCGAACCAGCTCGTGTGATTGCTGACATAGATCCGCGCCTCGGGACTGACGTTCTCGGTGCCGTGAATACGCACCTTCATCCCCGCCGCCGCGCACACCGCGCGCGCCCAGCCTCGTGCGCCCCACTGATAGATCCCGTTGGGACGATCCTTGATCCCGAGCAGGCTCGCGATGATGACCACGCCGCCGTAGAAGAACGTCAGCAGGAGCATCGCGAAGGCGACGAAGAGGGCGCGCATGGGTCAGGAAAAGTGGTCGTACCCTCGCGGGGGCGCAACGCGCTCGCCGCGATACGTGACCTCCACCCCGGCCGTATCGGCGGCCGTCACCCGACCGATCTCCGTGAACGCCACCCTGAAGGCCTGCGCGAAATCATGAATCGCGGCGGAGGGAGGAAGCGTGACCAGGAGCTCGTATTCCTCTCCACTGCCCGCGGCCGCAATCACGTCCGTCGCGGCGACGTGCGGCAGCCGATCGAGTTCGATGACGAGCCGCACGCGGCTCGCGGACGCCACGTGGCCCGCATCCGCCATGAGGCCATCCGATATATCAATTGCCGCAGTCGCCCCGCGCGCCGCAAGCCAGCGCGCCTCGCGAAGCCGCGGGACGGGCCGAGCGAAGCGCGCGCGCGATTCAGTATCCGGTGCCACGTTGTCGGAGAGCGCGGCAACCGCGCGGCCCGGACCGCCGAGTGTCCCGGTGACCCAGATCCGGTCGCCGGGCCGCGCGCCGCTGCGCGCGAGCGGAGCAATCGCGCTGCCCATCACCGTCACCGTGATCGCCAGGTCGGTCGCCGCCGTGAGGTCCCCTCCCACGATGGGAACCCCGCACAGGTCGACCGCATCGCCGATGCCATCGGCGATCTCGCCGACTTCGGTCCGCCACGCCGCCGGCAGGGCGAGCGCGACGAGGATGCCGAGGGGAGTGGCAGCCATCGCCGCCAGGTCGCTCAGCGCCGCGGCCGTAGCCCGGTAGCCGATCTCCCTCGGCGTGAGCCACCCACGGCGAAAGTGAACCCCCTCGACCGAGCTGTCCGTGCTGACGACGAGCCGCTCACCGGCGGGGACGGCGATGATCGCGGCGTCATCGCCGATGCCCCGTGCGCGGGTGCCCCACCGGGCGAGGAGCTCGCGGATGAGGTCGAACTCGCCACCGGGGCCAAGGGGCGTCGTGGTTGGCATCTGGTCGGAGAATCGCGGCTCGCGAGGGGACGCCGCAAGTGCGAGCGATGCTTCGACTATCGGACACCACCGTCGGGAAGGCGTCGAATGCGCACCAGCCCCGACGGGGTCGCGAGCCATGCGAAGTCGGGCTGGAGCGCGATGTCGAAGACCGGTTCGGATGGAACTCCCGGAACGTCCGTGCTGCGCAGCAGCCCCGTGGCTCGATCGACAACGACGGCGCCGCGTTCCCCGCCGATCCAGATCGTGCGTGCGTCGAGCGCGACGGTCGTGAGGTGACCCAGCGGCGCGAGATCGGGATGGCCCGGCAGCAGCATGACCGCACCGGTGCTCGGGTTGATCATGCCAACGCGATCATCCGTGGCAACGAGGACGACGCTATCGCCGCGCGCGAGCGCAACGATCGGCTGGCGCATCCACGATGGCACGTTCAGGCTCGGGGCAACGGCGGTTGCTCCTCCTGACACCCTGACGATCCGAAGTCCGGCGGCGGATCCCACCCATAGCGTATCGCCCGATGCGAGCAGTGCGCGCACGCGGCCCAGTCCACCCAGTGACGCGCGCGATCCGGCACTCGTGGCGTCGGGATCCGGCGCCGTCCCGCCGTCGCGAGTGAACGCCCCGACGAGCACCAGGCCCGCATCCGTGCCCGCCCAGACAGAGCCCCCCTGCACCGCGAGCGCGTAGGCACGACGCGCATCGCGGTTGGTGGCCCAGCTCCACTCGGGCGCACGCCCGCGGTCAGTCGGGCGCGTATCGCGCCGCGCAACGCCTCGCTCGGTGGCGATCCAGACGATTCCATCCCGAACGAGCATGTCGTACGCGGGAAGCGAAGCCATCGACCCATCGGCCGGCCCCCTCAACCAACGCCAGCTCTGCAGATCCGCGCTCGCGAACGTGACACCGCCGGTCCCGCGCGGGTCCGCGCCGAGCGCGGCAGCCCACACGCCATCACTCGCCAGCGCGAGCGCGGACACGCCCGGCTCGAAGAGGCCGAACGTCATGTGGCGCGCGCGATTGAACAGCGGGTCTGCGAGGTAGATGCCTCCACCCAGCGTCCCCAGCCACACTTCGCTCATCCCGGCGACCTGCGCCGCGCTCGACGGCCGCCACGAGCGAAGCGCGTCATCACGCGTCAGCAGATCCGAGAACGAGCGCAGCGCAGGAACCTCCTCCGCGAGCGACTCGAGCGACGGCGACGCGATTCGCCGGCCCTGTGGCGGCAGGTCGTCGACGGTGATGGGGACCGCGAACCCGCCCGGGCTCACTCGCGTCCACCGATCACCGGCCCCGACGTACGCACCGACGGTCGGATCATCGCGATCGAAGAGGATCCGGTCTGTGCGACCCCCCACGACGGTTCGAATGAGCTGATCGATCGCGGGACGATAGAACAGCACTTCCCCGAGCGCGGCGATCCAGACGGCGTCGGAGTCCGGGTCGCCGGCGATCGCGGTAATGCGGCCCGCGGGATACCCGTCCGCCTCGGTCAGTGGGGGAAGCCAGCGCTGCGCGACGCGGTCAAAGGCCGCGAGACCCGCGGGCGACGCGGCGAAGATCATCCGCTGGCTGGCGGCCATGGCGACCACCTCACCGTAGGCGCCGACCGTGACCCGGTCCTCGCGCAGACCGGCTGGCGCGCGGGTGGGGCCACCGGCTCCCGCAAAGCCACACGCGCCAACCGATCCCGCAAACAACGCGAGAACGAGATGGCCTGTCGCTTGGCGGACGCGCTCGTCGCCGCGGCTGATCATGGCACGAGATGCCGCAGGAATGACGCAGGGTCGTTGAGAAACGACCGCGTCAGGTTCACGTGGTCGAGCTCATCGAACTGCACGCGGGCCGGCGGCGTGGTGTCGAAGCTGTAGATGGTCGCTCCAGGGTAGGCGAGAACGATCGGCGAGTGTGTCGCGATGATGAACTGCGATGACTGCGCCACACCATCCGATATCAACGCCAGCAGCGCGAGCTGGCTCTGTGGCGAGAGCGGCGCCTCGGGCTCGTCGAGCAGGTAGAGCCCGTCCGGCACGAATCGCGACTGGAACAGTGTGAGGAAGCCCTGTCCGTGCGAGCGCGCATCGAGATCGCCACCGTACCGCGCCTCGAGCGCGGCGATCGATCCGCGCATCGGGCCCTGGGCGAGCCCTTTCGCGAACGTGGACCGATCCCTGTACTCGTCCTCGAGCTCTTCGACACGCGTAGACATGTCGGCCTTCATCTTCGACACCTGCTTCGCATAGCCGAAGAAATCCTCGGCGCGGAGAAAGAACCCGCGGTGCGTGCGGCGCTTCCAGACGAGCTTGAGCGCCTTGCCAAGCTCCCGCTGCGGCGCGAGCGTCGGATCCGTGCCCGCGCTTTCCGCACCAACCGTCGGAAGTCCGGTCGCCGCGGCGAGCCCTTCGAGCAGCGTCGACTTCCCCGAACCGTTTTCGCCGACGAGGAACGTCACCGGCGCGGTCAGCTCCATGCGTTCGAGCGTGGCGACTGCGGGCACCGCGAACGGAAAGCGCGCCGACTGGGCGCCCGACACTCGCCCGAGCGCGATCGAGCTGAGGTGAATCATCCGACGCGGTCGCCCGGCCGCCGCAACTCGGCCAGGATCGGCGGGCGCTGCGGCGGCAGCGGTTCCCCCCAGGCCCTCGGCAGCGCATCGAGCACCCTGCGGAGCGCGACGCCCCGCACGGCGTGGCCCGCGTTGGCGATCTCGCCTGCCCGTCCGTGAACGACCGCCGCACACGCGCCCGCAATGAACGAATCGTGCACCTGGGTCAGGAGCGTCGCCGAGATTCCTGCGAGCACATCGCCGCTTCCCGCCGCCGCAAGCACCGGTGACCCGGAAGCGCTGACGACTGATTCGCCGTTCGCGGCTGTGACCACTGTCGGTACTCCCTTGAGCAGCACCGTGCAGTTCAGCGTGCGCGCGAGCGTCGCGCCGATCTCGAAGCGGTCGGCGAGGACGTCAGCTGGCGAGCAACCCGCGAGCCGCGCGAACTCCGACACGTGGGGAGTGATCAGCGCGGGACGTCCGTCGAGGAGATCGCGAAGCGTCGCGGCGTCGCCCTCGAACACATTCAGTGCATCGGCGTCGACGACGATCGGCCCGCGCCACACCCGCAGCACGCGCTCGGCGAGTGCACGAGTCTCCGGATACTTGCCGAGTCCCGGGCCGAGCAGCACGCCGTCCCCCCAATTCGTCAGAGCGTTCTCGGTGTCGGCGTCGGAGTCGGGCCACCGCAGCGCGAGGGCCTCGCACGCGGCGCTCTGGACGGCCGAGATGCTCCCCGGCGCGACGATCAGGCGGACGACGCCAATACCGCTCACCATTGCCGCACGCGCGGCGAGGATCGCCGCCCCGGCCATCCCGTTTCCACCGCCGACGATCGCCAGCTTTCGGCGCACACCCTTGTGGGCATCCGCGCCGATCGGGGCAACCCGCGCGCGCACCCACGCCCGATCGACAAGTGCCTGCGAATCGCCGGCGTGTGCGTGTGCACCCAGCCCGATGTCGAGCACCACCAGCCGTCCGCATAGGCCGCGCGCGATCAATTGTCCGCGCTTCAGCGTTCCGAAAGTCAGCGTCAGGTCGGCGATGACGGCCCCGTCCGCATGCCCCGTCGTGGCATCGAGGCCGCTCGGGAGATCGAGTGCGACCACCCGCGCGCCCGAGGCACGGCGCGCCGCGATCTCGGCGATGGACTCGGCAATTGCGCCCCGCGGCACGCCTGAAGCGCCGGTCCCCAGGAGCGCATCGACGACGATCTCCTCACCGCCATGCGGCGCATCGGTCTCGACCAGGTCGATGGCGTTTGCGCGCTCCGCGCGCGCGTCATCCGAGCGCACGCTTCCGACCTGCCGCACGCGAACCGCGATGCCAGCGGCCGCCAGGGCGCCCGCCACTACCCACCCGTCACCGCCATTGTTGCCCGGCCCCGCATGGATGGCCACGCCGCGCCCGAGTCTTCCCGGATACCGCAGGGCGATCTCCGTAGCGGCTGCGGCCCCCGCACGCTGCATCAGCGCGCGCGTGGGGACGCCGGCGTCGATCGCACGGCGATCAGCGGCGGCCGCCTCGCTTGCGCTGACGACGCGGACCGTCATGCCGAACGCACTGGACACACCGTCATGTCACGCTCCTCCGAGCACCACGCCAGCATAGCCCACCACCCGCTTCTCGTCGCCATTCACGAGCCCGGAATGACTGTATGCAATGACCTCGCCCGCACGCCCGCCACGCAGCCGCGCATACTCGCAGGCGATCGCTGCGGGGATGCGCCCGCACATCGTGATCTCGCGCTCACGGGTCAGCGCGAGCAGACCCTTGCCGTCGAGCGCCGTCACGCGCTCGAGCGCGAGTGAATCCTTTGCCCTCGTCACCACCGCCGACTCGAAATGATTCATGTCCGAGGAGGCGACGACGAGCACATCATCGCGATCGCCGACCACCGCCGCAATCGCCTCGGCGAGCACGCGCGACTCTTCCCACTCCGACCATGCGATCACGATCGGGACGATCTTCACATCGGGCCGCCGCATCTGGAGGAAGGGGAGGATGACTTCGAGCGAATGTTCCTGCGCGTGAGCGATCGCATCCTCTCCGAGCAGGGCCGGAGCCGCGCGCAGCAGCCGGCCCCCGAGGTCGGTGTCAACGGCGACCGCGCCGAGCGGGGTCTCGTACTCGCTCGCGAACAGCACGCCCCCGCCGCTCTGCACGCCGACATCGCCGGTGTGATTCGGCGCGAGCACGATGCAGGTCGCCGGGACGCGCACCGTCGCGAAGACGAGGCCGGCAGTTGCGCCTGAAAACACGTAGCCCGCATGTGGTGCGATCACGGCGAGCGCACGCCGGGGTGAAGCGCGGGCGGCACCGAGGTACGTCTCGACGTCGGCGCGCAGGCGGGCCGGGTTCGCTGGATAGAACGTACCGCTGACGGCCGGAGCGCGACGTGGCATGCGATGACTGCAGACGCTGGCCTACGGTGCTACATGCGCAGATGGGGTGGCGCGGGAGCTACTTGTTCGACTGCGTCAGTGCACGACCGAGCGAGATCTCGCCGTTGTCGATGCGCAGGTTGAAGCCGCAGTCCGGATTGGAGCACACCCACGCCTTGTAGGTGATCGGGGCGCCGTCGCGCCCGTAATCACTGAGCGGCAGGAGGGTTCCCGCTCCCTTGCACTTCCGGCAGTCTGGCAGCTGTCCGTGTTCCACAGGTCCTTGTGTGAGCGTCATGGCGCGAGGAGGGGAGTGATCGTGCGGATGCCGATCACCCGTGATACGCCCCGCTCCACGGGTATTCGCGCTCGAAGGCACGATCGAATTCGTACACGCCGACGAAGTCCTCGCGCGAGTCGGCCGGCTGGCTCAGGAGAAGGCCGAGGTCAACGAGCGTGAACACGACATCGCCGATGTCTGCCGTGCAGCGGATCCCCCAGTGGTCGAGGACGAGCCGCGCCGTCACGCCATAGCGGTCGAGTGCGAGATCGCGGCAGGCTTCGGCGAGCTCTCGTCCGGCGATATGGCGGCGCTCGGGCAGCCGGGCCTGAGAGTATTCCAGGGACGCAAGCACGAAGAGATAGGCGCGCTCGTGAAAGCGCGGCTCTCTCAGCCGGATCTGCTCCATGATCCCGTCTCGGAATGCCAGGTCGGGCAACGCGACTCCACTCTGGTGGTGTACCCCGCTTGCGTCGTCCATGTCGGCACGGCGCCCGCGAAAAGATGCAATGCAGCGCTCGGCTTCACAACCTCCGGTGTCCGCTTGACCGCGCGAGCCGCGCGGCATAACTCGAACGTCGGGCGTTCACGCCCTCGCGACCGCGCGAGACCGAGCGGCGCGCCCGTTGGCGTCCTCCTCCACCCGATCACTAATGCAGCCTGTCTCCGCCCCGCGCATCAAGATCTGCTGCATCGCGAGCGTCGCCGAGGCGAACGAAGCGATCGCCGCGGGAGCCGACGCCATCGGGCTCGTGTCGGCGATGCCGAGCGGGCCCGGCCCCATCGACGAGGACCGGATCGCCGCGATCGCCGCGCGGATTCCACCGCCGATCGCCACCTTCCTCCTGACGAGCCTCCAATCCGCGAGGGAGATCGCCGCGCAGCATCGGCGCTGTCGAACGAACACGATCCAGATCGTTGACCGGCTTACCGACGGGACATACGACGACCTCCGCTCCAGCCTGCCGGGGATCGCGCTCGTGCAGGTCATCCACGTCACCGGCCCGGAATCGATCGATGAGGCGGTCGGCATCGCCCCGCACGTGAACGCGCTGCTGCTCGACTCCGGGAACTCCTCGCTGCCGACGAAGGTGCTCGGCGGCACGGGCCGGGTTCACGACTGGACGCTGAGCCGCAAGATCCGCGAAGCGGTCGACGTTCCGATCTTCCTCGCCGGCGGGCTGCGTCCGGACAACGTGCGCGATGCGGTGGACACCGTTGGCCCCTTCGGACTCGACCTGTGTACGGGCGTGCGAACCGGTGGCCGACTCGATCGCGGAAAGCTCACCGCGTTCATGGAAGCCGCACGTTGACCAGAGCTGTGGCTCAGTCGGCCAACACCTCGTCCACGCCCGTCGGCGGCAGCCGGTTCACTCGCCGTCCCTCCGAGTAGAGCGGAAACGCGAGCGCCATCTCCCGGACCTCGGAGCGAATCCGGGCGAGCTCATCGTCCCGTTCGGCGGCGCCGAGCGCAGCCTCGATCAGCCCCGCGATCTGGCGCATCTCCGCCTCGCGCATGCCACGCGTCGTCACGGCAGGGGTCCCGATGCGAATGCCGCTCGTGACGAAGGGCGACTGCGTCTCTCCCGGCACCGTGTTCTTGTTGACCGTGATGCCGGCGAGGTCCAGCACACGCTCGGCCGCCTTCCCGGTCACATTGCGATTGCGCAGGTCGACGAGCATGAGGTGCGTGTCGGTCCCGCCGGAGACGACCTCGAAACCGCGCGCGATCAGGTCGTCGGCGAGAGCACGCGCATTGGCCACGACCTGCCGGCAGTAGTCGGTGAACGACGGCTCCAGCGCCTCCTTGAACGCGACCGCCTTCGCGGCGATGACGTGCATGAGCGGGCCGCCCTGGATGCCGGGGAAGATGCTCTTGTCGATCGCCTTCGCATGCTCGGCCTTGCAGAGAATCAGGCCACCGCGGGGCCCGCGCAGGGTCTTGTGCGTCGTCGACGTGACGGCATCGGCGTGCGGAACCGGAGATGGATGCAGCCCTGTCGCGACGAGACCGGCGATGTGCGCCATGTCGACGAAGAAGCGCGCGTCGATCTCACGCGCGATCTCGGCGAAGGCGGCGAAGTCGATGGTGCGGGCGTATGCGCTCGCGCCCGCCACGATCATCTTCGGCCGCTCCTTGCGCGCGGTGTCGCGCATCATGTCGTAATCGATGAGCCCTGTGTCGTCGAGCACACCGTAGCTGACGGCGTCGTAGAGCAGCCCCGAGAAGTTGACTGGCGAACCGTGGGTGAGGTGCCCCCCGTGAGAAAGGTTCATCCCGAGAAACTTCTCGCCGGGCTTGAGGAAGGTCAGGAACACCGCGGCGTTCGCCTGCGCTCCCGAGTGCGCCTGCACGTTGGCGTGATCGGCAGCGAACAGCCGCTTCGCGCGCTCGATCGCGAGCCGCTCGACAACGTCCACGAACTCGCATCCCCCGTAGTACCGCTTCCCCGGATAGCCCTCCGCGTACTTGTTGGTGAGCGGCGTTCCCATCGCCTCCATCACGGCCGGTGACACGAAGTTCTCGCTCGCGATGAGCTCCAGCCCCTCGCGCTGGCGACGCATCTCGTCGAGGATGGCGCGCGTGACCTCGGGATCGTCGCGTCGCAGTGCTTCGCCCGGCGGGGCGTGCTTCCACTCGGCCCAGGTCATGGCGTCTCCCGATCGATCTTGTCGACCCGCGCTCCGTGGCGACCGCCCTCGAACGCCGTCTCGAGCCAGGTGCGGAGGCTTCGCTCCGCGTCGTCGTTCGACATGAAGCGCGACGGGAGGACGAGGACGTTGGTATCGTTGTGTTTTCGTGACAACTCGGCGATCTCCGGGTTCCAGGCGAGGCCAGCGCGAACGTGCGGATAACGGTTGGCGACGATGTCCATCCCGATGCCCGATCCGCACAGCAGGACACCCCGCTTCGCCTCGCCCTGCGACACCGCCTGGGCCAGCGGGTGCGCGAAATCGGGGTAGTCCGACGCAGTGGCGGACGTCGCCCCAAGGTCATGTGGCTCGTAGCCGAGATCGCGGAGGACGCCGACGAGTCGCTGCTTCATGTCGAAGCCGGCATGGTCCGATGCGATCGGGATCCGTTCGCGCACGGTCATCGCTTCCGTGGAGAGTCCGGCCAGGTGCGCACCAGCGTGCCGACGCCCTTCAGACGGCGCTCAGCGAGACGATCCGCCGCCTGGTAGCTGGGGATGCCCTCCTGCTTCGCGATCTCGAACACATGCAGCACGGTGTCGTAGATCTCGGCGGCCTGGCGCAGCGCGCGCGACGAGTCCCAGCCGGCAAGCTCCCCGTATACGTTGATCACGCCACCCGCGTTCGCGACGTAGTCGGGCGCGTACAGAATGTCCTTCTCTTCGAGCTCATCGCCGTGGCGCGGTTCGAGGAGCTGGTTGTTCGCTGCGCCGGCAACGATTTCGACCTTGAGCTGCGGGAGCGTGGTGTCATTGATGATGCCGCCAAGGGCGCAGGGCGCGAAGATGTCGGCCTTCGCGGCGTAAATCTGGTCGAGCTCCACCGCCTTCGCCCCGCACTCAGCGACGACACTCCGCGCACGCTCGGCATCGATGTCGGTGACGATCAGCTTCGCGCCCGCAGCGCACAGCTCCTTCGCGAGATAGAAGCCCACGTGACCGCAGCCCTGGATCGAGATCGTCTTTCCCTCGAGGTCATCCGATCCCCAGCGGTGCTTCGCGGAGGCCTGGATCGAGCGGAACACGCCATGCGCCGTGACCGGGGATGGATCCCCCGATCGGCCGGCGAGGCCCGCGACGTGGTTCGTGTCCATGTGCACGAAGTCCATGTCATGAGTGCTCGTCCCGACGTCCTCGGCGGTGATGTAGCGGCCGCCGAGGCTCTCGACGAAGCGTCCGTGGGCGCGGAAGATCAGCTCGCGCCGCGACGTCTTGTTGTCGCCGATGATGACGGACTTGCCGCCCCCGAGATTCAACCCGGCCACGGCGTTCTTGTACGTCATCCCACGGGCGAGCCGCAGCGCGTCGACGATCGCTTCGTCGCTCGTCGCATACTGCCAGAACCGTGTCCCGCCGAGCGCGGGGCCGAGCGTCGTGCTGTGAATCGCGATGATCCCGCGATAGCCGCACGACGCATCGTGGCAGAGCACGAGCTGTTCGTGGCCCATCGTCGAGAGGGTATCGAAGAGGTCGAGCCCCTCGGTTGATGGGATCGAGCCGTCCTTCCGACCGATGGCCTCGACCACGGCAGCCCGGGACTTCGCACCCTTCGTCGCGGGCTTCGCGGCGGCGTTCACGGCGCCGCGCCCTCCATTTTCACGAGGCATGAAGACCCCTGGCAATGACGATACGCTGGATCTCCGAGGTGCCCTCGTAGATCTCGGTTACCTTCGCGTCACGAAACAACCGCTCCACTGGATACTCCTTGATGTAGCCGTACCCGCCGAAGATCTGGATCGCTTCGGTGGTCACGTACATCGCAGTTTCGCTCGAGAACAGCTTGCTCATCGAGCTGAATTGGGTGATGGTCTCCCCGCGGTCCTTCGCGGTGGCAGCCGCATGAAGCAACGCCCGGGCCGCGGCGATGCGGGTGGCCATGTCGGCAAGCTTGAACTGAATGGCCTCGAACTCCCGGATCGCCTTGCCGAACTGGCGGCGCTCCGATGCATACCGTACCGATGCGTCGAGCGCGGCTTGGGCGATGCCAATGGACTGGGCGGAGATTCCCAGCCGGCCGTTGTCGAGCGACTGCATGGCGTAGACGAAGCCCTCGGACGGCTCGCCAAGGAGGTTGCCCGCGGGCACGCGCGTTCCGTCGAAGATGAGCTGGACGGTGGGCGACGACCGCAGGCCCATCTTGTCCTCCTTCTTTCCGACGGAGAACCCCGACATGTCGGGGGTGATGATGAACGCGCCGATCCCGCGCGCGCCCTTGCGGTCCTCGGCGGTATCGGTCCGGGCCATGACGAGAATCACGTCGGCATGGCTCCCGCTGGTCACCCAGGACTTGGTGCCTTCGAGGATCCAGTCGTTCCCGTCGCGCGTGGCCTGGGCGCGCAGGGCGGCTGCATCCGAACCGGCGTCGGGTTCGGACAGGGCGAACGCGCCGAGCATCTCGCCGCGGGCCATCGGCCGAAGGAAGCGCTGTTTCTGCGCTTCGGTCCCCCAGCGGAGGATCATCTGCGTCGGCAGGGAGTTGTGCACGCTCATGAGCACCGCGGCCGATGCATCCACCGCGGCGATCTCCTCGAGCGCGAGAAGGTACGTCAGTGTGTCCACCCCAAGCCCGTCGTACTCCTCGGGGATCAGCATGCCGAGGAACCCGAGCTCACCGAGCTTGGTGACGAGCGAGCGATCGAAGTGCGCATCACGGTCCCACGCTGCGACGTGGGGTGCGATCTCGGCGTGGGCAAAGTCGCGTGCGAGGCGCTGGATCTCTCGCTGTTCTTCGGTCAGGCCCACGAGCGCGGCGGGTGCGGCGGTTGTCGTCATGTCGCATAGGAGTAGAAGCCGCGTCCCGATTTTCGGCCCAGCCATCCGGCGGCGACGTATTTTCGGAGCAACGGGCAGGCTCGGTACTTCGGGTCGCCGAGGCCACGGTGGAGCACGTCGAGGATCGCGACGCAGGTATCGAGTCCGATGAGGTCGGCGAGCGCGAGCGGCCCCATCGGGTGATTCATGCCGAGCGTCATGACCTGGTCGACAGCTTCCGCCGTGCCGACGCCCTCCATCACGCAGTAGACGGCCTCGTTGATCATCGGCATGAGTACGCGGTTGGACACGAAACCCGGATAGTCGTTCACCTCGACCGGGGTCTTCCCGAGCGCGCGACTGAGCTCGACGACACGAGCCGTCGTGGCGTCCGACGTCGCGAGCCCGCGAATGATCTCGACGAGCTTCATCACCGGGACGGGATTCATGAAGTGCATCCCGACGACGAGCTCGGGCCGCCGCGTCCGCCGCGCAATCTCCGTGATGGAAATCGAGCTCGTGTTCGATGCGAGGATCGCCGTCGGATTGGCGGCGACGTCGAGGTCGCGGAAGATCCGGAACTTGAGCTCCATGTCTTCCGTCGCCGCTTCCACGACGAGGGTGGCGCCGTGCGACGCGCCCAGGTCCTGGGCGGTTTCGAGCCTGGAGAGCGTGGCGTCGCGCTGCCCCGCGTCGATCGTCCCCTTCTTCACCTGGCGCTCGAGATTCTTCTCGATGGTGCCGCGACCCTTGCCGAGCGCTTCGCTCGACACGTCGATCATGGTCACGGGATGTCCGGCCTGCGCGAAGACATGCGCGATGCCGTTGCCCATCTGCCCCGCCCCGACGACCGCGATCCGATCCATCACGCTAACCCTCTCGCGGGCGCGCCCGCCGTGCGTAGAGATATACCAGCACGCCACCCATGCCGAGTGCCGCCGCACTGCCACCTTCCGGCCCCCACGCTCCGCCGGTCAGCCAATCCGGCCCTGCGTCCACGAGTCGGTAATCGGGCGTGGATACACCGAAGCCGCTCACCGGAACGTGAAGGAGGGCCGCCATGACCCAGTTCCACGCGAGGTGCGCCGCAGTCGCCGCGTACAGGCTGTTCGTCACGACGACGATCGTCCCGAGCATGACGCCCGCGAGCACCGTCATGCTGAGCGCGCCCGGCGTGCTCCCGGGATTTCCGACATGCAGCGCGCCGAACACGATGCTGGTGAGCGCGACCGCGATGCGCCAGTCGACGACTTCGCGGAGCACCGTCAGCACATAGCCGCGGAGCGTCAGCTCCTCCATGAAGGCCAGCGGCGCGAGGAGCACGAGGGCTCTCGCACCCTCGAGCAGCGAGCTTCCCTCCGGCTGGGACTCGGCCTGCAGCAACCCGAGCGACCAGAGCACGAGCGATGGGATCGCGATCGCGACCGCTCCGAGGAGCGTGCCCTGCACCAGCAGCGCCGGACGTGCCGCCGAGCGTCCGAGTCCTGCCGCCGACCATGGCAGCTTGTCGATGCGACGCAGCGACACTTCGTGCGCGATGAGGAGACCAACCACGCCGACCCAGCCGAAGAGAATCAGCCGTACGCCTATCCACTGGCCTGCCGTGAGCACGACCGGATAGATCAGGCCGCCCGCGATTCGGGTCGCGATGAACGCCACCACGAAGAACAGGATCAGCCGCCATGGCGCCCGGAGTTTCCCATGGTCTCCGAACCAGAGGCGTCGTGCCCACACGCCGGCCGCTCAGTCTCGCCGAGACGCGATGCGCGCACCGACGAGCGCGTGCATCAGTTCATTCGCTCCACGCTGAGCGCCACGGCGTCGCCCCCGCCCAGACAGAGCGTGGCGAGTCCCGTGTGCGCATCGCGCTCGCGCATCGCGTAGAGCAGCGTGGTGAGGACGCGCGCGCCGCTCGCGCCGATAGGGTGGCCGAGTGCGATGGCGCCCCCGTTGACGTTCACGCGATCCCAGTCCCAGCGGAGGCCCTGGCCATTCGCGAGCGCCTGCACGGCAAACGCTTCGTTCGCTTCGACGAGGTCGTAATCGGCGATCGTGGTGCGGCTCTTCCTCATGAGATTCTGCACCGCCTGGATGGGCGCGAAGAAAAGATCCTGCGGCGCGGTCCCGCCGGTCGCGTATTGAGTGATGCGGGCGAGGATCGTGAGACCATGCGCGCGTGCGTACTCCTCGGAAGTCACGACGAGTGCGGACGCGCCATCGTTGAGGCTCGATGCGTTGCCGGCGGTCACGCTGAGGTCCGCCGAGGCGCCGTTCTTCCCGGGAAACGCCGGACGCAACCGGGCGAGGCTCTCGGCGGTCGTGTCCTTGCGCGGGCCTTCATCAGTGTCGACGATCGTCGGCCCCTTGCGACCGGGCACCTCGACGGGGATGATCTCGTCCTTGAACCGCCCGCCCTCGATCGCCGCGACCGCCTTGCGATGCGATGCCACGGCGAAGTCGTCCTGCTGCTGCCGATTGATCCCCGCCTTCTTCGCGGTGTACTCGGCGTGCCCGCCCATGTGCACGTCGCAGGAGGCGCACCACAGTCCATCGCGAATCACTCCGTCGACCATCTGCTGGTCGCCGAGCTTCACGCCGTTGCGCATGCCGTAGACGTAGTGCGGCGCGTTCGACATCGATTCCTGCCCGCCGGCGACCATAACCGTGTTGTCGCCGGCGCGAATGGCCTGGGCGGCGAGCATCACGGCATTCAATCCGGAGCCGCAGACCTTGTTGATCGTGAGCGCGGAGACCGTGGGTGAGAGTCCGGCCTTGAGCGATGCCTGGCGTGCGGGCGCCTGACCCACCCCGCCCTGCACGACGTTGCCCATGATCACCTGCTCGACATCCTCGATCGGCACGCCGGCGCGCTGGAGCGCGGCTCGGATGGCGATCGCACCGAGATCGGGGGCGGACACGGCGCTCAGTGCGCCGAGGAACTTGCCGATCGGCGTACGGGTGGCGGAGACGATGACGGGCTGACGGGCGGAATCGGGCATTGAGCGCAGGGCAGCGGGGGTCGAATGGAGAGAGGAAAGCTAGCCCGGCTGCGAAGAGGGCGGTACTGCGCCCGGCACGACGCGCGCGCCGCTACCCGTCCGCGCCGAGCGTGAGCGCCCGCGTCCGGATCTCCTCCACCACCCGCTTGATGAACAGGTCGACCGGCACGGGCTTCGGCTTCTGCTCCTTCCCCGCCCCACGCACGTTGATCGCGACCGTCCCCGTCTCGGCCTCACGCTTCCCGATTACCACCATGTACGGCGTCTTGAGGCGCGCGCCTTCCGCGATGCGGTACTTCAACGTCTCGGACCGCGCGTCGAGGTGCACGCGCACGCCGGCCGCCTTCAGCTTCTCCGTGATGCCCGCCGCCATCGCGCCGACGTCTTCGGTGATCGGCAACACCCGCACCTGCTCCGGTGCGAGCCATACCGGGAACGCGCCCGCGAAATGCTCGATCAACCCGCCGACGAAACGCTCCATCGAGCCGACGAGCACGCGGTGGAGCATCACTGGCCGGTGCGACGTGTTGTCCGACCCGGTGTACTCGAGCTGGAACCGCTCGGGAAGATTGAAGTCGAGCTGCACCGTCGGGCCCTGCCACTTGCGACCGATCGCATCGATCAACTTGAAGTCGAGCTTCGGGCCGTAGAACGCGCCGCCGCCGGCATCGATCTCGAACTGCTGCCCGCGCTCCTCCAGCACGCCCGCGAGCGTCCGCTCGGCGCTCGCCCACGTCTCGGCGCTGCCCATCGCGTTGTCGGGGCGCGTCGACAGCTCGATCGTGTACGGATAGCCGAACGTCTTCAGCATCTCATCCACGAGCTCGAGGAGGCGCACGATCTCGCCCTTCACCTGGTCGGGCGTGCAGAACACGTGGGCGTCGTCCTGGGTGAAGCCGCGCACGCGCATCATCCCCTGCAACACGCCGCTTCGCTCGTATCGGTAGACCGTCCCGAACTCGGCGAAGCGGATCGGGAGATCGCGGTAGGACCGCGGCTTCGACTGGTAGATGCAGATGTGGCCGGGACAGTTCATCGGCTTCGGTCGATACGCTGCGCCCTCGACGTCCATCGCGCCGAACATCCCCTCCTTGAAATTCACGAGATGGCCCGAGATCTCGAACAGCTTCTCGCTGACAATGTGCGGCGTGTAGACCAGGTCGTAGCCGTGCCGCTGGATGAGGTCGCGCTCGTAGTCCTCGATCTCGCTCCGCACCACCGCCCCGCGGGGATGCCAGAGGATCAGCCCGGGACCGACACGCTGGTCGGTGGAGAAGAGATCGAGCGCGTGACCGATCACGCGATGGTCGCGGCGCTTCGCCTCCTCGAGGCGATGCACGTAGGCCTCGAGCTCATCCTTCGAGAACCACGCCGTGCCGTAGATCCGCTGGAGCATCTGCCGCTTCTCATCGCCGCGCCAGTACGCGCCGGCGGTATGCAGCAGCTTGAAATGCCTGACGTGCGATGTATCCGGGACGTGTGGTCCGCGACACAGATCCACGAACGGCCCATCCGTGTACGTCGAGATGACCTCGTCGTCCGGGAACTCACCGAGACGCTCGAGCTTCAGCGGATCATCGGCGAATCGGCTCGCGGCGTCGCGCATCCCGACCTCCTCACGCACGAACGGGAAGCGTGCGGCTACGACGGCCGCCATCTCTTTCTCGAACGCAGCGAGATCGTCGGGCGTGAAGGGCTGCGACACCTCGAAGTCGTAGTAGAAGCCGTCCTCGATCGACGGGCCGAAG
>JANOCW010000221.1:0-1523 GCA_031412375.1 Gemmatimonadaceae bacterium | reverse complement strand
CCGACCTCCTCACGCACGAACGGGAAGCGTGCGGCTACGACGGCCGCCATCTCTTTCTCGAACGCAGCGAGATCGTCGGGCGTGAAGGGCTGCGACACCTCGAAGTCGTAGTAGAAGCCGTCCTCGATCGACGGGCCGAAGCCGATCTTCGCATCGGGACGCAGGCGCCGCACCGCCGTCGCGAGAATGTGCGCGCTCGAGTGGCGCAGCACGTCGAGCGCACGCGGGTCCTTCTGCGTCAGCACCCGGAATGCGCCGCCCTTCCGGATCGGCGTGACGAGATCCTGCACCTCGCCATCCACTTCCACGGCGATCGCGGCACTCAACAGTCGCGGGCCGATCGACGCGACGACTTCGCGCCCGAGCGTCCCATGCGCTACGTGACGCGGCGACCCATCGGGCAGCGTGAGCGTCAGCAGCTCGTCGTTCGCGACGTCGGCCACGTCAGCGCGCCTGGTGAATCAACGGGACCGGCTGGTTTCCGAAACGGAAATACAGCACGAGGCCAGCGACGACGATGAGGGCGATGATCGACCAGAGCATCACTCGCCGAGTGTTGCCGCGAGCGGTGGGCAGCGGACGCGGAGACGTCATGATTGCGGGCTTCGGCGGAGTGATAGGTGGCCTTGTTTTTGCACCCCCGAACATTGGCGTGCGTGTGCGCCGGGCCTCGCGTACACGCCCCGAAAGCTATCCCCAGGCCATTTCCTCCGCCACAGGTCGTCTATGACATTCCGGTACGAAGACAAGGAATCAACGGGCCCTGGTCTGCTCACGCTTGCGATCGGCGCCGTTGCTGGCATCGCGGTCGGCGTCGTCGTTGCGCAGCGGTTCGGCGGTCTTGCCGGAATCACCGCGCGCCTCCGTGAGCGGCTCGGCGAGGGGCGACTCGAGGCGGCAGACGCCGATTACGAGATCGAGGACTACGATTCCGACGAGCTCGAGGACACGGACGACGAAGACGACGATGTCGTTCTCGAGGAGCGCGTGCTTGAGGCGTTCAACAACGATCCGATCCTGAGCGAGCGTGCGGTCGACATCGGCGCGATCGGTGAGGGCATCATCGAGCTCGCGGGCTGGGTCCACGACGACAGCGAAGCAGCTCACGCGGTGACCATCGCGCGCGGCACGCCCGGCGTCGAAACCGTCGTCAACCGGATGGCGGTCGGCGAGATCGAGTCCGCGTTCGACGACAACGCGCGCCGCTACGAAACCGGCGACCCGGCGTTCGCCGAGGGTCATTGGGAGGGGCAGCAGGTCGGAACGGGAAAGCGGCGCCAGGGCACGTCCGACGAATTCGACCGTCACGCCGACCCCAAGCCGAAGCTCGAGGAGCGCTGGTTGAGCGCCGACGAGGCGATTCGCGCCGCGGCGCATGACACGGAGGAGACGGGCGCGAGCGCGCGGAAGGCCACCAAGCGCGGCGGGCGGGGCAGCCGGACCGATGGATCCCCGACCGCACCCACGGGTGTCCCCAAGGGGGATCATGTCGCCGATCCGGAGCGCGCGCCGCAGAGCGCTCC
>JANOCW010000220.1:0-5987 GCA_031412375.1 Gemmatimonadaceae bacterium | reverse complement strand
ATGCCCTGGGTCATCGGCCGGAGTGCACGGATCGCCTCCGGCACGGGAATCTCCGATCCGCGCGTGACCGTTGGCGTGCCCGTCACGTCGGGCTCGCCGGTGGTGCCGCCAGCGCCGCGGGGGGTCGCGCAGCCGAGGGCGGTGGTGCCGAGAATGCCGGCCGACCCGGCAATGAAGCGTCGCCTATCCATGGGAATGTCGATTCGGGGAACGAGCGATCGGGTCGCTCGACAAGTGGCATCACCGCAAGCGCGGCGGTCGCGGCAGGCCTGACGCGTGGATATTGTATCGAGTGCGTGCGGTCTCCGCGAGAAGCGCTGGATTTCCGACAGTTCACGGCCGGGCGTTTGCACTTCCAGCAGGGTTTCCGGAGGCCTCAATGAGCTACTCGCGCACTCTCTCCGCTCTCCTCGCTGTCGCGACGCTCGGAGCGTTCGCTCGCCCCGCCAGTGCCCAGCGCGGCACGATCGTGATCACGTCGGTCACGGTCGTCGACGGCACCGGGGGCGCGCCACGCGAAGACATGACGGTGGTGGTGCGCAACGGCCGGATCGCGGCGGTCGAGCCAGCGACGTCGTCCGATGCCCCGCCGGATGCGGTCGTCATCGACGGTCGCGGGAAGTTCCTGATTCCCGGCCTGTGGGACATGCACGTGCACCTCGCCAAGGCCGGCGCGGGATCGCTGCCACTCCTCGCGGCCAACGGGGTGACGACTGTGCGCGACATGGGCGGCGACGCCGCGCTCCTTCGCACGTGGCGCGATGACGTCGAGGCGGGCCGGCGGCTCGGCCCCCGCATCAAGTGGGCGGGCCCGATGCTCGAGAGCCCCGAGCGGGTTGCCCGCATGCGAAGGCGCAACACCCACGAGCCGGTCGAACGCTACCGCGCCGTAGTACCCGACGCTGCATCAGCCGCCCGTATCGTCGACTCGATCGCCCAACTCGGAGTGGACTTCATCAAGTTGCGCACGGTCGCATCGGACGAGATTTATCGCGCCATCGCGGCGGCAGCCGAGCGTCGCGGGCTCCCGCTCGTCGGGCACGCGTCCGAGGTGCCGTTCGAGGAGGTACTGCGGTCGGGGCAGAAGAGCGTCGAGCACACCGTGTACCCGTCGCTCCAGGGCAGGACGCCGAAGGACCGCGCGCGACTGATGGCGGAGATGGCGCGCCGCGGCATCGCCCTCGTGCCCACCGCCGTCAGCTATTACGAATCGATCGACCTTTCCAGCGCCCGGATGCGCCAAGTCATCCGCGACAGCCTCGGCGCTGCCGATCCGCGGCGGCGCTACATCGATGGATTCCTGCTCGAGGACTGGCGCGAGCAGCTCGAGGAGCGGCCGGGCGGGGTGCGCGCGTCGATCCAGGGCGCGGTCGTCGGCCGGATCCACAAGAGCGCTGTGAAGGATGCGAAGGAGATGCGACGGGCGGGCGTCAGGGTGCTTCCAGGGAGCGACCTCGCGGTGATCGCGATCTACCCGGGCTCGAGCCTGCACGACGAGCTCCGACTCTTCGTCGACAAGCTCGGGATGTCACCGATGGAAGCGATTGTCAGCGCGACACGCCACTCGGCGGAATTCTTTGAGATGCAGGACTCCGTCGGTACCATTGCGGCGAATCGCATCGCCGACCTCGTGCTCCTCGACGCCGATCCGCTCGCGGACATCAGGAACGTCGGCCGGATCAACGCGGTCATCCTTCGGGGGCAGCTTCTCGATCGAGCCGCTCTCGACAAACTCACGGATCCGCGCACGGCGCGCGTGACGGCGCGATAGCTCACGACAGCGGGACCACCCTCCGCTCGGCCGCCGAGCGCTGCGCCGCTTCAATGATTTCGAGGCCCGCGACCGCGTCGGCAGGATTCACCGGTGGCGGTGCGCCCTCGCGAAGCGCAGTGACTATCCCCTCATAGAAGCGCTGATAACCGCCCGTGTCGGTCGGGATCGATTCGACGTCGCTCCCCGCGCCGAGCTGGCCCCACGCATCGCGCGGATCCTCGCCCCATCCAGCCGGCTCGAGTTTGCCTCCAAGGCGCAGGGCGGCTTCCTGGGGGTCCATTCCGCTCTTGACGTACGCGGCGCGCGATCCGAGAACGCGCATGCGCACCGAGGGCCGCGCCGCGACGGCGCTCATGAAGAGATGGGAGCGCACGCCCGATGCGTGAGTCAGCGCGACGAACACATCGTCGTCGACTTCCATTGATGGCCGCCGGCGATCGAGCTCGGCGTACACGTGCGTCACCGGTCCGAACAGCACGAGCGCCTGATCGATCAGATGGCTTCCGAGATCGTACAGAAGTCCCCCCGCTTCCTCCGGCGCGGATTGCTCCCGCCACCCCCCCTTGGGAACGGGACGCCACCGCTCGAAGCGTGACTCGAAGCGCAGCGGGTCGCCCAGCCGGCCCTCGGCGAGCAGTCGTCGCACGGTGAGGAAGTCGCCGTCCCAGCGTCGGTTGTGATACACGGTGAGCATTCGCCCGCGACCACGTGCCTCGTCGATGAGCGCGAGACCTTCCGCCGCCGTCGGGGCGAACGGCTTGTCGACGACGACATGGAGGCCGGCGGCGAGCGCAGCGCGCGCGAGCGGGACGTGGGTTCGGTTCGGCGTCGCCACGACGATGAGGTCCACATTCGCTGCGGCGCCCCAGAGTTCTTCGGCCGAGTCGAGCAGCGCAGCGTCTGGGTGCGCGCGCCCGGCGTCGCGGCGCCGCTCCGGGTTGCGGCTGACGATTGCGGCAAGCTCGAGACCGGCAGTCGCGCGAATCAGCGGGGCATGGAATGCTGAGCCAGCGAGTCCGTAGCCGATGAGGCCGACGCGACTGATGGTACGCGCATCATTGCGCAGCCGATCGCTCATGAGGCCCGCGCTGCCGCGCCCCCATTACCGCACGGGCAGTCCGCTCGGCACCGACGAGGGAACGAGCGCACCGAGATTTCGCGCCGACGGATCGGTGAGCGACTCGAGGAAGGCCACGAGGTCGCCCACCTCGCTGTCGGTGAGCTGCAGCGGCCGGCGCAGCCGTCCGTCCAGCGTGGCGAGGATCGCATTGATCGTCTGCGCGTCCCCGTGATACGAGCCACGCAAAGCCGGGGGAAGCTGTGAGACATCGTATTCACGAAGCGCCTTCGGCACGTTGTTGTAGTGCTCCACGACGGCGGTGAGCGTCGGGAATGCTCCGTTGTGCATGTACGGGGCCGTCAACGCGACGTTCCGCAGCGCCGGAACGCGGAAGGCGAAGCGATATGCGGTCTGGCCGAAGGTGTCACCAACGCCGAAATCCAGTGGAGTGCCGGCGCCAGTCCCCGGGCCCAGTTGCGGAACACCGGCGTTGGAGAACTGATTTCCTCCCAGCAGCGCCCCCCCGTGACACGATGCGCACATCGCCCGGCCGAAGAAGAGATTCGCCCCACGCTTGGCGGCGAGTGGCAGGGCATTGTCGTCGCGGGCGAGGTAGCGATCGAAGGGCGAGCCGGACCTCGTGTACGCTTCCTTCTCGAAC
This sequence comes from Gemmatimonadaceae bacterium, assembly GCA_031412375.1. Lineage (GTDB taxonomy): Bacteria > Gemmatimonadota > Gemmatimonadetes > Gemmatimonadales > Gemmatimonadaceae > JANPKQ01. Next base: position 2,492 of record JANOCW010000220.1, on the reverse strand, counting down.
GCGGCGATTGCCGTCGCCGCATGCTCGAACGAAAACGACTGGACCGGCACCGCCGGAAACGCCGCGCGGAAGCGCGTGACGTACTCGGGGACCGCGAGCACGCGTCGCATCACGGCCCGCCAGATCTCCTCCGGCTGGTTGTCGGGAATCTGCGCAAGCTCGTTCGTATTTCCGAATCGATCGAGGTCTCCCGAACGGCCTCGCATCTCCTCGCGGCTGACCACCGGGAAGAACGCCTGCGCAACGAGGGCGTCGGGCACGACGCTCGGCCGCGGAATTCCCTGCACCGGGCCCACGGTGATGGGCCCGCCGGGGAAAGGCCCGCCGGGGAAGGCGCCATGCTGCGACAGTCGCGCATCCCAGAACAGGTACGTGGAACCGAGACCGACGTTGAGCAGCGACGGGGCGTTCCGAGATACGAACTGACGCCCCGTTCCGGGAGCGCGGCTGGTTCCCGTCCCGCTGCCGCCGGTTCCCACGGCGAGCGGAAGCCCGTCCGCGCCATGCAGCGCCGGATCGTGGCAGCTCGCGCACGAGACGTCGCGATTGCCGCTGAGGATCCTGTCGAACATCAACGCCTGCCCGAGCTGCATCATCGATGGGTTCTGGCTCTCCACCGGGAGGATCGGGACCACGCCCCACATCGCGAGCTGCCGGCGGATCTCGATGTCGAGCGTCGGCACCGGTGGAACGTCGGGCTCGAACGCCCTGTCGCCGCAGCCAGTCGTCAGGAAGAGCGTGACGAGGCCGCATCCGGCGAGCAGTCGGTTCATCGATTGACTGGCCATGGTCCCGGACCTCCCCGACTCAGCGAACGGGGAACGACAGCGAAAGCTGGTGCATCACAACACTGACCTCATCGAGCGTCAGCCGTCCGCTCGGCGCAGCGACGATGCTCGATGACGCGAGTTCCAACCCGCGCAGCACATCTATTCCGGGGCCCGCAACCCCTGGACGCCCTGTCCCGGTCGTGCGCCGACCCCGGTAGCGAACCTCGAGATGCGGAAACCGGACGCTCGTGCCCCATGTCGGCGTCCACTCGATCCACCGCTCCGCCTGGTGCCGGCGGGAGCGCGTGATGTTGTTGTCCTGTTGGAGCCGGTAGTCGATCGAGCGAAGGCCGAGTCCCATCTGGAATCCGACGAGGTCCTCGCCATTCGACGCCTTGATGTCCTGGCTGATGCCGAGGCGGACGAGCGCGTTCGAGAAGCGAAAGCGATTCTCCACCGTCTTGCCCCCTGTCGGGATCACCCCCCCGTCGGCGGCGAGCGTCGGCCCCGCGGCTTCAGCCCACGTGCTCGTGCGGATCGGCTCGTAGATGGCGTCGATCGCGAAGGTCGCACCCGCCTGCATCTTCGAGAGACCGACGCCGATGTTGAGCGCGTTCGAGTGTCCCGGATCCCGCGGGATGTTCATGATCTCGTAGTTCGGGATCTTGGGATGGGTGAGGCGGTTCGCGGTGACGAGGGCCCCGACGCGCCACCCCGTGGCCTTCAGGGGCTGCACGTACGCGACGTGGAGGCCGTTCGTGTTGGTTCGGTCGAGGTTGTGCTCGACGCGGGGTCGCGGAACCGTCATGCGAGCGGTCGGATCCCAGAACCAGTCGACGTAGGTGACATCGTGCTGCGAGCGATAGCGATTGTGCACGAGCACCGCCTCGAGCGACTGCGCGGGGCTCCATTCCTTGAGGACGCCGAGGCGCACATCCATGGACTGGCCACGCTGGTCGATCGCCTGGCTGCCGGCGTAGAGGAGGTCGACGCCATCCACCGCTTCGAGCCCCGCCCCGAAGATGCTCGCGGCAACTGAAATGCCGGCCGCTGGGAACGCCTTACCGGCCATGGCGAACGCGTACTGGTTGCGGTGCGACTTCTCCGTCACCCCGGGAATGCTGTTGTTCTCGAAGATCGGCTGGAAATCCGCGCGCCGCGCGGCGTCGATTTCCTGGAACGCGATCCCGATACCGCCGAACAGCGAGCGTGAGCGCGCCAGTGAGGTCAGCGGAAGGGTTCGTCCGCCGCCGGCATCGCTCGAGACGCTGAAGAAGGTCGGCGTCCCGAAAAAGTGGCTGCCAGCGAGCCGGCTTGCTTTCGCCGGATTCGAGAACGGGTCGAGGAGCGTGTCAGCGAGGGCGATCGACACGCTCGCCATTCCCTGGTTTCGGGAGGGAAAGAAGTCGAACTGATCCCCCTGGGCGATCGGCACCGTCTTGACGGAGATCAGTTGCGCGAGCGCGGGTGCACTCGTGCAGGCGAGCATCGCGATGACGCGGAGCACCGAGGTCGGGGCGTGCTTCCCAGCACGCGCGGGGAGGCGGAAGGGAATCGCGCGAACAGGCATGGGCGACCTCGCTGAGGATGGGGGATCCAGAGACTGACACCCCGGCATCGAGCGGCGCGTCACCGGGGGCGACGGCCGGCCATGGCTAGCCCCCATGGAGCGGTTGCCTCTACTTTAGGGCAGCGGCCCATGGATGGATCCGCCCCACCCCA
>JANOCW010000219.1:0-2828 GCA_031412375.1 Gemmatimonadaceae bacterium | reverse complement strand
ATCCGCCGCTCGGTATTCACGAACGTGCCCGTCTTCTCGGCGAACGACGCGCCCGGAAGGATAACATCCGCATAGCGGGCGGTTTCCGTCAGGAAGAGATCGTGGACGGCGAGAAACTCCAGCTCCCGGAACCAGTGCTCGGCGTGCGAGACATCGGAGTCCGAGATGATCGGGTTCTCCCCCATGATGTACATGCCGCGGACCGGGCTCGTCTCCTGGACGATCTGCGTCACCTTGAGGCCTGGCGTCAAGGACAGGCGCTCCTCGGGCACTCCCCATGCGTTCGCGAACATCCGGCGAACGGCTGGATCGCCGACCGGCTGGTAATCGGTGTAGAACATCGGGATGGCCCCCACGTCGCTCGCGCCCTGCACGGTGTTCTGGCCGCGAATCGGGATCATCGCCGCGCCCCATCGCCCGATCATTCCCGTGGCGAGAATGAGATTGAGCAGTGCGGCGACGATGTCCGTCCCGGTGCGATGCTGGGTGAGTCCCATCGCCCACAGCGTCGCCGAGCGTGGACCGCGGGCGTACGTCTCGGCTGCGCGGCGGATGAGAACCGCTGGAACTCCGGTGATCGCCTCGGCGCGTTCCGGCGTGTATGGCGCCACCGCTGTCTCGACTTCGTGAAACTCGTGCGTTCGGGCGGCGATGAACGCTTCGTCATGCAGCTTCATCCGGATGATGTGGTGCAGCATCCCGTTCAGGAGGGCCACGTCCGTGCCGGGGAGCGGCTGCAGATGGATGTGCGCCCGCGCCGCGAGCTCGATGCGTCGTGGGTCAGCCACGATCAGGGTGGCGCCACGCTTCACGGCACGCTTGATCATCGCGCCGAAGACGGGGTGCGACTCGGTGGTGTTGGCGCCAAGGATGAAGATCACGTCCGATTCGTGCTCCACCTCCCGCATCGAGCCCGAGGCCGCGCTCGTGCTGAGCGCTCGCTGCATGGCCGCGACCGATGAGGAATGACAGAGCCGCGTGCAGTGGTCGACGTTGTTCGTCCCAAGGCCGGCGCGGAAGAGACGCTGAAGGAGATAGTTCTCCTCATTCGAGCACTTCGCGGACTGGAACACCGCCAGGCTCTCGGGCCCGCGCTCGTCCCGCAGGCGGACGAGCTCCTGTGCCGTCAGCTCGAGCGCATCATCCCACGTTGCTTCGCGAAAGGGCTCGTACCATGATGCCGGGGTCGCGACCCGGTCGCGTGGGTCGCCGAGCGGCGCGTTGCCGTTGGGGAGCGTGCGCAGCGGATTGTTGGCAGGGCGCCGTTTCCTGCCGCCGCTCTCCGCTTCGACATCCTGCCATGGACCTCCGCGCCGTCCCCATCGCGCAGCGTCGGCCGCGTCGGGCTCGTACGTCCAGCGCCCGCCGACCTTTGTCCACCCACGACGGATGAGCGGCACCGTCAGGCGATCGCGATGGAGGATGAAGTCCGTTCCGAACCGTCCCTTCACGCAGGTCGATCCCTGGTTCGGGGTGTCCTCCTCGATCCACGGGCTTTCGACCCGGATGACGTCGCGCCCGCGCACCTTCAGGTCTATCTGGCACCCCACCCCGCAGTAGGGGCACACGCTGCGAACGGTGCTCTCCGGGGACGTCATCGTTTCCGAGCGGAATTTCGCCAACGGAAGGATGTCGTGGATTGCGCCCGTCGGGCACACGCGCACGCACTCCCCGCACCAGGTGCACCCCGCGTGCTCCGGATTGCCGTCGGCGCCGACGATGATCTCGGCATGTTCGCCTCGCGCACCGACTTCAAGGACGCCCACGACCTGGATGTCCTCGCATGCCCTCACGCACCGCGTGCACAGGATGCAGGTGGACATGTCGTGCTGGATCATCGGATCCCCGGCGCGGTCGTCGCCGCCACGCACCGGAAGGTTCGCCCGGTGCACCGTCGGCACACCATACTGGCGAACCATCCGCTCGAACTCGTTCGCTGCACCATTCTCCGGGATCCGATCGACCGGATACCGCTCGAGCAGCATGCCGAGAACGGCGGCCCGATTGCTCGCGGCCGCCGTCGATTGTGTCGTTACCCGCATTCCATCTGCGGCGAGGGTAGCACAGGCCGCCGTCAGCTTCGGCGCGCCCTCCACCGATACGAGGCACACGCGGCAATTGCCGACGATCGGCAGCTCCGGATACCAGCAGAGCGTCGGGATGTCGATGCCGGCGGACCGCGCGGCGTGAAGAATCGTCGCCCCGGGTTCTGCCGTGATTGCCCGTCCGTCGATCGTCACCGTCAGCATCGTCTCATCGCCTCGTTGCGTCCATCGATTATATATCACACGCGATGAATGTAGACTAGCGCGACTATTGCATCGTGTTTTACGCAATTCTATATTCGCGATGACGTCGGAGCGGCGATGCAGCCGTGCGCGTGGTCCACGAGACGAGGGTATCGGGATTCGAGATCCGTCACAACGCCCCCGAATACGAAGGAAGAAGCGTGACGAGTAGTCGGCGCGACTTCCTCAAGGCCTCGAGTGCCGCAGCCGCGGCAGCGGGCCTCGCCGCCTGCGGCGCCTCCTCGCAGACGCTCCCCGCCGCGACTTCGCCGGCTCCCTCCGCGTCGACTTTTCCGACCCGCCTCCCGCCGACTCCTGCCCTCGGCGATGCAGCAATCAAAGACCTCGCGCTTCGTGCACTCGACGCTTCCCGCACCGCGGGTGCGCAATACGCAGACGTGCGCATCCAGCAGAATCGGAACCAGAACGTCTCGACTCGCGAGCGTCGCGTCCAGGGCCTGTCGGACAGCGAAAGCTTCGGTTTCGGGATCCGTGTCCTCGTCGACGGCGCATGGGGTTTTGCGGCGAGCCATGACCTCA
>JANOCW010000218.1:0-2021 GCA_031412375.1 Gemmatimonadaceae bacterium | reverse complement strand
CTCGAGCGGATAGCCCACCATGCGGGCGAGCGTCTCGTTCCCGTCGATCATGATGCCGTTGTCGTGGATGATCACGCCCTCGACTGCGGCATCGGCGAGATACCGGAAGCGCTGCTCGCTCTCGAGCAGGCGCCGCTCGGTATCCTCCCGGAAGAGCGCCCCGCCGAGCGTCGCCGCGGCTGCGGAGAGCGCGTCGATCTCGGCGTCCTCCCACTCGCGGTCGGCGACACTGTCGGCGAACCCGAGCACTCCCCACCACCTGTCCTCGACGAACACCGGGACGACGGCCACAGAACGCACCCGAAGCTTCGCGAAGAACGCCTGCTCGGATTCCGGCAAGGTGTGCACGGGTCCGTGAATCGGCCGGTGCTCACCGAGGATCGACCAGCGAATCAGTCCCGCCTCGACGACGGGAAAACTCGCGAGCGAGAGCTCGGAGAGCATGTGGCTGACGCCGGGTGCCATCCATTCCTGCCGCCAGGTGGCGACGAGCGGTCCTTCCCCGGGACGCGACATCTCGAACAGGAATGCGCGGCTTGCGCCGGCCGCGTGGCCGAGGTGGCCAAGGACCTCGTGGATGTCGTTCTGCCAGGCGGTGGAGCGCAGCAGTCGCGATGCCGCCTCGTAGACCGCCTTGAGGATCGCGTCGTGGCGGTGCGGCGACGGGGAGCCGGCGTGTGAATCCCCATGGGCAGGGGCGGTCTGCGCACGCCGGGTTGGCCGGTGTGACGGCGGCCCGTTCGAGTCGGATATGGACGACATCCTCTGGTCCATGCACCGGGGTGGTTTGCGGAGCCCTACTATAGCTGCCGGAGGTCAGGTCCGTCCAGATAGGCATGGCCCTGTCAGCGGTCATGGTCCATCTTCGACCGCACCGCGTGAATCAACGACTACTGTGCCCCGGATAGACCTCTCCATCTACATCGCCGCGCCGCGCGAACGCTGCTTCGACCTGGCGCGCAGCATCGAGCTGCACATGCGCACGACCTCGTCGACCGGTGAGCGGGCCGTGGGCGGAAGGACATCCGGCCTCCTCGACATGGGCGACCAGGTCACATGGCGTGCGCGCCACTTCGGAGTGTGGCAGACGCTGAGCGGCAGGATCAGCGCGTTCGACCGCCCGGTTCACTTCCGCGACACGATGATCCGCGGCGCCTTCGCGCGATTCGACCATGACCACTTCTTCGAAGATGCCGGCGGCGGCACCGTGATGCGCGACGTGTTCGACTACGCAGCACCGCTCGGGCCACTTGGTCGCATCGCCGAGCGGATCTTTCTCACCGCGTACATGCGCCGCCTTCTCGAGACGCGGAACCGGGAGCTGAAGTCCGTGGCGGAATCGAACGACTGGATGCAGTACCTGCTGACGGACTGATGCTGGTGCCAGCGCCACACGTGCGAAACATCAGCGTGTCGGGAGCATCACCCCGACCCTGATACCGAAGTGCCGCGGTGGATGGCTATGCCCCAGTGGCTTGCGGGCGGGCAACGATGCTATATGTAGAGCCGTTCGATCTTCGGGAAGAAGCAAAGGACGGATATGGCCGTTTCACATCTTCGAACAGGCGCATGATCTCCCGCACCGCACTCGCCGTGTTGGCAGCGTCGCTGGCAGCCACATCCACTGCCGTTGAGGCCCAGTCTACTCGAGGCAGCGTTGCGCCTGCTCCCGGCTTCGCCGATCCCGACCGCCTCGCGAAGCTCTCGGCCGCCTTTCCCGACGTCGACCGGCTGATGCGCGGGTTCGCCGAGCGGTCGCGGGTGCCGGGCATCGCGTACGGGATCATCGTGGATGGACGGGTGGTGCACGTGGGGATGTCGGGACTTCGCGATGTTGCGTCGCGCGCGCCGATCGACACGGCGACCGTGTTTCGCATCGCGTCGATGACGAAGAGCTTCACCGCGCTGGCGATCCTCCAGCTCCGCGATGCCGGCCGGCTCTCGCTCGACGATCCGGCGGAGCGGTACGTGGCGGAGCTCGCGAACCTGCGCTATCCGACGTCGGATGCCCCGAAGATCAC
>JANOCW010000217.1:0-9223 GCA_031412375.1 Gemmatimonadaceae bacterium | reverse complement strand
GGATCCGGATGTCTTCTTCGACTGCATGGCGTTCTGGGACGCGCATCGCGGCTTTGTGTTCAGCGACGCGGTGCGTGGACAGCACGTCATTCTCCTCACCACGGACGGCGGGGCGACATGGTCTCCCGTATCCTCCGACCGACTTCCTCCCGCACTCCCTGGCGAGGGCAGCTTCGCAGCGAGCGGCACCTGCGTCAGCGCGCGGGGCCGAAACCACGGATGGATCGGGACGGGAAACGGCGCACGTGCCCGCGCGCTGCGAACCACCGATGCGGGGACCACGTGGTCAGTTTCCGACCTCCCGGTGGTCGGTGGCGAGGCATCCGGCATCGCGTCGATGATCTTTCGCGACTCCCTCCACGGCGTCGCCCTCGGGGGAGAAATCGCAAAGCCTGCCGCGCGCGGCGACTACGTCGCCATCACCGATGACGGTGGGCGCAGCTGGACCGTCGGGGGACGTCCGACTTTTGCCGGTGCGATTTACGGTGCAGCCTACATCCCCGGTGTCGCGGGTCCGGCAGTGGTCGCGGTGGGGCCAGGGGGCGCAGACGTATCAGTCGATGAGGGCAGGAGCTGGGCACGCATCGATACGGCGGCGTACTGGAGCGTCGGGTTCGCATCCGCGCAGCACGGGTGGGCGGTGGGACCGCGGGGACGCATCGTGAAGCTACGGCTGTTCTGATCGAGCCAGGTCTGGGCCCATCATACCCTCCGGGTTACAGCCAGCGCCGTACCTCGGCGCAGTACGCAGCATAGTCCTCCGGGAAGGCTGATCGGAGATAGCGTTCCTCGCGCCGGATGACGAGCCTGACGAGGAGCAGTAGCACCACGGGCAGGATGAGGACCGGAATGACACTGTTCATGAGCAGCGAGAGCCCGAGATAGATGATCGTCAGGCTCAGGTACATCGGGTTCCGCGTCCAGCGATACGGTCCATCCCGCACGATCTGCGTAGCCGGCTGGTTGGGGTAGATCGCCGTACGTCGGCGGAGGAACGTCGCGAAAGCCCACAGGATGATGCCGATCCCTACGGCCAGCGCAGCCCACCCGGCGATCTCACCTGGATGCGCCCTGGTGCCGGGGAGCAGCGGGTAGGGCCATCGTCGCTGGATGAGCCACGCAACCAGAAGTCCGGCGACGAACAGGAATGGGGGCGGGAACTTCACGCCCGGGTTGGCGATCGGCGAGTCGGCCACGGTGGTCTCGAAATGGAAGCGCGCACCATTGCCGGGAGGCAAGGGTGCGCGCTCGGCGTCTGCCGACACCATACTCGAACGGCGGGCCGTTCGTCAGGCCATCGAGACCGATCCCCGTCCCGACCGCTGACGAGCACCGGTCACTCGCAGTGAATCACGCCCTCGATGGTCGCCGGCGGCAGCACCGGTGCGGTGCCGTAATACAGCGTGCACGTGAGCGGGAGCGACAGCGGATGCGTCGACGTGGCAGACCAGCCACCAGCAACGACGTTGACGATCGTGATCACAACCCCGTTGGTCGTCGTGTAGTCGAGGTCGGAGACATTTGAAGCGTACGTCCCGTTCTCGGCCAGGTACTCCTCTTGCGCCGTCGCGAGGTTGCGAAGGTCGGAGCGAATGGTCGCGGCTCGCGTGCGCCCCTTCGCCTGCGAAAACTTTGGAATCGCGATCGCGGCGAGGATCCCGATGACGACGACGACGATCAGCATCTCGATCAGGGTGAAACCGATTCGTTGTCTCGTCATGGGAGGAGCCGGTTCGAGGGAGCGACTGAGCAGCAATGCAGGCGGCGCGGACCTGGCCGCACGCGTTTCTACAGGGTGAAGGAAAGCAACCGCAGTGCCGCAATTCGTCCAACGCCAACTACCACGGGCACAATGGATTACCAAGCGGACTTCGCGAATGGGTCGTGAATCACAGGCCCATATTGCCCGAGGTGTCGCACTTCGCAACACCCGGCCAAAGTACAACATCCGTCACAGAATGACGCGGCGGCCGCCGAATGGGCACATCTTCGTGCCGCGCTGGGGTGCCCCGAGCCTCGCACGCCGAGCCCCAGCTCCGCCTGGCCGCGAGGATCAGTCGAGCTGCGCCTGCCGCACGTCGTGCACATCGGCGATGCGCCGAAGTGAATCGATGACTTCGGTCGTGAGCCGGCCATCCACGCTGACTGCCGCGAGCGCCTCGCCGCCGGCGCGGAGTCGCGCCTGGTAGTACTCGCCGATGTTCACTCCGGCGTCGCCCAGAATCGTGCCCACCCGGCCGATGACGCCAGGGACGTCGCGATTGGTGATCACGACCAGCGTCCCGGTCGGCACGATGTCGACGCGATACTCCCCGATCAGGACGAGCCGCGGATGGCTCTCAGCGAGGAGCGCACCACCGACGCGTGCTGCCCCACCGGCGCTGGCGAGTCGCAACTCGAGGTATTCCGCGTAGTCGCCATGGCTGGCGGACCTGACCCGGTCCACCCGGATGCCGCGCGACTCCGCGACATGCAGTGCGTTCACGAAGTTGACGGACGTCTTCCCCACCGCGGTCGCGAGTGCGCCCATCATCGCTCCCACGGTGAGTGGACGCAGCGCCTGATCCGATCCGCCGGCGTAGCGCACCTCGGCACGCTCTACCGGACCATCGACGAGCGCTGACGCGAGCTTCCCCAGCCGCTGCGCAAGCTCCATCATCGGCCGGAGCCGCCGCATTTCCGCACCGCCGATCGCGGGGGCGTTGACTGCGCGCGAAAGGTCACCCTCGAGGAGGGCCGCACGCACCGCATCCGCGATCTCGAGGGCGACGCTGTGCTGTGCCTCCACGGTGGATGCGCCCAGGTGCGGCGTGAGGACGACATTGGCGAGCGATCTGAGCTCGTGGTCGGCTGGGAGTGGCTCGGTCTCGAAGACATCGAGCGCGGCCCCGGCAATCCGGTTCTCGGTAAGCGCGCGATGCAGGGCGCGCTCGTCGACCACGCCACCGCGCGCGACGTTCACGACGAACGCAGTCGGCTTCATCATCGCGAGCTCCTTTTCGCCGATGAGTCCAGTCGTCTTGTCGGTGAGGGGGACGTGCACGGAGATGATGTCACCCTCGCGGATGATCGCCTCGAGTGGTGCGAGCTCGAGCCCGATGGCCTGCGCCCGCTCTTCGGTAAGAAAGGGATCGTAGGCGATCACCCGCATTCCGAACGCGCGCGCGCGGCGAGCGACCTCGCTCCCAATGCGTCCAGCGCCGAGCAAGCCGAGCGTCTTCCCCTGGAGCTCGGCCCCGTTGAAGCTCTTGCGGTCCCACTGGCCCAGGCGCATCGAGCGATCGGCGGCTGGGACCCGTCGCACCAGCGCAAGGATGAGCGCGAGGGTGAGCTCCGCGGCTGATATCGTGTTCCCGGCCGGTGCGGTGAGCACGGCGATGCCGCGCTCGGTCGCCGCATCGACGTCGATCGTATCGACCCCGACACCCGCGCGCCCGATCACCGTCAGTCGATCGGCGCGCGCGAGCGACTCGCGGGTGATCCGCGTCGCGCTCCGAACGAGCACCGCGTCGACCCCGATCATCGCCTCGGCGAGTGCTGGCCCCGACAATCCCGGACGGTCGAGCAGCTCGAACCGTGGGTCGCTTCGCAACGGGGCGAGGCCTTCGGGCGCGATGGCATCGGCGACGAGCACTCGATAGCGCACTGTCATGGACGGAGCACCGTGCGCAGGCTGTCGAGCAGGACGTCGAGTTCAGCGACGGTATGGTCCCCCATGTGTCCGATCCGCAACTGCGTGTCCTTCATCTTCCCGTAACCTGCACCGATGACGAACCCGCGCTTCTTCAACTCGGCAACGACGGGGGCGGAGCTGGCACCGGGAGGGAGCGCGATGCAGGTGACGGTGGGCGACCGCGACCGCTCGACCACGGGGAGCGTGAGCGCGATGCCAAGCTCGCGCATTTCGGCCACCCACTCCCACGTCCGGCGGGCCATCGCGGCATGGCGTGCCCAGCGCACCTCGATCCCTTCGGCGTCGATGCGCTCGAGCTGTGCGGCCAGCGCGTACAGCAGCGAGAGGGCGGGGGTGTTGGGCGTCTGGTTCGCGGCGCACGACTTCTCGAATTCGAGAAAGTCGAAGTACACGCCGCGACCCGGGTTTGCACGTGCCCGTGCGAGCAGCGGCTCGGCGGCGACTCCGAACGCGAGGCCAGGTGGTAGCGCAAGCGCTTTCTGCGAGCCAGTGAGGATGAAGTCGAGGTGCCACGCATCGGTCTCTGTGGGCGCACCGGCGATACCCGTCACGCTGTCCACCAGAACGGCGATGTCACCCGCGTCGTGAGCGGCCGCGGTCAGCTCCTGGATCGGATTCAGCACTCCCGTGGACGTTTCGGAGTGCACAACGGTGATCGCGTCGTAGTCCTTCCCGTCGAGGGCATCGGCGAGCGCTGCGGGCGTGTGTGCCTCGCCCCATGGGACATCGAGCCGATCTGCCGTGACGCCACACGCGCGGGCGATGACATGGAACCGCTCGCTGAAGGCCCCGTTCACGAGCGACAGCACCCGGCGCCGTACGCCGTTCCGAATGGCGCCCTCCATGAATCCAGTGGCGGATGCCGCCGCGACATAAACCGGGCGCGCCGTGCGAAACACCCGCTGGAGGGCTGGCTGTATGCGAGCCATCAACTCCTCCATCCCTTTCCCACGGTGCCCAATCATGGGACGGAGCTGCGCCTCGAGAATCTCGCGTCGTACCTCGGTCGGGCCGGGGAGAAAGAACCGTCCGAACGGTTCAGGGTCCGTCATCGCCATGGTGTCCAGGTATATCAGTGAAGGGGACGGGCGCTCGCATGCAACAGCGCGAGACCGCGGTTGAACAGTGCACGTGCGTGTGGCGATGCGGGTGGATGGCCCGCCAGCGCGAGTGCGAAGATCGGTGCGAGCGACCGCGCGCCGACGACGACGTCAGCGTGCGCGGTCACCGCGGGGCGATCGATGATCCCCGCGAAGGCCACGAACAGATCCGCCGCGGTCTTTGCTTCAAGGTCCGTCGCTCCATCACCGACGAGCATGATGGGAGTCGGAAGCTCGTTCCGCCACTGCGCGAGCAGCTCGCGCTTGCCACCGGCCCGCGCGAGTGGGGATTCATGATCGTAGCCGACATAGGTCCCGTGTGCATCGAAATGAATCTCGACGGCTGCAACGTCACCCGGTGCGATGCCGAGCCGTGCGGCGAGTGCGCGCACGGCCGGGAGCAGGCCGCCGGACATGATGCGCACGACGACGCCCGCCTCACGCAGCGCGGCCACGACGGCCGTCGCGTCGGGCACCAGGCCATCGATGTACCGGCGGCCCAGAGCCTCGACGCTGGCTCGGGTGGGCTGAATGAGCGCGAGGCGCCGGCCGTACACTTCCTCGAGGCGTACATCCCCGCGCATGGCGGCGTCCGTGAGCTCCACGATCGCGGCGCGGCTGGAGCCGGCCAGCTCATCGATGCCCTCGATGGCGGAAAGCGTCGAGTCGCAGTCGAAGACGACGCTGCCGTACCGGACGAGTGGAAGGTTCACGCGAGGAGGAAGCGGGACGCGCCGTGCACGGTCACCCTGGGTGGGAGAATTCTCGCGCGCGGTGCGCCCGAGTTCGACGGAGGTCAGGTAGAGTACGGCGAGTACGGCGCGCTTTCAACCGAGGGCGTCCGAGCCGGCGCAGCCCGCATGGCGCATCCCGCCGCTCGCTCCGATAGATTGCAGGAGCCCGTTCGCGCAGCGATCGCGGGACGCCAGTCACCGCGTCCGCCGCCGCAGATACCAGTTCAAGAGAGTCGTGGATATCGAGACGAAGCTGGAAGCCTTCGTCCGCCGTCGGCGGACGTTCGCCATCATCAGCCATCCGGACGCCGGCAAGACCACCCTGACGGAGAAGCTGCTCCTGTACGGGGGGGCCATCCATCTCGCCGGCGCCGTGAAGTCGCGCCGGACGCAGCGCCATGCCACATCGGACTGGATGAAGCTCGAGCAGGAGCGCGGCATCTCCGTGACCTCGAGTGTCATGCAGTTCGAGTACGAGGGCTACCAGGTCAACCTGCTCGATACCCCGGGCCACGAGGACTTTTCCGAGGACACCTATCGGACGCTCGTGGCTGCCGACAGCGCGGTGATGCTGCTCGACAATCGCAAGGGAGTCGAGGAACGGACCCGCCAGCTCTTCGAAGTGTGCAAGCGCCGCCGAACGCCGATCTTCACGTTCGTCAACAAGTGCGACCGCCCCGGAGAAGATCCGCTGAAGCTTCTCAGCGACGTGGAAGCCGACCTCGGCATTGCCTGTCACGCGATGACCTGGCCCATCCAGCGCGACGGCGCGTTCGTCGGCGTCTACGACCGTCGCCGCGGGCTCATTCACCTGTTCGATCGCAGCGACGACCATGGGGCCTCGCGCGCCGAGGTCCGTGTCGGCGCGCTGGAGAGCCCCGAAATTGTGGAGCTGCTCGGGGACGACGCGCACCGCCAGTTGCTCCACGACATCCACCTGCTCGATGAAGCGGGGCACCCGCTCGATCATGCGGCGGTGCTGGCCGGCGAGCTGACGCCCGTCTTCTTCGGGAGCGCGCTGACCAACTTTGGCGTCGAGCCCTTCCTGCGCGACTTCCTCGAGCTCGCGCCGGCACCGTTGCCGCGCGAATCTTCGATCGGGATGATCGAGCCGACTCGCAACGCCTTCACGGGGTTCGTGTTCAAGATCCAGGCGAACATGGATCCGCGGCATCGGGACCGCGTGGCATTTCTGCGCATCTGCTCGGGGCGTTTCGAGGCGGGCATGCAGGTGAGTCATGTGCGCACCGGAAAGTCCATCAGGCTGGCCTCGCCCCAGACCTTTCTCGCTCGCGAACGGACGGCCGTCGAGGAAGCGTGGCCGGGCGACGTGATCGGCGTGCTCGATCGCGGAACCCTTCGCATCGGCGACACGCTGTCCGCCGACGGACCGCTCGAATTCAGCGGCATCCCACGGTTTGCGCCCGAGCATTTTGCGCGGGTCGTCCTGGAGGATCCACTGCGCCGGAAGCAGCTCGACGCGGGACTGCGGCAACTCACCGAGGAAGGCGCGGCCCAGGTGTTCTTCACGTCGGCCACGGAGGTCAGCGGCCCGACGCCGATCGTGGGCGCCGTGGGCCTGCTGCAGTTCGATGTGATGATGCACCGCCTCGAGCACGAGTACGGGGTGCGATGCCGGCTGGAAAAAGTGTCCGGTCGGTTTCCGCGGTGGGTGATCGGTCCCGAGGACGAGATCGAGCGCGTCGCCCGTGACCGGAATTGCATGCTGCTCTTCGACGCGAAGGGCCACCCCCTGCTTCTGTTCGAGGATGCATGGACGCTTCGCTGGACCACGGAGCAGGTGACCACCCTCCAGCTTCTCGAGTTGGCGCCCTGAGCGCCTGCGACAAGCGGCGGAACCGCCCGCCTCTGGACGCCCCTCGTGAAAGCGTCCCATATTGGTAGCACGCCACTCCGTGCTCCTGACCGGTCCGGTGCGCGAATCCCCTCGAGGCCGGAAGATCGACGCGATGTCCATGGCACCTGACCTGCCCGAGCGTCCCCGACCCCAAGGGTCAGCCTTCGCGCCGCACCGCGCTGCCGCAGGTGGGATTCCGCACGCGTCGGATGCGGTGCGGCACCGCGCATCGCCCACCGGCTTCGCCGACGCTCCCGCTGCAGGCTCGTCGTCGATCGCAAAGCTCTTTTCCCTCACGGCCGCGCTGTCGGTCGCGTCCACACCCACCGACGTCGCTGACGCGGTCGTCGAGCAGGCGACAGCCGCGTTCGAGGCGACGGGAACGGTCATCGCCCGCGTGATCGACGGGGGGAAACAGCTCGAGATCCTGCGGGCCGGGGCGATGCCGGAGGCGATCCTCGAGAGCTGGCGCCGGTTCTCACTCGACCTGCCCGTTCCGCTGGCGGACGTCGCCAGAACGGGAACGGCGCTCTTTCTCGAGTCGCGCGATGACTGGGTCGCGCGCTATCCCGACGCGATCTCGCTACTCGATGCGACGGGCCACCAGTCGCACATCGTCGCGCCCCTCGTCGTCGAGGGGCGCGCCATCGGCGCACTCGGCATCACCTTCGACCGCCCTCGCGCCTTCAGCGATGAGGACCGCACGCTCGCCCTGGCGATCGCCAGACAGTGCGCGCTTGCGCTCGACCGGGCCCGCCTGTTCGAGCTGGAGCGGGACGCGCGCGCCGACGCCGAGCTGGCACGCGCAGCTGCGGAAGAAGCGCGCGAGCGCGCGGATGAGGCCAACGGCGCGAAGACGCAGTTTCTCACGACGATGAGTCACGAGCTGCGCACCCCGCTCAACGCGATCGCGGGGTACGCCGAGATTCTCTCCATGGGAATCCATGGGCCCGTCACGGCGGCACAGCAGGAGGCGCTGGAACGAATTGTCAGCAACCAGCGACACCTGCTGGGCCTCATCAACGACGTGCTGAATTTCGCGCGCATCGAGGCCGACCGCGTGCTGCTGGACATGCAGTCCGTGTCGACCGCAGCCATGTTTTCCGACGTCGAGATCCTGGTCGCCCCGCAGATCCGCGCCAAGGCTATCCGGCACAGCCATCGTTGCGACCCATCGCTCACCGTCTGGGCCGATCCCGAAAAAGTGCGTCAGATCCTCCTCAATCTCGTATCGAACTCGGTGAAGTTCACGCCGCAGGGCGGGGAAGTCGTGCTCGATGCGGAGGCAGCGGGGGCCACCGTGGCGATCCGCGTGCGCGACAGCGGCATCGGCATTCCGAACGACCAGCACGAGATGGTCTTTCAGCCCTTCGTGCAGCTCGGGCGAGACCTCACGACGCTGCACGGCGGGACGGGGCTCGGGCTGTCCATCAGTCGCGACCTCGCGCGTCTGATGGGCGGGGAATTGAGCTTCGTGAGCGTCGTCGGCGGGGGGACCGTGTTCACGCTCGAGCTTCCCGCCCAGGCGCCAGCGACGTGAGCCCGATGAGGCGGTCATAAATGAAGGAACGATTCCGGTCCGGGCTCCGTCTCACGCCGAAATCGAGCAGCGAGGTCGACGCCGCGCAGCCTGGGCATCAGGAGTTCTTCGACCTCGCGCCCGACCTCTACATCATCACCGATGAAGATGGCCGGATCCGCGCATGCAACGTGGCCGCGGCAACGCTGTTCGGCATCTCGCAGCCCAGCCTCACCCCCGTGTCGCTGCCCTCGTTCATCGAGGCCGGGTACCGACGCGAGTTCCGGCTGCAGATGGGCAACGTCCGGCGAGGGGGGA
>JANOCW010000216.1:0-5825 GCA_031412375.1 Gemmatimonadaceae bacterium | reverse complement strand
CGAGTACGTAAAGGAGGTCGCCGTGCTCGATCCGCTCGGCTCGACTGCGCTGCTGGAGGAGGATTTCGCCACGGTCGCGCTGGATCTCATGGCGGTCGAGCGTGGGTATAGGCGCGTGGCTGACCAACCCACTCTCCCGGAGACTTCATGACAGCTCGCATGTGCGTTCCACCGTCAGCCCTCGCTGGCATCGTGTTCATTCTGGGCCAGGCCCTGACGGGCTGTGCCGCGACCGGATCATTGCCATCCGCATCCACTTCCGCTGCAGTTCAACAGGAGAAGCTGGTGACACACCACGCGAGCGGGACGTTCGAAGTGAAGCTGGCTCCACAGGCGGGCGACGACTACGCCGATGCGGCGACCCTCGCGCGCATGACGATCGACAAGGTGTTTCGCGGCGACCTCGAGGGGACGAGCAAGGGCCAGATGCTCAGCGCCGGTACGGCGATCAGGAACTCCGCGGGCTACGTCGCGATCGAGCGCGTCACCGGGACGCTGCACGGGCGCACGGGCACCTTCGTGCTTCAGCACAGCGGGACAATGAACCGCGGGGCACCCCAGCTCGTCGTCACCGTCGTGCCGGACTCGGGCACCGGCGACCTCACTGGCCTTTCCGGTACGATGATGATCGACATCTCCGGCGGGAAGCACGCCTACACCTTCGACTACACGCTCATCCCGCGGTAGCCGGACGCGATGAGACCCACGATCGCCCCTCCGAGCATGAGCCACGCGGAGTTGACCCGATATCGGAGCAGGAGTACGGCGGCGAGCGCCGCGACCGCCAGCGCGAGCCTGTCGACGAGCGCGACCTCTGCCAGGCGCCAGGTGACGAACGCCATCAACGCGAGCGACGCGACGTTCACGCCGTCGAGGAATGCGCCGGCAGACGCCGAGCGACGGATGCGCGGAATGAACGTGCCGCTCATCGCGACGTAGAGGAAGGCCGGGAGAAAGATCGCGATCGTCGCGATCGCGGCTCCGGCAGGACCGCCGACGAGGTACCCGACGAAGGTTGCGGTCGTGAACAGCGGGCCCGGCGTCACCTGGCCGACGGCGACGGCATCGAGGAGTTGTCGCTGCGTGATCCATTGCAGTCGGTCGACGAGATCCGCCTGGAGAAAAGCGAGGAGCACATAGCCGCTGCCGAAAAGCACCGCTCCGATCTTCATGAAGACGAGGAACAGCGGCCATAGGCCAAATGGCGTCGCGATTGCGCCGGCAGCGGTCGCCAGTGCTGCACCCGCTCCGACGGTTCCGCCAGTCGCGCGGATCGTTGTGTCCACCTGAACCGGAATCAGCCACCCGGCGTGGGCCCCGATGTCGAGTCGTCGGCCAACCACCATCGTCGCGAGTCCTGCTCCAAGGAGTACCGCGAGCTCGTGCATCCCCATGGCCACTGCGGCGATCGCCACCACACCGACGGTTGCCAGCCCCCGCGATTTCACCGCCGTCCTCCCGAGTGTCCACAGTGCCTGCGCGACAACGGCGATGACCACCGGCTTTACGCCGTAGAGCATCCCGCTCGCTGCCGGCAGCGACCCGTACCGCGTGTACGCCCACGCGAGCGCTCCCACGATCAGCACCGCCGGAAGGATGAAGCACACACCGGCGACCAGCATGCCGCGCCAGCCCGCGCGCAGGTATCCGAGGTGGATTGCCAGCTCCGTCGAGTTGGGCCCCGGGATCAGGTTCACGGCGCCGACATAGTCGAGAAACTGCTCCCGTGAGAGCCAGCTCCGGCGACGCACGACTTCATCCTCCATCATCGCGATGTGCGCCGCCGGCCCGCCGAATGCCGTCGTTCCCAGCATGAGAAAGAGTCGCGCAAGCTCGCCCAACGATGTCATCGCCCCCGGTGTCATATCCCCAACCTGCGGAATGCACCGGCCGAACTACAGAGCCCCAGGCCTGCTGTGACACCATTGACAATCCCATATCGTACGCGCATTCTCTATAGAGTCTTAGGGGAGAGTCTGTAACATGAGCGACCAACTGGCGCCAATAAAGGGAACACTCGATACGCTCGTCCTCAAGGCGCTGTCGTGGGAGCCGATGCACGGCTTCGAGATCACGACCTGGCTCGAAGACCGCTCCCGGGGCGAGCTCGGCATCGAGGACAGCGCGCTGTATCAGGCGCTCGACCGCATGGAGGAGCGCGGGCTCATCAAGGCCGAGTGGGGGCTCACCGAGAACAACCGGCGCGCTCGCTACTATCGGATGACCGCCGGGGGCCGTGCGCACCTTCGCTCCGAGTCGGAGCGGTGGGCGCGCTACGCCGGCGTGATGGAGCGTATCCTCGCCACGACTGGGCGCGGCGGCTGAACGCCGTGCCCCGACCGACGATCCGGAATGCTTCGGGAGTGAAAGCCGGCATCCGACGGCTGTTTCGACTCGCGCCCACCGAGCCCGAGCAGATCATCGGCGAAGTCGACGACGAGATCCACCTCCACATCGACCTCAGGGTCGAGCAGCTCGTCGCGCGCGGCATGTCGCCCGACAGTGCCCGCGCCGAAGCACTGCGCCGTTTCGGCGCGCTCGAGCGCGCACATCCCACGCTCGTGTCCTCCGCGCACCGACGGGAGCACCGCATGCGCCTCCGCGACTCGTTCGATACGCTGCACCAGGACGTCGGACATGCTGCACGTGCCCTGCGAAAGCAGCCAGGGTTCACGCTCGCCGTCATTGTCACTCTGGCGTTGGGCATCGGCGCCAATGCCGCAATGTTCGGCATTGTCGACCGCCTGCTCCTCCGTCCGCCGGCGTACCTTCGCGACGCGGTGGCTACCGGACGCATCTACCTGATCGGGACGTACGGTGGGAAGGAGTACACGGCCAACAACATTCCGTACCAGCGCTACACCGACCTTCGGGATGGGACCAGCTCGTTCGCCCAGACGGCAGCGTTCTTCTATGCGGAAATGGTGATCGGCCTGGGTGACGAAGCGCGGAAGGCACAGGTCGGCCTCGTGAGCGCCGACTACTGGAAGTTCTTCGACGTGCGTCCGACGCTCGGACGTTTCTTTACCGAGGCAGAGAATCGCACTCCATCGGGTACGCCCGTCGCCGTGCTCGGGTATGCCCATTGGCGGTCCGCGTACGCGGCGGACCCTGGTGCGATCGGCCAGCGACTCAACATCGGGGGCACGGTCTACACCAACATCGGCGTGGCGCCGAAAGGGTTCTCCGGTGCTTCCCTGATGCCAGTCGCGGCCTTCGTACCGATCACCGCCGGAGGGATGGACCTCTTCGTCGTGCGACCGGGCCGTTCCCCCTGGTATCAGGGATACAATTTCACCTGGATGGAGATGCTCGCCCGGCGGAAGCCCGGGGTCTCGATCGAGGCCGCGGAAGCGGATCTGACGGCCGCGTACCGCCGGTCACTGCAGACGGAGCAGGGTGGCCGCGCGAACGCGACACCGATCGACAGCATTCGGCCACGGGTTTCGCTCGCCTCGATCATGTACGATCGAGGGCCGAACGCACGGCCGAGTGCAAAGGTTGCGGCCTGGCTCGGCGGCGTATCGGTGCTCGTGCTGCTCGTCGCCTGCGCGAACGTCGCGAGCCTCCTGCTCGCGCGTGCGATCGGTCGGCGGCGGGAGATCGCGGTGCGGATCGCCCTCGGCATCTCGCGTGCACGCCTGGTGCGGTACCTGTTGACGGAAAGCGTGCTGCTCGCGCTGGCCGGCGGCCTCGTGGCGATCCTCGTCGCCCAGGGGGCATCGAAGGGACTGCGAACGCTGGTGCTGCCCGGAATCGAGTGGCCGAATCCGCTCGGCGACGGGCGCATGATGCTGTTCGCCGGTTGCGCGGCGCTCCTCGCGGGCCTCGTCACCGGATTGACGCCAGCACTCCAGCATACGGGTTCCGACCTGACGAATGCGCTCAAGGCCGGTGGTCGCGAGGGCGGGGTCCGACGCACGCGGCTTCGCGCGACGCTGATCGCGCTCCAGGGTGCGATCTCCGTCATCCTGCTCATCGGCGCGGGGCTGTTCGTCCGAAGCCTCCACAATGTGCGGTCGGTCGAGCTGGGCTTCGATGTGGATCGGCTGCTGTACGTCGGGTTCGCGATGCGCGGAACGACGCTCGACGTGCCGCAGCAGCGGGCGCTCGGCGATCGCGTACGGGCGCTGGCGAAAACGCTGCCTGCTGTCGAGACGGCGACGGCCACTATCTCGGTCCCGTTCTGGATATCGTGGTCGGAGGACCTGTTCGCCCCGGGGATCGATCCCGCACGCCTGCGCGAGCCGGTGTACGCGAACGGGGTCACCGAGGAATACTTCGCCGCGACGGGCACGCCACTCCTCCGCGGGCGCGGCATTCTCGCGAGCGATGACAGCGGCAGCGCGCCCGTCGCTGTCATCAGCGAGTCGGTCGCCCGCGACGTGTGGGCCGGCGAGGATCCCCTCGGACGCTGCGTGCGTGTCGGCGCGGATACAATGCCCTGCACCACGATCGTCGGCATCGCTGGAAACATTCGTCGAGGCTATTCCGAGGGACCGGTTCGAAGCATCTACTTCCCGCACGAGCAGCAGGGGAACTCGAACGCCAGCCTCTTCATCCGGACACGGGGATCCGCCGAAGCCGCCATGGAGAGCGTGCGCCGCTCACTCCAGGCTGTCATGCCCGGCACCGCCTACATCGATGCGCGGCCGATGCAGACCATCATCGACCCGGAGATCCGTCCGTGGCGACTCGGCGCCGCAATGTTCACGCTGTTCGGCGTGCTTGCGCTGGTGCTGGCCGCGGTCGGCCTGTTCAGCGTGATCTCCTACAACGTGTCGCAGCGCACTCACGAACTCGGTGTTCGCATTGCGCTCGGCGCGACATCCAGCAACGTGCTGTCGCTGGTCATTCGGGAGGGCCTGCGTATCGCCGTGATCGGAACGGTCATCGGCGTGGTCATCGCGCTCGCCGTCGGCCGCTTCCTCACGCCACTGCTCTATTCCGTGTCCGCCGCCGACCCCGCAACGTTCGTCATCGTGGTCGCGACGCTGATCCTGGTCGCCGGCGCGGCGAGCACGGCCCCCGCGCGCAGGGCAATGCGGGTCGATCCGACCCAGGCGCTCAGGGGAGACTGACGCGCTGGCACTGATCGCAATGCGCTCGATGCTCTCGTTGGTCGCCGCCGGCAGCGCCGTCGGTGGAGTGTGCCGCTACCTCGTCTCGGACCTTCTGCAAACGCGCGGGCCGACGTCCTTTCCGGTCGGTACCTTCGTCGTCAATCTCACCGGCGCAGTCGCCGTCGGCTTCGTGGTTCGCTGGGCGCTCGCGACGCCGAGCGTGACGCCCGAGGTGCGGGCTCTCCTCACGACGGGATTTCTCGGCGGCTACACGACGTTCTCTGCCTTCACTACGAGACCGTCGCGCTGTTCGACGCCGGAGAACCGCGCCGAGCGCTGCCTCTGCGCCACGGCGAGTGTCGTGCTGTCGGTGCTTGGGACGGTGCTCGGCATCGCGGTGGCGGATTCCATCAACGGGCGCCGATAAGCCGGGAAAGTCGTCCAGGCAGGCACAGTGCGGGTTGACGGATCCGCCGCTGATGCGGTAACTCGCACGCAATGCCCCCGCCACGCCCTCTCCCCGTGCAATGATCGCGATCCTCCAGGAGATGTCCACCGTCCCGGAGGCGTCGTTCTCGCTGTCCACCGAACCGCTCTCCACGGCGCTGCTGCTCACGACGTTCGGCATCCTGCTGGGGATCAGCATCCTCTTCAGCCGTGCGTCGGAGCGCTTCGGGATTCCGGTTGCGCTGATCTTTCTCGGAATCGGGATCCTCGCCGGATCTGAGGGACTCGGTGGCATTCCGTTCGAGGACTACGCCT
>JANOCW010000215.1:0-2106 GCA_031412375.1 Gemmatimonadaceae bacterium | reverse complement strand
AATCTCGACATGGAGTCGCACTTCGAGTACGGCACGCGGGTGGGGTACTGGCGGATTCTAGACCTGCTCGATCGGTATGGGGTCAAGGTCACGTTCAATACGTGCGCCCGTGCGGTCGAAGTGTCCCCGTGGCTCGCCAGCGAAGGGATTGCCCGGGGCCACGAAATCTCCTGTCATGGGTACCGCTGGGAGGCGCAGACCCACATGGCCCTGGACGAGGAGCGGGCCATGATCGCAAAGAGCGTCGACATCATTCGAAGGGCGAGCGGAGCGCGGCCTGTCGGATGGCACAGCCGGAGACCCGGCCCCAACACTCGTCGTCTCTTGGTCGAAGAAGGCGGGTTCTGGTACGACTCGGATGCTTACAATGACGACCTCCCTTACGTACTCGAGGTGAGCGGCAAGCGCCATGTGATCCTGCCGTATAGCTACGACACCAACGACATGCGGTTTACGCGGTCGGAGACGTTCCGGCTTGCCGGCGATTTCTCGACCTATCTGATTGACAGCTTCGACTGGCTGTGGCGTGAGGGTGAGCGCACACCGCGCATGATGTCGGTGGGACTTCACCTGCGCATCATTGGCCGGCCGGGCCGCATTGTCGCGCTGGAACGGTTCCTCGACCACGTGACGAGCCGTGGCAGTGTCTGGATCGCCCGGCGCGATCAGATCGCGGAGCACTGGCGCCGGCGGGTCGGCCTCATCACACCGTAATCAGGCAATGCCACTGCAGGCGAGGGCCGCTGCATCGGAGACCCCCATCTCCTATCTGTTCACGAACGTGCGCGTGCTCACCCTGGACGCGGACGATACCGAGTTCGCAGCTGTCGACGTCCACGTCAGCGACGGCACTATCGCCGCGATCGGCACGGCTCTCCCGCGGGGGTCCGGCGTAGACGTCATCGACGGAACCGGCAAGCTGCTGATGCCCGGGCTGGTGAACGGCCACTTTCACAGTCCGGGCACCTTCAACAAGGCCGCCTTCCCGAGCATGCCCCTCGAGATCTTCATGCTCTACGAAGTGCCGCCTTTCGACTGTCCGCCCGTGTCCCCTCGCCTGGATCACGTGCGTACGCTGCTGGGAGCGGTGGAGATGCTGAAGGGGGGCATCACGACGGTTCACGACGACCCGTTCTACGTTCCGGCTGTCGGCATGTCCCGGATCGACGCCGTGCTGTCGGCATATCGTTCCGCAGGGATCCGGGCGACCGTGTCGATCAACATGCCCAACGTCGCCGAATACGAAAAGTATCCATTCCTGGTAGACCTGCTGCCCGAAGCCGTGCGCCGCCGCATGCAGCAGGCGGCTCTTCTGCCCAAGGATGAGCTCATCGCCCTGTATCGTGCCTACATCGAGCGCTGGCATGGTGTGGACGCCGGGCGGCTCCGGGCATCGGTCTCCTGTTCAGCGCCTCAACGCGTCACCCCCGACTACCTCGGGGCACTCTCGGACCTCAGTGCCGAGTTCGATCTGCCCTACAACATGCATATCCTGGAGACACGGCTGCAGCGCGTGCTCGGCGACGTGCGGTTCGGCAAGTCGCTCATTCGCTACGTCCACGACGAGGGGGTCCTCGACGAGCGGTCGGTAATCATTCATGCCATCTGGGTCGATGCCGACGACCTGGACCTGATGGCCGCGAGCGGTTGTTCGGTGGCGCACAACCCCATCTGCAACCTGCGCCTCGGGTCCGGGATCATGCCGTTTCGCGCTATCGCTGAGCGGGGCATCACCATCTGCCTGGGCAGCGACGAGCTGTGCTCGGACGACTCCGTCAACATGTGGAGCGTCATGAAACAGGCGGCACTCGTCCACAACATCGGCGATCCCGACTATCGCCGCTGGCCGTCCGCAGCCGAAATTCTGCGGTGCGGCACGGCGAACGGCGCCAGGGCGATGCGTCTCGATTCGCTCACGGGCTCCATCGAGGTCGGCAAGCAGGCGGATCTCGTGCTGATGGATCTGGACAGCCTGACCTTTACTCCGCTGAACGACGTGCGGCGTCATCTCATCTTCTGCGAGACCGGAACCGACATCCGGCTCGTGATGGTCGGCGGCCGCATCGTCGTCAAAGACGGGCAGGTTCTCACCGTCAACGAGACTGA
>JANOCW010000214.1:0-2537 GCA_031412375.1 Gemmatimonadaceae bacterium | reverse complement strand
TACTTCACCGCCGGCGAACAGGAGGTGCGGGCCTGGACGATCCACAACGGCGACACTGCTCCGCAGGCGGCGGCGGTCATCCACACCGATTTCGAGCGCGGCTTCATCCGGGCCGAAACGGTGGGGTACGACGATTTCGTGACCAACGCCGGGTGGAAGGGCGCGAAGGAGCGCGGCGTGGTACGGTCGGAGGGGAAAGAATACGTGGTCCGCGACGGAGACGTCCTGCTCTTCAGATTCAACGTATAGCCGGCAAGTGCCTGGACTCGCGTGACCACCCCGCGGTCCAGTGCCCCGGTAGAGCACAGGCAGTTTCTGCCGTCCTTTCGCGTGCTCGGACTTTCTGACGCAGACTGCGGCGATTTCAGCAGATTGCCTAGGCAATAGCTGCCGTAGCCCGGCCGGGCCTATGGCCTAACACACGACACGACAAGCGCTTGCAACCTGCGCCCTTCGAGGCACGCTACTCGCCTTAGGGGACGACGAGAGTGCCGTCGATGTTCGATTCCGCGACACGCACCGCGACTGCAGCCAATCAGGCTCACGTCTCCGGGAACATGGCGCATCAGAGGGTAGGAATAACCGATCGGCCGCTTCGGCCAGTCGCCGGCTCACTACGGAGTTCACAATGCGTCAGACCGAGATCAATCGTCATACGAGTGGCCGCCCGTCGTCCCGCGATCGCCGCGGGCTGACGCTGCTCGAACTGATCATCGTCCTGGCCGTCACGTCGACTCTCGCCGCGATCTTCTGGAAGCCAATGCAGGAAACCTTCGATGAGAGTTCGCGCCGTGCTGCCTCACGCGAAGTCGCGTCGTACCTGATCCGTGCGCGCTCGGCGGCCGTGCAGCGTGGACGGCAGACGTGGTTCGTCCGTACGGGCAACACGATCAAGATCGTGACCGACTCGTCCGGCACGAAGGTGGTGTACGGGAAGCCCCTCCAGATGTTCGAGCGTCACGGCGTCACCATGTTGGCGACGCGCGACTCGGTCTCGTTCGATTCCCGTGGATTCACGACGCTGATCGTCCCCACACCGCGCTTCATTGTCCAGGCGGGCACCGGAGCCGATACGCTCTGCGTGACAGGCCTCGGAACGATCTCAACCAGGAAATGCTCATGACCGCCCATCGCCTGGACCCGCAAACGCGGAGTGGCGCGACGATGATCGATCGCCGTGCCGGTTTCACGCTGGTCGAGCTCATGGTGGCCCTGATGGTCTTCGTCGTCGGCGTCCTTGCCGTCGCCGGGTCATCCGGCGTCGTCATGACAATGGTCGGTGGGTCGCAGCGGAGGACGATCGCGGCGACCGTCGCGGAATCGCGCTTCGAGCGGCTGCGCGCCGTTCCGTGCGCCGCACACGCGAATGGTGCAGCAACGACGCGCGGCGTGCGCGAAACGTGGACCGTCGTGCCACTGGTTCGAGCCGACGATGTCACCGTGCGTGCGACTTTTTCCAGCAGCCGCGGTCGCGTCACGACGCAAACTTATCGGACCTATATCGCATGCTGACCACGTCGACCCGCCGATCGCCGTCCGGGTTTACCCTGGTCGAGCTCCTCATCACCATGGCGCTCCTCGGGCTCGTCGGGGCCGTCGTCGTGGCGGTGGTCGTCCGACAGCAGCGGTTCTATCGGTCGACGAGTGCCCTCATGGACACCCGTGCGCAGATCCGCCAGATGGCCTCGGTGCTGCCCATGGATCTCCGGGGCATCTCGAGCGCCGGCGGCGACATCACCGTCGCCAGCGACTCGGCGCTCGAATTCCGGTCCACCTTCGGTAGCTCCGTGGTCTGTACGCTCATCAGCGGCGCCACGCCAGCCATCGTGCTGCCCCCGCGGAATATCGCGAAGGGGCTGCGGCTCACGTCCTGGACCAGGGCTCCGGTCGTCGGCGATTCGATCGCCCTGTACGACGTATCGGCGACTCCCCGGGGCGGGGACGACCGCTGGACGGTCCACCAGATCACGGCGATTGCCACCGTCACGGGCGATGTCGCCACGGGCTGCCCCTCTTCGTCAAGACTCGTTCAGGCATCCGACATGACGGCGGCCAATCCTTCGTATCGTCTTACCATCTCGCCGGTTCGGCCAGCGACCGTGTCCCAGGGCGCAGCCGTCCGACTCTTCCGGCGCGTCCGTTACAGCCTGTACAAGTCGACCGACAACCTCTGGTACCTCGGCTACCGCGACTGCCTCTCGACGCGGGTCCCTGCGTGCTCGGACGTCCAGCCGATCGGGGGTCCCTACCGGAGCTACGCATCGGCCGGATCCGCGCGGAGCGGTCTTCAGTTCGCCTACTTCGATTCGACCGGCGTCGCGACGGCCGTCCCCCGGGACGTGGCCCGGATCAGTGTCACGCTGCGCGGCGAGACTGCAAAACAACTGCAGTTGCAAGGAGGAGGGATCGGCACGCTCGAGGATTCGCTCGCCTTCGAGGTCGCACTCAGGAACCGCAAATGAACCCGCACACGGAGCTCGACATGCAGGTTCACACCCGTCGCCGGTCGGGCGTGGCACTGCCGATGGTGCTCAGCG
>JANOCW010000213.1:0-5519 GCA_031412375.1 Gemmatimonadaceae bacterium | reverse complement strand
CATTGGGTCGTGGCGAGGCGCCGGAGACGGTGGTGAAGCCCAACACCGCGCGCGGGATTGCCCGCATCAGCCACATCGAGGCGGCGCTCGTCGTCATGATGGTCTTCGCAGCCGTCGCGATGGCGCGCGGCTACGGCGTGAACCCATGATCCGAACGCCCCGGACTGGGCGGTTGTAATACCCGCAGCATCGCGCACCGCCATCATGGGTGCGCGCTCCCCGCAGCACTCCGGTCACCTCCACGTCCCTCCCCCGCCGCCCCGCATGTCCAAGCCTCTGCAGGTCGTCGTCTGGATTCTCGTTGCGCTCCTCGGCGCTGCCGCCTTCGGCGTCATCGCACTCCAGCGCGGCGAGTCGGTCAATGCTGCGTGGCTCATCACGGCGGCAGTGTGTACGTACGCCGTCGCCTATCGTTTCTATAGTCGGTTCATCGCGCTCAGGATCTTCGAGCTCGATGCCCGCCGTGCGACGCCCGCCGTGCGACTCGACGACGGACGCGACTACGTGCCGACGAACAAGTGGATCGTCTTCGGCCATCACTTCGCGGCGATCGCCGGTCCCGGACCGCTCGTCGGCCCCACGCTCGCCGCGCAGTTCGGGTATCTCCCGGGCACCCTGTGGCTGATCCTCGGCGTTGTCGTTGGCGGCGCGGTGCAGGACTTCGTGATCCTCGCCTCGTCAGTGCGGCGCAACGGCAAGTCGCTCGGCCAGATGGCGAAGGAGGAGATCGGGCCGGTCGCTGGCTACACGGCGCTCGTCGCGGTGCTCGGCATCATGGTCGTGCTGATCTCCGTGCTCGCCCTCGTCGTCGTGAATGCGCTCCGCTCGAGCCCGTGGGGGACAGTGACGATCGCGCTCACGATTCCGATCGCGATGCTGATGGGCGTCTATCTCCGCTGGATCCGGCCGCATCGGGTGCTCGAGGCGACGATGATCGGCATCGTGCTGCTGATCCTGTCCCTGTACGTGGGCAAGTGGGTGGCTGCCTCGGCGACCCTCGCGCCGATATTCACCCTGGACGGGCCGACGCTCGCGCTGCTCGTCATCGGGTACGGCTTCACCGCATCGGTTCTCCCCGTCTGGCTGCTCCTCGCGCCGCGCGACTATCTCTCTGCCTTCGTGAAGATCGGCGTCGTGCTGGCGCTCGCGCTCGGGATCCTGATCGTGCTTCCGCCGCTGCAAATGCCCGCGCTCACCCAGTTCACGGACGGATCGGGGCCGGTGCTCGCGGGAAAGATTTTTCCTTTCGTCTTCATCACCATCGCCTGCGGCTCGATCTCGGGATTCCACGCGCTGATCGCGTCGGGAACGACGCCCAAGCTGCTCGAGTTCGAGTCCGATGCGAGGCCGGTGGCGTATGGCGGGATGCTGCTTGAATCGCTGGTCGGTGTGATGGCGCTGATCGCCGCATGCGTCCTGACGCCCGGCATCTACTTCGCGATCAACTCGCCGGTCGCGGTACTGGGCACCACCGCGGTGACGGCGGCCGAGGCGATCCGCCAGTGGGGGTTCGTCGTCACACCGGCAGAGATTGATCTCCTCGCGCAGCAGGTCGGTGAGTCGTCGCTGCTGTCGCGCACCGGCGGCGCCCCGAGTCTCGCGGTCGGCATGGCCTACCTGTTCTCGGCGGTGATCGGCGGGAGCGGTGCCATGGCGCTCTGGTACCACTTCGCGATCATGTTCGAGGCGCTGTTCATTCTGACGACCGTCGACGCCGGGACGCGCGTCGGCCGCTTCATGCTGCAGGACCTCATGAAGCACGTGTGGGAGCCGCTGGGTCGCGTTTCGTGGTATCCGGCGATCTTCATCTCGAGCGCGATCTTCTGCTCGATGTGGGGATACTTCCTCTACATGGGCGTGACCGACCCGCTCGGCGGCATCAACTCGCTCTGGCCGCTGTTCGGCATCTCGAACCAGCTGCTCGCCGCGGTTGCGTTGTGCGTCGGGACGACGATCATCATCAAGACGGGCAAGGCGCGCTATGCGGCGGTCACGCTGGCGCCGCTGGTTTGGCTCGTGTTGGTGACGATGACGGCCGGGTGGCAGAAGATCTTTTCGGCGGATCCACGCATCGGCTTTCTCTCCCATGCGCGGAGCCTGCAGAGCGTTCTCGATGCTGGCAGTCTTCCGCGAGGTGCGGCCACGCTGGAGACGGCACAGCGCATGATCTTCAACGATCACCTCAACACGGGCGTCGCCGCGTTCTTCATGATTTCGGTGATCGTGATCCTCGTCAGCTCGATTCACGAGTGGATGCAGGTGCTCAATGGACGGAAGCCGGTCGGCTCGACGGAGATTCCGTTCACGGCCAGACCGGAGATCCGGCCGGAAGCGGCGGCCACGGTGCGCGCATGAGTGCCGCGTCGACATCCGCTGTCGCGAGGAGCGGCCCGATCGCCGCGGTCGCACGGGTGATCAGGCAGATCATCGGTGTGCCCGACTATGATCGGTACCTGGCGCACTTTCGCGTGGCACACCCGGGGTGCGAGCCGGTGTCGCAGGATGCCTTCATGCGGGAGAGGCTGGAGGAGCGCTACAGCCGGCCGGGGTCGAAGTGCTGCTGATGTCCTTGAAATCCTGCCGCGTCCATCGCGTGAGGGCCTGACGGGCGCGAGCCTTTTCAATCAGTGGCCGTTGCCTCCTTCATGCCCCTTCATTCCCCCTTCATGCCCTTCATGTTCAGGCTTTTCACGAGCCGTCCCCACACCTGAGTCATGCGAACCACACGGAGTCAGACAGAAACGGACTGGAACACCAACCTCCGCCCGAACTCGCGACGCAGCAGCAGCATGCTGAGCAGCAGTTGCGCGAAGGTCGCCCCAACGGAGAGATACCAGATCCAGCGCAGCTCGAATCCCGGCATTCGCGACAGCATCACGGCCGGAACCGCGACGATGGCGATACGCGCGGCCGAGCTCACGAGTGAAGGGACCGTGTTGCCCATCGCCTGGAACATGCTCGAGGCGACGAAGATCAGGCCGGACGCGACGAAGTTCCACGATATGATGCGCAGGTACTGCTCGCCGTAGGCGATGACCGACGCGTCCGTCGAGAAGATCCGGACGAGCGCGGCAGGCGCGACCTGACAGACGATCGCAAACAGCACCATCATGGCCGAGGCCATGAGTGCCGCGTCCCTGAACGTTTCCTTGACTCGTTGTGGCTGTCGCGCGCCGAAGTTCTGACCAGCCACCGGCGCCACGGACAATCCGAGTGCGACCACCGGCATGAAGCCCGACTGGACCACACGCATCCCGATCCCGAAGGCGGCCTGCGCGGCTGACCCGAATGGTCGAGTGATCGAGTATACGATCACCAGATACACCACCATCATGGCGAACTCGAACCCCGCGGGGAGTCCGATGGCCAGCATGCCTCTCCACAGATCGAGTCGCGGCTTCCAATCGGCGACGACGAACCGCAGGTACGCATCCTTGCTGACGAAGTAGGCTGCGAGCCACACGACACCGATGGCGATCGCGATCAGCGAAGCCATGGCCGCGCCGGCCACGCCGAACGCATGGCCGGTGCCCCATCCGAAGATCAGAATCGGCGCGAGGATCATGTTGATGATCACCGTCGCGGTGGACACGATCATCCCGGGCTTGAAGTTTCCCACGCCGCGAAGAGCCGCTCCCATTGCGACCAGCGCGAACTGCAACGCCATCGCGGGGATGAACCAGAGCAGGTAGTCGGCGGCGAGGGCGGCGGTGTTCGCGTCAGCGCTCATTGCGGCGGCGTAGCGCTCACGCCCGGCGAGCCCGGCGATCAGGAACAGGATGCCGATCACCATCGCGAGCACCTGGGACTGATTGAACAGGAGCAGGGCCTGCGGATGGTCCTTCCGGCCCACCGCGTGCGATACGACGGTCGTCGTGCCCACCCCGAGCATCTGGGTCAGCGCGAGCACGACGAAGGTCAGATTTCCGGCGATGCCGACGGCGGCGACGGCGTCCGTTCCGAGCCGGCCCACCCAGTAGAGGTCGATCAGGAAGTACAGCGTCTGAAAGACCACCATCACGAGCATGAAGCTCATGGTCTTCAGCAGATGGCGCGTGACTGGGCCGGTCGTCAGATCCTGCATGCGTGAAGATACTGTCCGGCACCTGTGACGGCGCCGCAAGATCCAGGAGTGCTCGCGGCCGGTCGACTCTGGACACGGCCCCCAAACTCGGCCATGCTCAAGTTCCGCCGCTCCACGCGGATCGGGCGGGCCACGCGAAGTAGTGCTGACTAGTGCTCGGCTGCCACGATCGCCGGGACAACAACGGACGGAGAGGAGACGATGACGCTGCGACACATGCTGATCGCCTGCTGCGTGCTCATGCCCGCGGAGTCGATACTCGCCCAGACCGCGACGGGAACAGCAGATCGGATCTCCGGCACATGGACGGGATACATGCGCCCGAACGACGTGCCGGATGCGAGCACGAAGGGCCAGCCGATCACCGTTGCGCTGAAGTACGACGGCAAGGGCCTCTCGGGAACGGTCACTGGTCCGCCCCAGCCCGGCGAGATCAAGACGGGATCGTTCGATCCGCAGAGCGGCGCACTGAGCTTCGGGGTGATCGTGACGGGCGAAGCAGACAGCTTCGTCTTCGACGGCACGGTCGTCCTCGGTACGGCGACGGGTCGCGTGCGCGCTGGCACCAGGTCCGGCGTCTTTCTTCTCACGAAGGCGGGCGGCGAATCGGCGGGCGCGCAGCAGGCAGCAGGGATCGATGTGGCAGCGGCGATGCGCACCGGCTTCAGCGAGGTGAGCGGCAACGTCATGAAGGCGGCGGATCTCGTGCCGGCTGACAAGTACGGCTATCGGCCCACGCAATCCGTGCGCACGTTCGGCCAGCAGGTCGCGCACATCGCGGACTCATACAACTACTACTGCGCCCGCGCAGCCGGACAGAACGTGCAGTGGTCGGACGCGATCGAGAAAGGCGCCACCGACAAGGTGACCTTGACGGCGAAGCTCAAGCAGGCGACTGATGTCTGCGCCGCCGCATACGCCGGCACGGGCCAGGCCGGCCAGCTCCTCGGCAACATCGGGCACACCAGCCTGCACTACGGCAACATCATCACCTACATGCGCATGCTCGGACTGGTGCCGCCCTCGAGCTGAGAGCACCGGACACAGCCGGCCGGCTCGAAGTGCTGCTGACGGAGCGCCGGGTTACGCGGTGCGCCGCCACTTCCCCCGAGTGAAGTCGGGGAACTTCGCCGGCGCGCTCCCGTTGGCCACCGACCGTTCCGACAGCGGGCCCGGCGCGCTCCACGCTGCGGCATCGTAGACGTCCATGTCGGGCGCGAGCCCTTCGCGCATGCATTGGATGAGCCGCCAGGCCATGATGTAGTCCATGCCACCATGGCCCCCGGTGCGCGCGTTCTCGCCCTGCTCGCGCCACCACGGGTGCTCGTGCTCTGCCCGGTACTCATCGATCGGCGCCCACGCGTGACTCCGGCCGCGTCCCTCGATGTAGATCCGCGGCGGATAGTCCTCGAAGATCCCTGACGTTCCCTGAATG
>JANOCW010000212.1:0-3676 GCA_031412375.1 Gemmatimonadaceae bacterium | reverse complement strand
AGGCTTGCGGAAAACTTCTTCCGGAGGTCCGTACTGGAGCACGCGCCCCGCATCGAGAAGAATGGCGACGTCCCCGAGCAGCCCTGCCTCGGTGAAGTCGTGGGTCACCTGGAGGACCGTCAGGCCCCACTCCCGATGGATTGCACGTACTTCCCGGCGCACCAGCGACCGCCGCCGCGGATCGAGCGCGCTGAACGGCTCGTCGAGGAGCAGGAGCGATGGGCGCGTCGCGAGCGCACGCGCGATGGCGACGAGCTGGCGCTCGCCGCCGCTCAGCGATCGTATGTCGCGACCGCTGAGCGCCGTTGCGCCGATGCGCGCGGACACGTCGCGCGCGAATGCCGGATCGGTGGCTCCATACGCGACATTCTCCTCGACGGAGAGGTGCGGGAACAGGTAGCCATGCTGATAGACGAGCCCGATGCCCCGACGCTCGGGCGGAAGCGCCGTTGCGTCCGCGCCGTCCAGGCGGAGGGATCCCGCGCGATGCGGGGTGATCCCCGCAATGGTCTCGAGGAGCGTTGTCTTGCCCGAGCCCGCCGGGCCAATCACGACGCCGTAGGAACCGCGTGGAACGACGAAGCTCACATCCTTGAGCGTGAACGCTCCTACTGCCGCCGAAAGCCCGATGACTTCGATCACGGGCCGACTGCCGCCCCCCGGTCATCGCGCAGCGCGCGCAATACTGTGAGCGGGATCAGCGCGAGTAGCACGAGCACGGCGGCGACCGGCAGCGCCTCCGGCAGGCCAAAGGTCGTAAAGCGATCGTAGCTGAGGACGCTGGCAACCTTCGGGTTATACGTCAGAATGACGATCGACCCGAACTCGCTCACCGCACGCGCCCACATCACGACCGACGCAGCGACGAGTCCGCGCCGCGACAGGGGCAGTGTGATGCGGCGGAAGACGCGCCATGGCGGATCACCGAGCGTGCGACCCACTGCTTCGTAGCGGGGGTCGACACGCGCGAATGCCTCCCGGGCAGCGCTGATGTAGAGAGGCACCGACACGAACAGCATCGCGGCAATGATCCCTAGCGGAGCGCTGACGATGCGGATGCCCATGTCGAGCAGCGTGCCGCCCACCGCGCTCTCGCGCCCGAGTACGAGCAGCAGGGCGATGCCGGCCACCGGGTGCGGAATGAGCAGCGGGAGGTCAAGGATGGCGGCGAGCACCGCGCGCCCGGGAAAGCGGCGGCGCGCGAGCAGGTAGGCCAGTGGGGTCGCCGTGACGATGCCGATGAGTGTCGCGGCCGTCGCCGTCCCCGCGGTGAGCGCGAGTGCACTCCGCAGCTCGCGATCGGTGAACAGCTTTCGCACGCCGCTTGCCCCCGCGGTCCCGACGAGCTCGACGACCGGGGCGAAGAGGAAGAGAAGGAGGAGGGAACCACCGAGGGCCGCGACGATACTCGCCGCGCGGTGGGCGGAAGTCGCTACGCTTGCCGCCGGGCGTTCATGCACGCGTTACCGGAGGCGGGCGAGCGAGTCCACGACCGCCGGTGCATTCGACCCGGCGACGACAGGACGGTCGAGCGCGTCGAGGCGCGCCGCGCGCAGGATCCGCGAGCCGTCGGGCGACAGCAGGAAGGCGAGAAACTGCTCGGCAAGGACGCGGTGGGGTGCCGCGGTCGGGATCGATGCCGCGTAGACGATGGGCTCACCGCGAAAGGTGATCGAGTCGGACTGGCCAGACCCGGTGACACGCACGTCCGCGCGCGCGTAGAACGCAGAGTCCTCGACCGACCCGAGGTCGACCTCGTGGCGCAGGCGGAGATAGGGCAGCGACGCAGCCTGGGCAACGGATTCGTACGACCAGATGTAATCGAGCTCGCCGGCCTGGAGGAGCGCAACGAGATCGACCTCCTTGGGCCGGACATTCCGCGCTGGCGCTGCGGCCAGCAGCCGCTGCGCGAGTCCCGGCTGGCCATGGTGCAACTCCGCGAGCTTGAACACGAGCAGCGTGCGGTAGCCATTCGGATCGAGATTCGGGTCCGACCGGCCCGTCTCGACTCCCCGCCGCTGAAGGACCTCCCACCAGTTGTCTTCGGTCAGCTCGCTCGCAAATCGAGAGCGAGCGGTGTGGGCGATCACCATCCGGTTCCGTGCGAATGCGACGTACCACGACGTGTGGCCGGGCATGAGGAGTTGCGGAAACACCTTGTAGTCCGCAAGCGCCACGACGTCGGGCACCTTGTGGAGGTCCGTGAGCTTGCGCGCGGTTTCCAGACTTCCGGCGCTCTCCTGCTCGATTGTAACGCCAGTGCGCGCGGCGAACGAGTCGAGCACGGCCCGCAAGGGACGCGCAAGACTGCCGGCATTGTAGACGACGAGTGGGCCCGTGGCCGACACCGAGGATTCCTCCTTCACTCCGCACGCAGCAGCGGCAAACCACACGCCCACCATCGAGATCCTGCACATCCGCGAGGCACTGTTTCCCATTCGCGGAGTATCGCGAGCGAGTGGGCCATCGGCAACCCTGGGTGTATCTTCAGCAGCGCCGTTCAGGAATCGTGCACGCGGCTCGCGCCGAGTACCCGTCCTCAGGAGCAGTTCTTCCGGTGACCGAATCCGCCGTCGAGATCCGCAACGTCGTCAAGCGCTACGCGAACCACGTCGCGGTGCGCGATCTCTCGCTCACCGTGCCGCGCGGTTCGGTCTACGGCCTGCTCGGGCCGAACGGCGCGGGGAAGACGACCACGATCCGGATGATGCTGAACATCATCGCGCCCGACGCGGGCACGATCACGGTCCTCGGCCGCCCCGGCGGCGACCGCGCGGCCAGCGATCGCATCGGCTATCTCCCCGAGGAGCGGGGGCTGTACCCGCGCATGCAGGTACGCCGCCTCCTGCGCTTTCTCGCCGACCTGAAGGGAATCCCGGGCAAGGCAGCGAATGTCCGCATCGACGAGTGGCTCGAGCGACTGACATTGCGGACCGCCGAGCGGGATTGGGGGAACGCGCGCGTCGAGGAACTGTCACGCGGCATGCAGCAGAAGGTGCAGTTCATCGGGGCGCTGCTGCACGACCCTGACCTCGTGATCCTCGACGAGCCATTCAGCGGGCTGGATCCGGTGAACGCCCAGGCGCTCAAGGATACCGTCGTCGACCTCAAGCGACGGGGGAAGACGGTCATCTTCAGCACGCACGTCATGGACAGCGCCGAGCGGATGTGCGATGCCGTGTGCATCATTGCCCGGGGCGAGAAGGTGCTCGACGACGACATGGCGACGGTGAAGTCGAGCCACGGCGGACGACATGTCGCGCTCGCCCTCGAGGGGGACGTCTCGCCGGGGGTCGCGGCGATCCTCGCCGACAGGTCGCTGGTCGCGAGAGTGGATGCCTCCAATCGGTTCTTCGAGGTGGAGCTGGCCCCCGAGGGAGATTCCGGATCGCTGCTCGCGCGCCTGGTCGCGAGTGGCGCGCGCATCCAGCGGTTCGAGCGGGTGCAGCCATCGCTGCACCAGATCTTTCTTCGGCGCGTCGGCGCCAGCGGCGTGGAGGAGGGGGTGAGTGGCCATGGGTAGACTCGGCGCCGTCGTCAAACGCGAGTACATGGAGCGCGTGCGATCGAAATGGTTCGTGATCGCGACCATCTTCGGGCCGCTGTTCTTTGGGCTGATCATGATCGTGCCCGCGTGGCTCAGCATCCGCAGCACGCGCTCCACCGAGAAGGAGCG
>JANOCW010000211.1:0-5419 GCA_031412375.1 Gemmatimonadaceae bacterium | reverse complement strand
ATGTCGTGCGGCGGCTCGATCGACTGGAGCTCCACACGCGTGACATCGACGCCCCATCCGATCGATGCCTCCTCGATCACCTCGCGCATGCGCTTGTTGATGACATCGCGACTGCCGAGGGTCTGGTCGAGCTCCATCTCGCCGACGATGTTGCGAAGCGTGGTGCGGGTGAGCGTCTCGAGGGCGTACGGGAGATTCTGGACGGCGTAGGTTGCCTTCTGCGGATCGGCGACGCGATAGTAGAACACCGCATCGATGTCGATCGTGACGTTGTCCAACGTGATGACAGGCTGGCTGGGAAAGTTGAGCACCTGCTCACGCAGGTCGATCCGCGACGTGGAGCCTGCGGTGATGCGCTTCACGCCGCCGACATCGGCATCGAAATAGCGAACGTCGATCGTCCTGGGCCGCTCCACGAAGGGAATCAGGATGTTGAACCCTGACCGCGCCAACCGGTGAAAGCGGCCGAGGCGTTCGATGACCATGACCTCGGCCTGGCCGACGATCTTGAACGAGCTGGTCGCAAGGAAGATTGCGAGGACGACGATGATTCCGAGCGTGATCAGCATGGCGGCTCCGTATGATGACAACGCCTGATTCTACGCTTCGGGGCGTGTGGCTGCAACGATGCTGGCGGGATGGCGAGACGGCGTACGGCCAGAACGAGAACCGCCGCCACACCGTGAAGGCGTGGCGGCGGCTGCGGACTGGCGACCCGGGATAGGCGCGCCGTCAGTTCTTCGCTCCGGCGATTCGTGCCGAGGCGAACAGGTCCTGCTGCGTGCGTGCATTGCGCAGCATCGCGAGCGCCTTGACGAGCTGGACATCGTCGTTGAGGCTCATCCGCTTCGCGGTGGAGTCACCGAAGGCGAGGTAGGCGATGCGCTGGCGGAGCTCCCGGTCCACCGACGGCATGGCCTTGTCGAACAGGTCCTTGTCGATCGGAAGCTTCGCCACGCTGAGGCGGCGGAAGAACTCTTCGCGCCACGCCGGCTGGACCGTGAATCCCGGCTTCACCGACGGCTTCAACTCGAGCGCGTAATCGGACAGCACGGTGTAGAACTCGGGGTATTTCGGGGCGACCTTCTTGTAGAAGTCCTGTTCCGGGGTGCTGATGGTGTCGGGCTTGATGATGAAGTCCGGTGTGATCCCGCCACCGCCGTAGACGGTGCGGCCGCCGTCGGACTTGAACGTTGGACGGCTCTTCTTGACGGAGTCGGTCTCCAGCGAGTCGGGGACCGCTTCGACGAGCGCACCATTCACCATCTTGCGCTCCTTCTGGATGAGCCGCCCGCTCGGCAGGAAGTACTTGGCGGTGGTCATCTTGACGGCGTAGCCGCCATCGAGGTTGTAGAGCGTCTGGACGAGCCCCTTCCCGTACGATGTCGTTCCGAGGATCAGCGCACGGTCGTGATCCTGGAGCGCACCGGCAACGATCTCGGACGCCGATGCGGAACCGCCGTCCGTCATCACGACGAGCGGAACGGTCGGAGCCAGTGAACGGCCGCTCGCGGCGAACGTCTGCGCCTCGAAGCCACGACCGCGAACGCTGGCGATCTCCTGATTCTTCCTCAGGAAGAGGTCACTTACCGACAATGCCTGGTCGAGGATACCGCCCGGGTTCCTGCGGAGGTCGAGCACGATGCCTTTCGCGCCCTGCTTCTGGAACCTGCGGACCGCCGCCTCGATCTCCTCGGTGGCGAACTCATTGAACTGGAGCAGCGGAATGTAGCCGATGGAATCGAAGGTGATCGCGTACGGGACGGCGGGCACCTTGATGACGGCGCGCGTGAAGCGAACGGCGATGGGAGTGCCGACCCCAATGCGCTGGAACCTGGCGTTGACCTTGGTGCCCGGCGTTCCGAGGAGCGCACCGGAGACCTGGTCGAGGGACCAGCCCGCGGTCGACGCGGTGTCGACCCCGACGATACGGTCGCCTTCGCGGATGCCCGCGGCTTCGGCGGGCGTGTTCGGGAAGACCCGACTGACCGTGATGGTCTCATCGGCGAGCTTCTCGATCTGCATGCCCACGCCGCCGTACCGTCCCCCCGTTCTGGTCTCGAAGGCGGTGCGATCCTTCGGGGAGAGGAGCTCGGTATAAGGGTCGTTCAGCTCTTCCAGCAGTCCGCGCGCGGCCTTCTCGTACAGCTGCGCCTGGCTCACGGTATCGACGTAGCGCTGGGAAACCAGCTCGACCACGCTCCGAAAGAGCTGTACGCCCTCGGCCGTGGACTGCTCCTGAACCATGAAGCCGCCCGCAATCGCGGGAACGGCGAGAAGCCCAAGCAGTGCGAACCGCGGAAAACGACGACGGGGCATCGGGTTACTCGACTGAAAGGAAGGGAATGTGCCTACTCAAGAGATACGCGGGGCGGGTAGGTTGGTTCCCGGTCGGCCCCGTGTCACTGCCCTCAGGACGTGCTCCCGGCGCCCGACCCACTCCCTTCTTCGGAGCCGCCGGCCCACATGCCCTTCCAGGTCATCTCGCGGCCCTTGCGGAACCCTTTCTGGGTCAGCTTCACACCCTCCGGGGAGATCGTGACCATGTAGGCTTGGCCGTCCATCTCGATCTCGCGTTTGATCGTCTTGTCCAGCTTGGTCGCCATGTCGTTCTCCGGAAGGTCGTTAGCGTGTGTCGACGGGCAGGAAGGAAGATCAAGATTGGTGCCCGGCTCCGACTATGTAAGACGCGAAGCGAGCATGTAGTCCACGTACCAGTCTCTCTGATACTGCCGAATCGCCGCATCCCGGACAAGACCGGCCGCGAGGAGCATCTCATGGGCGGGCTGCAGAACGCGCTGCAGGTGTGACGGAAAACGCTGGGATAGCGGGAGCTGCTCGGCGATGCGGTCGAGCCCTACTCGCCACGTCACCTTGCCCTCTGCGCGCGCGACTTCCAGCAGCCTGTAGAGGCGCCGAGCAACGGGCGAGGTGAGCGCGGCATACCGCGACGGTGACAGGGTCACCGTGTACCCTGCCTCGATATTGGACCGAAGAAGCGGCGAGAGCGTAACGCGGGCGTCTCCCGGTTCGGCGGATGTGAGCGTGGGAAAGAGCCCGAGCTGTTCGCGATCGGTGACCCGGCGGCGATCGATGGCGACTGCCGTGAGGATCGTGAACTGCACATCGAGTGGGGCGTTCGCCGTTGCATCGTGGTACACCCCCGTCGATTCCAGGGTCGTGCGCTCGAGACGAGCGAGAGCGGCGCGGAGCTGCTCGTAGGTACGGCCATCGACCTTGCGCCCCATGGATCGGAGGAATGCGTGCAGCGTGAAGGTGACACCCCCATCGGATGGGAAGCCTGCCTCCGCGTACCGATGGAAGAGCTCGACGTAGACGTCCTGATCGAACGTTCCGGGTAGCCGGTCTCCCGGTGCCGGCAGGACGCGCCAGCGGCCGCCGTCGTCGGGAGAGAACGAAATTGACGCGTCCTCCGCGGAATCACTGAGGCGAAAGACCGGGAGCGCCTCGAACGAGCGGTCGAGAACGACCCCGCGACCGGGAGGGTAGCGTCGCACTACGCCAGGCGAAGGATCTGACCGGTGACCGCGCTCGCGGCATCCGAGCAGAGGAAGAGCACGGTCGCCGCCACCTCCTCCCGTTCGACATAGCGAATCGCCGCGTTCATCGCCTGAAGGTTGGCGGCGGTGCGGATAGCCGTCGGCGCTACGGCGTTAGCCCGGACGCCCGCCTCTCGTTCCTCTTCTGCGACGGCGCGCATCAGAGCCACCACCCCACTCTTCGCGGCGACGTATGCGCTCATGCCTCCCGCCTTCTCGCCCGGCAGGACCGCAGCCGAGCCGAAGAACACGATGGCCCCGTGGGTCGGCCGAAGCAGCGGGAGGAATGCACGCGTCGCGAGGTACGCGGTGGTGAGATTGATGTCGAACTGGCGCCGCCAGACGGTCGAATCGCTCTCACCCACAGGTCCGCTCATGGCGAACCCTCCCGCAATGTTGACGAGGGCATCGAGCCGCCCACCATGGCGCTTCGAGACGTCGCTCGCGAGCGCCTGGACCTGCACTTCGTCAGTGAGATCGCACGACACGGCGTGGGCGACATATCCGAGCTGTCGGAGAGCCGACGCGCGATCGTTGACCTCGTGATCGTCGCGATCGACGAGCGTGAGCGACGCGCCTTCCGCGGCGAATGCACGCGCGACGACCTCCCCGAGCTGGCCCTCGCGACCGACGCCGGTGAGCACGATCGTGCGTTTGTCGAAGCGTTGCATACCTTAATCAGGGTAAGTCGTTCGGGTCAGCATGACCTCGCTCCCCCTCCGAAGCAAGGGGAGGGCAGGAATGGGGGTTGCATTGCTCGCGACTCCGGCGCGCTGCGCCGATGCAGCATCACTTCGATCCAGCAAACGTACATGACCGTTCTGAAACGCGTCGGACTCGGCTTCCTGGTCGTCGTACTCATCCTGTTCGCTCTCATTGGGCTGCTATCGGCGGCGCGCGGAACGCCCGTTCACAGCGTCATGGTTGCGGGCCAAACGGGGGCGCCGCCCGCCGTGGACGATCCATTGTATGCACAGACCATCGAGCTGCACGCAAAGACGCACATCGAGGCGGGCAATCGGGTCGAGGTGCTTCGCAACGGAAATGAGACCTACCCGCGCATTTGGAAGGACATCGCGGCGGCGACGCACACCGTCACGGCCCAGATGTACTATGCGATGCCCGGTGCGGTCGCCGACAGCCTGGCGTTCCATCTCATGGCACGAGCACGGGCCGGCGTGCGCGTCATGCTCCTCCTTGACGCGTTCGGCTCGTCCTCAATCGAGGATCAATGGATCGGCACGCTTCGAGCGGCCGGCGTCAGGGTGCAGGAGCTGCGACCGATCCACTGGTATTCCCTGGACAAGGCCGGCAATCGTTCGCACGTCCGTGCCATCGTCGTCGACGGGAAAGTCGGGTTCACGGGTGGGTTTGGCATCGCCGACAAGTGGCAGGGGGACGGGCAGTCCCCGGAGCAGTGGCGCGACACCAATGTTCGGTTCGAGGGACCCGCTGTCATGCAGCTTCAGGCAGCCTTCGCAGCGGCGTGGGCAGAAGCCTCCGGAGAGCTGTTGACCGGCGATCTGTTTTTCCCTCGCGCCGGCTTCGATTCGGTCGGACCGACCATCGCGGGGTTGCTGCACACCGCTCCAGCGCTGGGGAGCACCACCGCCGAGCGTTTTCTCGCGCTCTCGGTCGTCAGCGCGCGGAAAACGCTCTACATCACGAACTCCTACTTCGTCCCCGACGACGACTTTCGACGCATGCTGACCGATGCGGCGAAGCGCGGGGTCGACGTGCGCGTGCTGACGGCAGGTGACGAGACCGATGTCATGATGACGACCTACGCATCGCGGGCGCGATACGAGGAGCTGCTCGAGGGCGGAGTCAGGCTGTATGAGTACAAGCCGGTGATGATC